>JAPPFO010000090.1:40135-58525 GCA_028875175.1 Chloroflexota bacterium | reverse complement strand
GCCCAGCACGGCGTTGAGGTTCCGCATGGCCGGGGCCACGAACTTCATGCCCACGCCGACTTCCTCGACGTGGACGTCGTACTGCTGCCCCAGGCGTTCCAGCATTGACGAGGTTGTGAGGGTCTTTACCAGGGGGTTTCGCGATCCTGTGTGCTCGAGGAAGTAGTACGCCAGCAGGCCGATCGTGCGCAGTTGGTCTACGAAGGCGCCATGCTCGTCAACGACCCCCAGCCGGTCGCCGTCGCCGTCGGTCACGATGCCCACAGCAGCCGATGTGTCCCGAACCACCTGCGCGACCTCATCCGTCTGCGGGGGAATCGGTTCGGGGCGTGCCAATCCGGGAAACCGCGGGTTCCAGTCGCTGTGAATCTCCGTCACGTCAAGCCGCCCGCCCTCGAGAATGCGTGGCAGCCAACCGGCCGCCGATCCATACATCGCGTCCACCACCACCCGCATGGCGCGGGCGCGCAGCGCTTCGAGGTCCACCAGGTTGGCCACGTGGTCGAGATAGGCCGCGTCGGGACTGAACTCGCGCAGCAAACCGGCCCGCTCGGCCGTCTCGACGTCCAGGAATCGCACTGCGTCTCCGTCGACGGCCGCCACAGCATCCTCGATCAGCGCCAGCGCATTCGGATCCACGGCCGCGCCGGTGGCCGTGCGGACCTTGAACCCGTTGTCAGCCGGCGGGTTGTGGCTGGCGGTGATCATCACCGCGCCGGCGGCTCGCAGGTCAGCGGTACTGAATGCCGCCACGGGCGTTGGGCACGGAGCGTTCACGAGATGCACGGGAATGCTGTTGCCGGCCAGCACCGACGCGACGTGCGCAGCAAAGCGCTCCGAACCGAAACGGCGGTCGTAGCCGACCACGATCCCGTTCTCCCAGCGCCAGTTGCGGCGCACGAAGGTCGCAAACCCCTGCGCCACCCGGCCAGCGTTGCGAAACGTGTAGTCGCCGCCGATGACGGCGCGCCAGCCGTCGGTACCGAACTTGATGGGGGTTTCGGTCAGAGCCATCGCCCTAAGCCTCCGCCGCCGCTGCCTGGCGGGCGTGGACCAGCGCGTCGCGCAGCGACTGGTCCATAGTGATTCGAGGTTGCCAGCCGGTGTCCGAGCGCAAGCGGGTGGCGTCGCCGGCAACGACGGCGCCGTGCCGTCCCGGTGGTAGTTTGCGTTCCTCGTGGATCTCGGCGCGAATGCCGCCGATCGCAATCAAGCGTTCGACGATCTGCCGTAGCGGCCAGGCACGTCCCGTCGCCACGTTGTAAACCGCGCCGGATCGTCCCCGCTCAGCCGCCGCCACGATGGCTTGCGCAACATCGCGCACGTCCACGTAGTCGCGGGCTCCCGCCAAGCTGAAGGTCGGCACGACCGGCTCGGTCCGTCCGTCCAGAATGGCCGCCACGGCATGCACCTGGCGGCCCGGAAAGTAGTCGGTCGAACGTCCCGGTCCAACACTGCCGAACAAACGCAACCTCACCGCATCCAGTCCGTCGGACAGATGGTATTGCAGCGCCTGCAGATCCGCCGCCGCCTTGGTGGCCGCATACACCGATGCCGGCCGCAGCGGCGCGTCCTCGCTGACCAACTCGCCAGTCTCGATCCGGCCGTAGATCTCGGCGCTGCTCATGGCTACCAGGCGAGCCTCGGGCGCATGCCGCAGCAGCGACTGGATCAGTCTCAGCTGCCCGAGCACATTCACGTCGTACGCCCGCGCGGGATCCGCCTGCGCCTCGCCGGGATTGGCAATGGCCGCCAGATGCACGACAACGGACGGCCGCACGCGAGCTATCGCGCCATCAACCTGCCCGGCATCGCGCAGATTCAGCGCCACAAGACTGTCGTCGCCGCCGAAGGAAGATCCCACGACGTCGCGACCGGCGTCTCGAAACGCCGCCACTGTGTACGAACCTATGAACCCGGACGCTCCGGTAACGAGGACCGAACCCGTCACCTTTCGCGCCAGACTTAGCTCGCGCTGCGGCCGGCGGCTATTTCCGCGTGCGCGATCTCATTAGCCACGAGTTCCATGTCGGCGTCCACCATGATGCGGACCAACTCCTCAAAGGTGACCGACGGTTCCCAGCCCAGATCGTTGCGAATCGCCGAAGGATCCCCAATCAAGCGATGCACCTCGGCTGGCCGCAATAGGTCCTCGCTCATGGTGATGTGGTCCTGGGCGTTAAGGCCCAGGTGACCGAACGCCAGGTTGGCGAACTCGTGGCCGGTGTGCGTCTCGCCCGTTGCCAGCACATAGTCGCGGGGCTCGTCCTGCTGGAGCATCAACCACATGCCGCGTACGAAGTCCGGCGCGTATCCCCAGTCTCGACGGGTGGACAGGTCGCCGAACGGGACGTTCTGCACCACTTCGTGGTACACCCGAGCCGCCGAATAACTGAGCTTGCGCGTGACGAATTCCAGGCCGCGCCGCGGCGACTCGTGGTTGAAGCAGATGCCGGAGCAGGCGAACATCCCATAGCTCTCTCGATAGTTGACCGTGATCCAGTGGGCATAGAGCTTGGCGACTCCGTAGGGGCTGCGCGGATAGAACGGCGTGGTTTCGCTCTGCGGCCATTCCTGCACCTGGCCGAACATCTCGCTGCTTGACGCCTGGTAGAACTTGATAGTGGGATCCACCGCGCGAATGGCTTCCAACACCCGAGTCGCACCCAACGCCGACACCTCGCCGGTGAGCACCGGCTGTCGCCACGACGCCGCGACAAACGACTGCGCCGCCAGGTTGTACACCTCGTCCGGCCGGTGCCGCTGCATGATCTCGATCAATGAGTACTGATCGTGCAAGTCGCCCGGCTCCAGCACCAGATCGTCCTGCAGGTGCTGGATCCGACCGTTGTTCTCGGTACTGGTGCGACGGACGACGCCGACGACCTTGTACCCCTTCTCCAGCAGGAACTCCGCCAGATATGAGCCATCCTGGCCCGTAATGCCCGTAATCAACGCGCAGGGCATGCACAACCCCTGTTCATGGAAACCCGCTCGCAGTGTACGCGCGGCACCGTTAGAACCCGGCGCCGCCGTGGCGCGTGACGCTCCGGGGAGGACACGAAGGGTTGCCCCATGACCTCAAGCGCCGTGTCAATCTGCTCACTGGCTGACATTGCCGGACCCGGCGATATCGCCGCCATTGTGGGCGCCGGCGGCAAGACCACCACCATGTTCGCCCTGGCCAACGCGCTGGCGGCGCGCGGCCTGCGCGTGGTCACAACCAAGTCCACAAATATTCACCGGCCGTCGCTAGCCCGCTCACCTAGGCTGCTGGTCGTGCCTCCCGACCGTTGGCTTGACGAGCTACCAGCGGCGCT
This sequence comes from Chloroflexota bacterium, assembly GCA_028875175.1. Taxonomy (GTDB): domain Bacteria; phylum Chloroflexota; class UBA11872; order UBA11872; family UBA11872; genus UBA11872. The sequence continues at coordinate 55,205 of JAPPFO010000090.1, read as the reverse complement.
GGACGCGCATCCCGTCATCACCGTCGTCACCGCCGCGCCCACCCCGCGCCGCTACAACGGGCTTCAGCCGGAGTTCGCCCCGGAATTGCTGCGTGCGTCCGGCGCCGATGTCCTAATCGTGGAAGCCGACGGCGCCCGTCGCCGCCTGCTCAAGGCACCCGCGGACCACGAACCCGCCATGCCGGCCGGCGCGACGTTGGTGATTCCCGTTGCTTGCCTGGCTGCGGTGGGCCGCCCCCTGGCCGAGCGGCACGTTCACCGGCCTGAACTCGCCGCGGAGATTCTGGGTATCGAGCCGGGTTGGCATCTGACGGTCAATCACGTCTTGACCCTGCTTCTGGACTCGCGCGCCGGCCGCAAGTCCGTGCCTCCGGAAGCTCGGCTCTGGCCAGTACTGACAGCCGCCAACCGAGTCAGCGCTGGCCAGCTCGCGGAAGTCCACGCCGCTCTCAGCTCGCACCCGGACATCAACGGCTGGATTGAGGCCAAAGCCGACTGGACCTATTCGGTCCGCTGTCGCGTCACGAAAGCGCGCGACGCGAACGGTGGCGCGAAGCTGGAGGTTTCCTAGCCGACAGTTGGCGCAGATGCGGTTGGTTCGTGGTGCCAGGTCCAGGTAAGGGCGGACTGGGGAAAGACGGGGCCGTCGTGGCAGACGCGCTGGGGACCGTTGGTGGTTTGGACGACGCAGGAATAGCAAACGCCCATGGCGCAGCCCATGCGGGCCTCAAGCGAAGTGAAGGCGGGGCGGGGGCCGTGGGTAGCCGTTAGCTCGTCGGTGAGTTCGGCCATGGCGCGCATCATGGGCGTTGGGCCGCAGACGAAGATCTGGTCGCACCAGGCGAAGTGGTCCGGGACCAAGTCGGTGATGAATCCGTGATGGCCGAGGGCGCCGTCATCGGTGGCGATCCGGTAGTCGACGCTCGAGTCCAACCACTCTTCCGGCGTGACCTGAGGCGCGTCCCGGCCGCCAGCGAGCAAGCGCACTTGTACGTCGCGGGCCGGCGCAAGGTCGGCCAGCGCGATGAGCGGCGCCAGGCCGATGCCGCCGCCGACCATGAGCGCCCGCGTACTGTCCGGTTGAAAGACAAAGCTGCCGCCAAGGGGGCCCAGCATGTCGATTTCGGACCCCTCCGGCTGATCCACGAGCCAGGCCGTGCCGCGGCCGACGGTGTCGATCAGGAAGGCTACCCGTCCGCGGTCGGGTTCGATGCGGCTGAAGCTGAGCGGCCGGCGTAGCAACGGATCGAGCTGATCGGGCGCGCTACAGAGGACGTGTGCGAACTGACCAGGACGGGCGCTGGCGGCGATTTGGGGCGCTTCGTACTCGCACCACCAGAGCCGTTCAGTGATACGCGTGTTGCGCAGGACGCGGGCGGATTCGATCCGCCGGGTCATGCGGGAGACATGCGGTATTCGTCGATCGTCCGCACGTCGAACTCGCCGCGGGCCCGGCGCAGGGCGTCGGCGAGCGCCCGCGCCGTGTCCAGGGAGGTCAGGCAGGGGGTCCGGGTCTCGGCGGCGGCGCGGCGCATGTAGTGGCCGTCCTGGATTGCCTCGCGGCGTCCGGTGAGGGTGTTGATGACCAAGGCCGCACGGCCTTCGCGGATAAAGTCCTCCACGTTGGGACTGCCGCCGCGCATCTTTCCTACCCGTCGTACGGGGAGTTGCAGGTGGGTCTCGATGTAATCGGCGGTGCCGTCGGTGGCCAGCAGGCCGAACCCGAGATCGGCGAAGTCGGCGATGATGGGGGCGGCCTCGGCCTTATCGCGGTCGGCGATCGACACCAGCAGATCGCCGCTGGCCGGCACGTCGATGCCGGAGGCGATCATGGCCTTGTGGAGGGCGGCGGGGAACGTGGCGTCCACGCCCATGACCTCGCCGGTGGACTTCATCTCGGGGCCGAGGTAGGTGTCGACGCCGGAAAGCTTGCCCGTGGAGAACACGGGCGCCTTGACGGCGAACAGGGGACGCGACGGGACCAGGCCAGGCTCGTAGCCGAGGTCGGCGAGAGTCGCGTCAAACATCACCCGGGTGGCCAGCTTGACCATGGGCACGCCGGTGGCCTTGCTCAGAAATGGCACGGTGCGGCTGGCGCGCGGGTTTACCTCCAGCACGTAGACCTGGCCGCCGAAGAGCACGTACTGGATGTTGACCAGTCCACGGACGCGCAGGCCGGCGCAGATGCGCTGGGTGTAGTCGAGGAGGACGGCCTCCTCATCTGGGGTGACGCTGACCGGGGGGTACACGGCGAAGCTGTCGCCGGAGTGCACGCCCGCACGTTCGATATGTTCCATGATGCCGGGGATGAGGGAGTCACGGCCGTCACAGATCGCGTCTACTTCGACCTCGCGCCCCTGCAGGTACTTGTCGATGAGAACGGGGTGTTCGGGTGACGGCTGGGTGACTTTCTCGACATAACTCTCGAGCTCCTCGCGGTCGTCCACGACCTGCATGGCGCGGCCCCCAAGGACGTACGACGGGCGTGCTACGACCGGGTAGCCGAGGCCGTCGGCGACATCCAGGGCGTCGCGAATGCGTGTGACGGCAGCACCGGGTGGACGCAGGATGCCGAGACGTTCCAGGAAGCGGTCGAACTTGTCACGATTTTCGGCCTCGTCGATGGCGGCGACCCCGCTCCCGGCGATGCGGAATCCTGCGTTGTAGAGCGGACCGGCCAGATTGATGGCTGTCTGTCCGCCGAATTGGGTCACGATGGGCGGGGCTGAGCCATTCGTCGCCTCGTTACGGAGCACCTCGGCGACGCTTTCCTCGTCCAGGGCTTCGAAGTAGAGGCGAGTGGATGTGTCGAAGTCGGTGCTCACCGTTTCCGGATTGGAGTTGATGAGCACGCTTTCACGTCCAGCGTCCTCCAACGCCCAGGCAGAGTGCACGGAGCAGTAGTCGAACTCGATGCCCTGTCCGATGCGGATCGGACCGCTGCCAAGCACAACGGCGGCCGGCTCGCCGCTGACCAGGGCCTCGTTCTCGGATTCGTAGGTGCTCCAGAAGTACGGCGTCGCGGCGTCAAATTCGGCCGCGCAGGTGTCAACCATCTTGTAGGTGGGGCGCATACCGGCGGTTTCACGCAGCTCGAGAACCCGCTCGGGCAGGGTGTCGCCGAGCGAGGCGATCATGGCGTCGGAGAATCCCTGGCGCTTGGCGTGCCAGACCAGATCGGGCGTCAGCGGCTCGGCCAGCAGGCGGCGCTCGGTAGCCAGGATGTTGGCGAGCTTATCGAGGAAGAAACGGTCGATGCCGGATCGGCGGTTGATTTCCTCGGGGGTTGCGCCGCGCCGCAGGGCGGCCATGACGGCCCAGAGCCGTTCGTCGTGGGCATGCTCGATGCGCCACCAGATGGCGGACTCGTTGGACTGCCACTCGGTGTCTTCCCAGAGCAGGGTGCGGCCGCCGTTCTCCATGCCGCGCACGGCCTTGTTGAGCGAGGCTTCGAGGGTGCGTTCGATGGCCATGACCTCGCCGGTGGCCTTCATCTGGGTGCCCAGCCGCCGGTCCGCACGCGCAAATTTGTCGAACGGCCAGCGGGGGATCTTGGTCACGACGTAGTCCAGGGCCGGCTCAAACGCCGCCGACGTGGTCTGGGTGATGGGGTTGCGGAGGTCATCCAAGCGGCGTCCCAGCGCGATCTTGGCGGCGATGCGGGCGATGGGGTAGCCGGTGGCCTTGGAGGCGAGCGCGGACGAGCGGCTGACCCGTGGATTGACCTCGATTACGAAGTAGTCGAAGGAATTCGGGTCCAGCCCGAACTGGATGTTGCAGCCGCCCTCGACGCCCAGGGCGCGGATGATCTTGAGCGACGCGCTGCGGAGCATCTGGTACTCCTTGTCGCTCAGCGTCTGCGAAGGGGCGAAGACGATGGAGTCGCCGGTGTGGACGCCCATCGGATCGAAGTTCTCCATGTTGCAGACGGTGATGCAGTTGTCGGCGCCGTCGCGCATCACCTCGTATTCGACTTCCTTCCAGCCGATCAGCGAGCGCTCGATGAGCACCTGGCGGATGGGGCTGGTCTGTAGCCCGAGGGAGACGACGGATTCGAACTCGTCCTCGTGGTAGGCCACGCCGCCGCCGCTGCCTCCAAGGGTGTAGGCGGGGCGGATGATGAGCGGGAAGCCGCAGGTTTGGGCGAACTCCCAGGCCTCGGGCAACGAGGTGACCGTGCGGCTCTGGGGGACGGGTTCGCCGATGCGCTGCATCAGGGCGCGGAAGCGCTCGCGGTCCTCGCCGTCGCGGACGGCCTCGATCGGCGTGCCCAGGACACGCACGCCGTATTTCTCCAGGACTCCGGCATCATCCAGATCCACGGCCAGGTTGAGCCCGGTTTGGCCGCCCATCGAGGCCAGCAGGCCATCGGGACGTTCGCGCGCGATGACTCGCTCGATGAGAGGAACGGTCAGCGGCTCGATGTAGACGCGGTCGGCGATGTCCTCGTCGGTCATGATCGTGGCCGGGTTTGAATTGATCAGGATCGAGCGGACGCCTTCCTCCCGCATGGCCTTGCAGGCCTGTGTGCCGGCGTAGTCAAACTCCGCGGCCTGACCAATGACGATGGGGCCGGAGCCGACGATGAGGACTGACGAGAGGTCAGACATGGGGCAAGGCGAGCAGGTTGGATCGAGTCATGAACGGCGGTGGTCGTCGACGAGGTCGAGGAAGCGGTCGAAGAGGTACTGGTTGTCCTGCGGGCCGGGGCTGGCCTCCGGGTGGTACTGGACGGAGAAGACGGGGAGCGAGTCGTGCGCCAGGCCTTCGACCGACCCGTCGTTCAGGTTGACGTGGCTGACCCGGAAGCCGCTGCTCGGGGGAATCGACGCCGCGTCCACCTGGAATCCGTGATTCTGGGAGGTGATGTGGGCGCGGCCCGTTTCGAGGTCTTTGATGGGCTGGTTGGCGCCACGGTGACCGTAGGGCAGGCGGCTGGTGGTGGCGCCAATCGCGAGGCCGAGAATCTGATGGCCCAGGCAGACGCCCATCAGCGGTAGTTTGCCGATCAGGTCGCGGACGGTATCGATGGCTCGATCGGCCTGCTCGGGGTCGCCGGGACCGTTGCAGACGACGACGCCGTCGGGCTCGGTGGCCTCAACCTCGTGCGCGCTGGCCCCGTACGGCAGCACGTCGACATGACAGCCACGGCTGACGAGAGAGCGCACGATGTTGGTCTTGACCCCGACGTCTAGCAGCGCGATGCGGGGCGAGTTGGCCCGCTGGGGCGGCGTTGGCCAGGGGGCCCAGCGGACGGGGCCGGCCACCTGGCGGTCGGAGGTGGTGACCTCGGCCACGTAGCGCTGCTCGCTGTACGGGAGCACACGTTTCGCGGCCTGCACCTGCTCGTCGGCCCAGGACCTGGCGGCGGGCGAATGGCCGCGAATCCAGGTGAAGCGATCGATCCCCCCGGCCACGCTTGCCGGGGCGCGGCGAAGAACGCCGCGCTTGTGGCCCTTGATTCGGAGCGTGCGCGTGAGGGCGCGTGTGTCAATCCCCTGGATGCCCGCGATTCCATGCTGGGCCAGGAACGAGTGCATGTCGCTTTGCTGGCGCCAATTGCTGTGGGTCGGGGCCAGTTCACGCACGGCCAGACCGGAAATCCAGGGGCGACGCGACTCCACGTCGTCAGGATTGGCCCCGTAGTTGTCGATGAGCGGATAGGTCATAACGACGATCTGTCCGCGGTACGACGCGTCGGTGGAAATCTCCTGGTAGCCGGTCATGCTGGTGTTGAAGACGACCTCGCCGGCGCCGGGCGCCTCCGCGCCGAAGGCGAAGCCGAAGAACGTGTCGCCGGTCTCGAGAGCGAGGACGGCGTTGTCGCTAGCCGGCACGCGCGCCTACCGGCTCCAGCGACGCACGGTTGAAGACTTCAACGCCGTCGACGAATGTGTGATGGACCACGCCGTGCATTGGCATGCCGGCCAGCGGCGTGTTCTTACCCTTGGACAACAGCAGCGACGGTTCGACGACGAATTCCTCGTCTGGATCGAAGATCGTGACGTCGGCTGGCTGGCCGGGCTGGAGGGTTCCGCCGGGAAGCTCGTAGCAGCGAGCGGGTTCGACGGTGAGGCAGCGCACGGCGTCGACCAAATCCAGGCGGCCATCATGAACCAGGGTCAGGACCAGCGGCAGGGCGGTCTCCAGACCGGTAAAGCCCACGGCGGCGTTGGCGAATTCCAGGTCCTTGTCGTGCAGGGCGTGTGGCGCGTGGTCGGTGGCGATGCAGTCGATGGTTCCGTCGCGAAGTGCCGCGAGCAGGGCATCGCAGTCCTTTTGTTCGCGGAGAGGAGGGGCAACCTTGGTGTTGGGGTCGTACGGCGCCAGCGCGGCGCTGACGGGCTCGGTGCGACCGGCCACCAGGGTGTCGGTAAGCGTCAGGTGGTGCGGCGACACCTCCGCGGTGACGTTGGCGCCCCGGTCCCTGGCGCGGCGGATGAAGTCAACGGACCCGCCGGAGGTGACGTGGATGCAGTGGTAGCGCCCGCCGGTTAATTCGGCCAGGAGCAGGTCGCGCGCCAGCATGATCTCCTCGGCCTGGCGCGGGGTGCCCGGAAGGCCCAGGCGCATGGACGTGAGGCCTTCGTGCATGGTGGTGCCAGCGGTCAGCGCGCGATCCTCGGCATGGTTGCTGATGGGCCGCCCGAGTTGCGCGGCGTATTCCAGGGCGTGGCGCATGAGCTTGGAGCTGGCGACGGGGATGCCGTCGTCGGTAAAGCCGATGGCCCCGGCATCGCTCAGATCGCCCATCTCTACCAGTTGCTTGCCGGCCTGTCCGAGGCTGATGGCGGCCAAGACGTGGACACGCACCACGGCATCCGTGGCCGCCTGATCCAGGATGTATTCGACCACGCTGCGCGAGTCGATGACCGGATTGGTGTTGGGCATGGCGCAGACGGTGGTGAAGCCGCCGGCCGCCGCCGCACGCGTGCCGCTGGCCAGATCCTCCTTGTACTCGAATCCGGGCACGCGGAGATGGGCGTGGATGTCAACGAAGCCCGGCGTGACCACTAGACCGCGGGCATCGACCACGGTTGGATCGCCCAGGGGGAGTTGGCCGTCGGGAGGATCGATGGCGGCCACGCGTCCGTCTTCGATAACGACATCGGCCACGCGGTCGAGACGCTGGGAGGCATCAAGCACACGACCTCCGCGAATGACGAGCGACCCGTTAGCGGCCAAGGGCTGACTCCAGGTAGGCGGCCAGGGCGACCTTGGCCTGGTCCAGGATCGGCTCGCCGTGGCCGACGGCAATGCTGGTGAAGTTCAGGTCCAGCAGCTTCTGTAGCGGCGTCGGTGGGCGCATGCGCGGATGCGCGCCCAGTTCGCCCTCGCCGTGGGTCCAGTAGCTGGTGGTGCCCAGCGCGTCGCCGACGAAGAGGACGCCGCGGTTCTCGGGGGTGAACAGCGCATGTTCCCCGGTACTGATCCCACCCAGGCCAATGGCTTGCAGACCGCCGGGCAACTCGGTCTCGGCCGAGTAGACGTGATCCGGAGTCAGCGTCTCCAGGTCGCCGACATCACCGTCGGGCGCCCAGACAGGGGCGTCGAACCGATGCCGCCAGATCGCGGCGGCCCGCTCGTGGAAGTGGTTGGTGAGAATGACGTGACGGACACGGGAGAGGACGCCCTGGAGGGCAGTGGGCGACAGATCCTGGGGATCGATGGCGATGACTCCGTCGTCCGTGTCGACGAGGTACGACTCCAAGGTGTAGCGATGCCAGGCCACGGTCCACTGGTGGACGCCGGCCAGGATCTCGCGCGGCGGCGCGGCGGAATAGGGGCTCATCAGCGCGCTCCCGTCAGCAAGAGGTAGAGGATGGCCATGCGGACTGCCACTCCGTTGGCGACCTGTTCGGTAATCACCGACTGCTCGCCGTAGGCGACGTCGGACGAGATTTCGATGCCCTGATTCATGGGCCCAGGGTGCATGAGCAGGACCTGCCGGTCGGCGCGGCTCAGGCGCGCGGGGGTGATGCCCCAGCGGCGCGCGTATTCGCGGAGATCGGGCAGCAAGCCGCCGGCCATGCGCTCCTTCTGGATACGCAGGGCCATGACGACGTCGGCGCCCTCGATGGCGCGATCCAGGTCGTACTCCACGCGCACCATGCCGTCGCCGTTGAGCAGGTTGCCAAAGTCGGGCGGCAGCACGGTGGGCGGGCCGCTGAGGTAGACGTGCGCGCCCATGCGCGCGAACGCCCAGATGTCGGAGCGGGCGACGCGGCTGTGGAGCATGTCGCCCACAATGACCATTTTCAGACCTTCCAGGTCGCCGGCATGCTCACGGACGGTGAAGAGGTCCAGCAGCGCCTGGCTGGGGTGCCCCCGCAGGCCGTCCCCGGCGTTGACCACGCCGCAGTCCAGGTGGCGGGCGGCGAGATCCGGCACGCCCGCGCAGGCGTGGCGAATGATGACCATGTCGGCGCCGAGAGCCTGGATGGTGTGAAACGTGTCAACCAGCGACTCGCCCTTTTCGACGCTGCTGCCGGAAGCGGCGACGTTGACGACATCGGCGCTCAGCGACTTTCCGGCCAATTCGAAGGAGACGCGGGTGCGGGTGCTTGGCTCGAAGAACATGTTGACGATTGACTTGCCGCGCAGGGTTGGCACGCGCCGGATCGGCCGATCCAGGACCTGCCGCATGGACACGGCGGTGTCGAGGACCGTGTCGAACTCGTCGCGCGAAAAGTCGGCAACGTCAATCAGGTGCCTACGATGCAGCGGCATTGGCAACCTCCGGCCTGGTGACGACCCGAACCGCGTCCTCGCCGTCGAGTTCCTCCAACCGAACCTCCACGTTCTCGTAGAGCGCGGTGGGGATGTTTGTGCCCGCGTAGTCGGCGCGGATTGGTAGTTCGCGGTGTCCGCGATCCACAACGACGGCCAACTGGATGGTGCTCGGTCGCCCAAAGTCGGTGAGGGCGTCCAGGGCCGCGCGGGTCGAGCGGCCGGTGTGGAGCACGTCGTCCACGAGGACGACGTCGCGGTTGGTGACATCGACGGGGATGTCGGTTGGGTGCATAGGCGGCGTCGTGGCTCGGCTGACGAGGTCGTCGCGGTAGAGCGAGATGTCGACGGCTCCGGTGGGCACGTTCACGTCTTCGAACGAGGCCACGGCTGCGGCCAGGCGGCGCGCCAAAATTGGTCCGGGGCGCGGGACACCAACGAATACCAGATTGGTTGCGCCGCGGTTGCGTTCGACGATCTCGTGCGCGATACGGGTCAGGGTGCGACGCAAGTCGTCCGCTGACATGACCAAGCGGCCGCCGCCGCCGTTGACCGCCACGTTGCCTCCCATGGCGTACCGGGCAAAAAGAAAGGGCCCGGAAGGCCCTTAGTCCGCCAGACGCGGCACGCCGCAGAATGCGGCCTTTCCGCCTCGCTGGACTGGATTAAAGGCTGGCGAAATTATAGCGAATGGCTGCCGCCAAGGCTTGCGTTTGACGCCGCGACCGAGAGGCGAGCGTGGCCTAGAGACCCTCGTCGAGTGCGGCGAGCACTTCGTTGACATGTTCTTTGGCATCCACGTCGCGGAAGATTCGGCGGACGACGCCAGTTCGGTCCAATAGGAAGGTGCTGCGACGGAAGCGCTCGCGCGAAAAGGGCCCAAAGCCTTGTCTTACACGAACGCCATAGTCCGCGGCCACGGCTCCGTCGTCGCTCAGGATCTCAAAGGCCAGGGAATTCGCCGCTTGAAATGCCTTGAGTTCGTCCACTTCGGCCCTAGCGATCCCGACGACTGTGCCCCGTACCGCCCGAAAGATGTCACTGGCATCGCGAAACGAGGTCGCGATTTCGGTGTCCGTAGCACCCGAGGCGTTGTCGAGGAACAAGAGCACCAGGTTGGCGCGTCCACGCCGAGCGAGCAGTGAGAACGACTCGTCCTCTGTGGATGTCAGTTGGAATTCAGGCGCTTGAACGCCCTCGGACACCGTGGCCATAGGTTTGTCTCCACCGGGGCGAGATGGTGGGCGTCAGCGTACCGAACGTGGAAGGCGGCCTCAGGTCGTCCCGAACGGATCCTTGAGGATGATGGCGGCGTCGCGGTGGCGGCCGGTGCCGATCAGGCCGAGCGGAATGCCGGTGATCTGGCTGATGGCGTCGATGTAGCTACGGGCGTTAGGCGGCAGGTCGTCGAGCTCGCTGACGCCCTCGGTGGAGGTCATCCAGCCCGGGAAGTCTTCGTAGATCGGGCGGGCGCGGTCGAATTTACGAGTATCGGGCGCCAGTTCGGTGCGCTTGCCGTCCAGCTCATAGGCCACGGCCACCTTGATGCGCTCCAGACCGTCGAGAGCGTCGACCTTGGTCAGCGCCAGGCAGTCGATACCGCTGAGAGCGGCCGCGGTGCGCACGGCGACGGCGTCAAACCAGCCGCAACGTCGGGGCCGGCCGGTGGAGGCGCCGTACTCGCCGCCGGCGACTTCCCGCAGGTGTTCGGCGGTCTCGTCGAAAAGCTCGGTTGGGAAGGGTCCTTCACCCACCGACGAGCTAAACGCCTTGGCGACGCCCCACACCTGGTCAAGTTCGCGCGGCGGGATTCCCGCGCCCACGCAGGCGCCGCCAGCCGACGGGCTTGAAGACGTGACGTAGGGGTAGTGGCCCCAGTCGAGGTCGCGCATGACGCCGAGCTGGCCTTCGAGCAGGATGCGGCGGTCGTTGGCCAAGGCCTCGCTCACGATCGGCAGGGTGTCCACGATGTGTGAAGCGAGGGCCTCGCCCCACTCAAGGGCCTGGTCGATCAGCGCCTGCGGGTCCTGCGGCGCCACACCGTAGCCGTTCTCGAGGAGCCTGTTCTTGGGCTCCAGGATTGCCGGCAGCCACTCCTGCAGGTAGTCGGCATCGAGCAGGTCGCCCATCCGAATGCCGGAGCGGGCGGCCTTGTCGGCGTAGGTCGGACCGATGCCGCGGAGAGTGGTGCCCTGGGCCAAATCGCCGCGCTGGGCCTCCTCGGCGGCATCCAGCGCCACGTGATAGGGCATCACGGCGTGGGCGCGCTCAGCGATCCAGAATCTCTCGAAGGAGAGGTCGGCTTGAGTTCGGAGTTCTTCGAGCTCCTCCAACAAGGCCGCCGGATTGATGACGGTGCCGGGTCCAAGGATATTCGTGACCTCTGGGTTGAATATCCCGGACGGCGCCAGGTGCAGCTTAAACGTTCCCTGATCGTTGATGACCGTGTGGCCGGCGTTGTTGCCCCCCTGGAAGCGGATGACCATTTCGGCGTGCTGGGCGAAGCGGTCGACAACCTTGCCCTTACCTTCGTCGCCCCACTGGGCGCCTAGGACGGCGACGGTGCTCATGGCTGCCACCCGGTGGGCAGCGCGACAGCGTGGGATCGCATGGGACTCCGCATTTCTGGGTTTGGGGCCGTTAGGTGACGGTTTCGGGTCTGGATTCCAGGAGGGGAACTGCGTGGCGGCCTTCGGCGTGACGGATAGCGGCGCGCAGCAAGCCGGTAAAGAGCGGGTGCGGGCGGTTGGGTCGCGAGGCGAACTCAGGGTGGAACTGGCAGCCCACGAACCAAGGATGCCCCTCGAATTCAATGATCTCAACCAATTTGCTGTCCGGCGACAGCCCGCTAAAGGTCATGCCTTCGGCACGCAACAGCCGGCGATACCTGTTGTTGAATTCCATGCGATGTCGGTGGCGCTCCCGCACCGAGGGCGTGCCGTACGCGGCGCGCGCCAGGGTGCCCGCCACGAGTTCGCAGGGCCAGAGGCCAAGGCGCATCGATCCACCCATTTCGGAGACATCGTAGTACTCGGGCATCGGGTGGATCACAGGATGCCTGGTGTCGGGATTGAACTCGATGCTGTCGCAATCGTCGGTGCCGAGAACCTTGCGCGCGAACTCGATGACGGCGATCTGCATGCCCAGGCAGAGGCCCAGATAGGGGACTTTATGCACCCTGGCGTAGTGGGCGGCCTGGATTTTCCCCTCAATCCCGCGCGGACCGAATCCGCCGGGAACGATGACGGCAGCCGTGCCGTCCAGCAGGTCAGCCGGGTCGCGGTCTTCCAGGTCCTCCGAGTCGACCCAGCGAATCACCGGATCAATGCCCAGCGCAATGCCTGAGTGTCGTACCGCCTCGATCACGCTGAGATACGAGTCCGGCAGCGAAACATACTTGCCGACAATGGCGACTTCGAGCTGCGGTCGAGGTTCGCGCAGCGCACCGACGATGCCCCGCCACTCGTCGAGATCGGGATGACGATCGGGCAGCTGCAGGCGCTCGGCGATGAAGCTTCCAAGGCCGGCGGACTCAAGGGCCAGGGGAACTTCGTAAATGGTGTCCACGTCCACGTTGGAGATCACCGCGCGCGCATCAATGTCGGCGAACAAGGCGATCTTCTCGCGCAGATCAAGCGGCAGCGGGGAGTCGGAACGGCAAATCACGACATCCGGATGGATGCCGAGGCCGCGAAGTTGCGTGACGCTGTGCTGGGTGGGCTTGGTCTTGAGTTCGCCGGTGGCGCCGATGCGGGGCACCAGGGTGACGTGCACATACAGCACGTTGTCGCTGCCAACCTCGCGGCGCATCTGGCGGAGCGCCTCGACAAAGGGGATGTTCTCGATGTCGCCGACGGTTCCGCCGACCTCAACAATCACCACATCGGCGTCATGGGTATCGCCTACGTCGTGAATGCGCGCCTTGATTTCGTCGGTGATGTGCGGAATGACCTGGATGGTTCCACCAAGAAAATCGCCGCGCCGCTCACGGCTGATGACCCGGTCATAAACGCCGCCGGTGGTGAGGTTGCTAACCGCGCGCAGGTTCTCGTCGATGAAGCGCTCGTAGTGACCAAGGTCCAGGTCGGTCTCGGCGCCGTCCACGGTTACGAAGACTTCGCCGTGCTGGAGGGGGCTCATGGTGCCGGGATCCACGTTGATATAGGGGTCCAGCTTCATGACGGAGACTTTGAGCGCCCGGCTCTTCAGCAGGCGACCGATGCTGGCGACACTGACGCCCTTGCCAACGCCGCTGAGCACGCCGCCGGTTACGAAGATGAACTTGCGCACCGTACCGCCAGTCACGAGGCGTGAATGCGCGTCTTGGGGTGGCTCAGGCTGCGCTCGGGACGGCAGGTCATCAAGCGGCACGCTGGCCCAACACGCGGGTGGCGACAGGCTCTGGGAGGTTTGACAGCGAGACATTGACGGACGATTCGGGCGTCGGCTCAGCTTCACTCAGCGCCTTGGCGGCATCGAGCCATGAACTTCGACCGTTCGACGACTGGCCAAAGGGAACCACGATGTTGGGTTCTACGCGGTTCACCAGGCTTACGACGCGCTCTACGCCGTCGTCGGCATTGACGACCAAGACCTGCGCCGTCCCGAGTTCTTCAAGCATCTCATTGGTCAGATCGCCCGAAAGGCTGGGAATCAGTGACACCGTGACGCGGTCGATATCCAGGGCGTAGATGGTGTGGCCGGGGCGGCCGCCGGGCGCGCGGGGGCCCGCGATCCCATGCAGGTAGACGCCGGATACATCGTATTCGCCGGGGCCGGTGGCCACGTATGGATCACGGCTCTGCTGGTTCGGGAGCACGAGGCGTTCAACGCCGGGAGGGGCATCAGGGATGGTGATGGCGACCAGATCAGCCTTGGGGTATGTAGACCGGCGAGTTCGGCCGGATGTCTGCGGGTCGGTGACGATCGCGCCGCCGCGTCCGCGGAATCGAAAGCAACTGCCCCCGATCCACGTGATTTCCATGCGCTGCGCAGGCTCCAACGCCTGTCGGACTCCGAAGGGTAGCACGGTGCCGAATCGGGCCGGATGGACCGCAAACTGAGTTAGAATCCCTTGCCCCTGTGTCGAGGGGGCTCTTTTATGGCCGCCATTGCTGCGAAGGGGCGACTCGCCCCGGCCCGACAGGTTCTAGCCGCCGCACTCGAACTGCACGAGTACGCCGACCTGCTGCGCAACCTGGTCGTGCGCGACTTGAAGATTCGGTATCGCGGGTCGGTGCTTGGGTTTGCCTGGGCCTTGCTCAACCCGTTGTTGATGATGGGCGTTTTTACGCTCGTCTTTCAGGTCCTGGCCAAGTCGGACCCCATCGAGCGATATCCGTTCTTTCTGCTGAGCGCGCTCGTTCCCTGGCTGTTCACGCAGCACGCGCTGACGACGGCGATGCGGAGCGTCACGTCGAACGCCTTGCTGATCAAGAAGGTCTACTTTCCGCGCGAACTCCTGCCGCTCAGCGCCGTGGTGGCCAGCTTCATTAACTTTGTGCTGGCGTACGTGGTCTTCTGGCTGGTCGCGCTGCCGTTTGGCGTTGGGGTCACCAGGACCATGCTGGCCGTGCCGCTCGTCATGCTGCTGCACTTGACATTCGTTCTGGGGCTGGGACTCGTGCTCGCGACGGTGAACGTCTTCTTCCGCGACACCGAGCACATTGTTGAGGTGGGGTTGCTGGCCTGGTTTTTTCTGACGCCAATCTTCTACGCGATGTCCATCGTTCCGAATCAGACCGTTCTTGGTCTGGACATTCACCGCTGGGTCTTCATGCTCAACCCGATGGCGACGCTGGTCACGGACTACCGCTACGCCTTCATGTGGGGATTCCCGCCGATTCGGCACACGTTGGTGACGGTCGTGACGGCCCTCGCGCTCCTGAGCGTTGGGTGGTGGATGTTCCGGCGTCTGGCCAGCCGCTTCGCGGAAGAGCTCTAGCGCGTATGCCGGAGCGCGGGCACTTGAAGCCCGGACTCGTGCGAGGCCATCCGAAGTGACGCCGCGTTGGGTGCACGCGGTCTTGCGGGCACGGCGGAACCGCGCCCTCGATGCCAGGCGCCGCTCAGCGCACCGGGAAGTAGATCTCGGTGCGCCATTTCGACTGATCAGGCTCGGCGCCGGGATCGGTGACGTAGACCTCCCAGGGCGCACCCGCCGGATTGTGACCCTCCGAAGCCATCCACTCCGTCAGCGCGGACCACGTCTGGGGAAGACCGTCGTACGGGCCCAGATGGGTCACGGTCGCCACGCTTCCGGCGGGCAGTTCCCCAGCCTGGACGCGGCCCTTCCCTTCCATTGGCGAAGCCACGGGCATCCCGCACTCAAGGTCGACTG
>JAPPFO010000090.1:875-40125 GCA_028875175.1 Chloroflexota bacterium | reverse complement strand
CTCCTGGATGTACCCGTAGACCTCGCCAAACAACGACCCCAGCAGCTCTTCGAGCTTGTCCATCGGGCTCGTCGTTCGGATGGCCAGCATGGGCTGCGCACCGATCTCCTTCGTTTCGAAACTCAGCCTCATCTCCCGTGCCCCTCAGTCGGTGGATGGTCGCAGGCCGATCACTCTCGGCACCTGGCTAGTCTAGGTCCACTCGGGGAAATCAGGTCTTAGATGCCAGCCGCCATTGAACTTCGTGGGATCCGCAAGCGTTTCAGGATCCGCCACGAGGCCGCACGCACGTGGCAGGGCATGGCGTTGGCGTTGCTTGGCCGACGACGGATCGAGCACGAAGAATTCTGGGCGCTCGATGGCGTTGATCTGCAGGTCGCCGAAGGCGAAACCCTTGGAATCATCGGCCCCAACGGGTCTGGCAAGACCACGATTCTGAAGCTGTTGGCGCGCACGATCGAAGCAACGGCGGGTGAAGTCCTGACGAGCGGCAAGGTCTTCGGCCTGCTTGAACTGGGCGCGGGGATGCACCCGGACCTGACGGGTCGCGAGAACATTTTCCTGAACGGTTCATTCCTCGGTATCGAGCGTAACGAGATGCGGCAGCTCTACGACCGCATCGTCGCCTTCGCCGAGTTGGAACGCTTTATCGACACGCCGGTTCGCCACTACTCGTCCGGCATGTTTATGCGGCTCGGATTCTCCATCGCCATCAATGTTGATCCAGACATCCTGCTGATCGACGAAGTGCTGGCGGTCGGGGACGCACGCTTTACGTCCAAGTGTTACGAGGCGCTGGCCGACATCAAGGCCCGTGGGCGCACGTTGGTCTTTGTGTCACACGATCCGATCCAGGTGCGACGGTTCTGCGACCGGGTGCTCTGGATCGACGGCGGGCAGATCCGCGCTCTGGGGGACCCGCGCGACGTGATCCAGCAGTACCTACAGCACATGGCGGGCGCAGCAGCGGAGGTGCCAACGGGGCCCAGTGAGACGACACCCGACCTCGGCGGCGACACGTTTCGCATCCAGGCGGCCGTGGCCACGGACGGGGCGACTGGAACGGAGAGCTACGCCTATCTGCCGGGCGGCGTTGTGCGGCTGCAAATGGAGCTTGAGTCAGATGCGTATCTCGATGATGTGGTGGTTGGCTGCGCGGTGCGTCGCAGCGACGGTTTGCTGATGCACGAGACCTCCACGGCCTCGACTCGGGGACCTATCGGCGTGCAGCCAGGACGCACTCGCGTGGAGTGCTCGCTTGGACCACTGCCGCTGGGGCCGGGCAGCTATCAACTGTCGCTGGGCGCGTGGCCGGGCGACGATCGCCTGCATCCCTACCACCTGTGGCCCAATGCCATCACGCTCTTTGTGGGGAAGGCGACGGGCACCCAGCGCGGCGTGGCCGTGGTGCCGTCGCAGTGGCGAATAGCCGTTGCACCGTCCACGGATGAGCTTCGCTCCTCGTCGGCGCCGATCGCTCAGCCGGACATGCTTTCGGAACCTGCCGGTCCGTTCTGGACGCCGCCGCCCGGGAAGCTGGCGATGGGCGCGCCTGACGCTGAATGGCTGGGCGAAGGCTGGTTCCCGGCGGAAAACTGGCCGCCTCGAGTGCGCTGGACCAGCGAGCGCTCCGTGGCCTACCTCCGTCAGGACGTTGGCCAGGGCGCCTTGATTCTGTCGGCCTGTCGTCCACTGCATGGGCGCGCCCAAGCCCAGGGCCGAGTCAGCGTGGATGGGCGGCACATCGCCACCTTCAGGCTGCACGGCATGGACTTCGAGGACATCGTGATTCCGCTGGATCCGGTGACGGCGCCGAAGACTCACGAGTTGGTGATCGAGGTTGACGACGCGCTGGTGCCGGCCGAAGTGGGGCTGGATTCGGACACCCGCCCGCTGGGCATTGCCGTGCGCTCTATCCGGGTGGAATGACCAGCGACTATCCGCCCGTCCGCGTCGTTGTGCTGAACTACAACGGCGCCGGGCGGATCGAGCGATGTATTGAGCGATTGCTGGCCACCCGCTACTCGGATCTACGAGTAACGGTGGTCGACAACGCGTCAAGCGATGGATCGCCGGCGCGAATCGAGCAGTCGTATCCAGAAGTAGAGCTGATCGAAAACGGAGCAAATCTGGGATTCTCGCGCGGCAACAATCGGGCATTGCGCGAGGCGGACGAGCCCTACGTGGGACTTCTCAATCCAGACACGGAGGTCGAGCCGGGCTGGCTGGAGCCCCTGGTCACACGCCTCAATGGCGACCCGATCGCCGGCGGCGTAGGGGCCAAGCTGCTGCATCAGCACGATCGGATTCCCGTCAGGCTGACCACTGCCACATTTGAACCGCCCCCGCCTGACCGGCGACGGCTGGGTGTCCAACTCTTTGGCGCGGAGACGACGGCCGGGTTGGCGGAGGTGACCGGCGGCGCTCATGGTGTAGAACTGAACGTGTCTGGCCAGGCGTTTCGCTGGACCGATGGCTGCACAGCCCTTGCGGTACCCGTCGATCGGGCGTCGACGTGGCTACGCCTCGACGTGGCGGCAGGCGACGGACGGGCGAAAGTGCCCATCACCGTACACGCGGGTGACCATCTGCTGGGCGAGGTGCCGATTGGAAGTGATCGCACGACGGTTCAGCTTGATTTCAAGGCCGAATTGGTGGCTGGCCTGGCGCGGCCGGCTATCGAGTGTGCGGGCATCGCGCCGCTCGACGACGGCTCAATGCGCGACCGGGGGACGCAATTGCTGGCAGGCGTGCCCTGGTCGGCCTGGGACTCGCCGGGCTTCAGCCAGGCTCGTGAGATCTTTGCGCCCAAAGGGGCAGCGGTTCTCTACCGTCGGTCAATGCTGGATGCGCTGGACTATCTGGACGACGGTATCTTCATGTACTACGAGGATGCCGATCTCGCCTGGCGCGCCCGTCGCCGTGGCTGGCGCTTTTGGTACGAGCCCAGCTCGGTTGTGCGCCATGAACATGCCGCTCTTAGCCGCGAGTGGTCCCCAGGGTTCGTGCGCAATGTGGAGTTCGGCAAGCTCCGAATGCTGGGCAAGAACGCACCGTGGGCGTGGGTGGCCCAACACGCGGCCGCCGCCGTGAAATTCGGGGCAGGCGACGCCCGCCGCGGGCTCGGTATGCGTAACGCGGAGGCGGCACGTTTGGCCTTTGCGCGCTTGTTGGCGCTAACGAGCGCCGCAACTGTGGGGTCGCGCACGTGGCAGTGTCGGCGTCGTGAGGCTCGCCTGGCTCCGCTGGACGGGCGTGAGCTGCATCCGTTCATTGAGATGTTGTGAGAGCGGGGGTTTACAACCGCTGGCTGCATCAGAAAGGCGGCGGCGAGCGGCACGCGGTAATGGCCGCCCGTGTGCTGGCCGAGCGGTTCGATACCGAACTCATTACCCACCGCCCGATTGGGCGCGACGAGCTGGCCGAGGCGCTCCACATTGACCTCGACGGGATCGGCATCCGCGTGATTCCGGCCTTGCCCCCGAACAGGTTTGCCGAAGTCACGCGTGAGTACGACCTGTTCGTTAATGCCTCGTTCATGACGAATCAGCCGTCGGCAGCGCGGCACAGCCTGATGCTGGTGCTTTTTCCATCCCCGATCGATCGCAGCTGGCCGGCGCGAATGCGACAGGCCATCGGGCGCTTCCTGACGCGGGAGCTCTTGCTGCCGGAGTGGAGCGACGGCTTCTACGACGTGCAAGAACTTGGTCGCGGCTGGTTTCGGTACGCGACCGACCGGGCGTGTATCAAGATGCGGGTGCCGGGCGGCCGGAAGCCCGTCCCGATCGAAATCGTGGGCGGGAATTTTCAGCCAGGCGCCGACCTGCCAGTGCGCTGTCTGGCGGGCGGTACGGTGATCGCCAAACGCTCGTTTGCACCGCGCCCGGGAGCCTTCGAGGCGTGGAGGATCGACGTAGACCGGCAGTTTGTGCGGGACGGTCTTGTTGACTTGATGCTGGAGTCGCCAACGTTCAACCCCACCGACAGGATTGCCGAGGCCGACAACCGTGAAGTCGGGCTTGCCGTCACGGACGTGCGCGTTCGTCACCCACGCCACTTCCTCTACGAACTGCTTTTCCGCCGGATGTTTCGTGAGCTGGGGCTGCGGCTGGAAGGGCTGCCGGCGTTCTATTCCCTGGCCCACCTGGATACCTACGACATGATCTGTCCGATCTCGGAGTACAGCCGCGCGTGGATGGAGGTGTACTGGGGGCGCAGCGGGCCGCTGCTCTACCCTCCGGTTGACACGAGCTGGGCCATGGCGCGGGCCAAGACACGAACGATCCTGAGCGTGGGCCGCTTTTTTCGAGGCACGCATGAGAAGAAGCACGGGGTGATGATCGACCAGTTCATCCGCATGTGCCGCGATGGCCTGCAGGGCTGGACGCTGCGTTTGGCGGGCCATCAGAGCCGGCGAGACATTGACCTTGCTTATACGGACGAGTTGCGGCGGCGTGCGGCCGGCCACCCGATTGAATTCGCCATCGATGCGCCATTCGCGGACTTGCAGCGCCTTTACGCTGAAGCCCAGGTCTATTGGCACGCGGCCGGATACGGCGAGCGTGTAGCACGCAATCCGGTCAAGTTTGAGCACTTCGGAATCTCCGTGGTGGAAGCCATGGCCAATCAAGCTGTGCCGGTGGTGCTGAATCAAGGTGGGCCGCCGGAACTGGTGCGCGACGGCGAGGACGGCTTTCTCTGGTCCTCGACCGATGAACTGCGCGAGCGGACGTGGCGTCTGGTGCAAGACCTCGATATGCGGGCGGGGATGGCGAGACGCGCCCGCGAGTCGAGCGAGCGATTCAATACGCCGGCCTTCCGCGAGCGGCTCAACGCGCTCGTGAGCGAGCTCGTCGATGACGCGCCGTAGCTTTCAGTGGGCCGTCGCGTGACGCGCACGCGGCGCCTGATGCGCTGGGCGCAGGCGCGTCCCGCCTTTCTGCTGTTTGCATTTGCCTTCACGCTGTACGCGCTGAGCATGGGAGCGGCACGGAATGGCGGCGGCTACAGCGCCGACGGCACCTTTGCGTTCGAGATGGCGAAGAGCGTCATCGTCGATCATGGCCACGCCTATCTGCGCGACCAAAACCGAAATTTCACCCGCTGGGGCGTGGGCTTGCCCACGGCGTTCATGCCATTCGTTGCATTCGCGGAGCCCTTAGCCGAGGCGGCTCCGCAGCGAGACCGGATTCCGTTGGGCGAGCACGACGTGTTGCTGGTGAACTTTCCCCCGCTGGGCGGATCGCGGGGGCCCGAGGTGACCGACGAAATCGAGCTTGGAATCGAACCCGGCAGCTACGACAGACTGGTCCTGTTGTCGCACAGCGGACTTAGCGCCGGGTTCTCCCAGGGGACGGAGATCGCGCGGCTTCATCTCACCGATGCCGCCGGAACCACGACTGAACACCCGATCCGCGTCGGCATTGAGACCGCCGAATGGGCCTACGACCGGGGCGACGTGCGCGCACGGATTCAGCATGAGCAACCGCCACCGGTGGCTCGCCAGATCGGCAATGCACGCGCGTACTACTACGGATCGACGTGGCGATTCGATCCGCCGCGCGAACTCGCATCGGCGCGAGTCAGCTACCTGCAGCCCACCGGGAACTTTTACGTGGACGGTCTGGCGCTGCGTACGCCCGATGGGACGTGGCTTGATGGGCCGGGGGTCGGACGAGTTTGGTCGGAGCGCCAGAATCGCGAGTTCTTCCGCCGCATCTGGGTGGCGGCGGCCAACGCGCTGGCTACGGCCGTTGGTGTGGTGCTGGTCTTTCGAATCCTGCGACGGCTGCAATACGGCGAGCGGGTGGCCGTCGTCAGCGCGCTGATCTACGCCGTCGGCACGATGGCCTGGCCCTACGCGAAGTTCGACTTCTCCGAACCGCTGGTGACGACGTTTCTTCTGGCGGCGGTGTGGCTTTCCCTCGTCTACGGCTCAACCCGGCGGCTGCGCTTCGTGGCCCTGGCCGGCCTGGCGGCGTTCGCGGCGGTGCTGACCAAGTACGTCAGCGTCATAACCGTGCCCATTCTCGTGGCGGGACTGGTCGTGGGCGAACATTCGGGCGGTTCCTGGCGCACAACGCTGAGGCAATCGGTGCGGCCGGTCTTCCTGTTCCTGGCCCCGTTTCTGGTCGTGCTGGTTCCGGCACTGGTGGCCGCGGCCACGCTATTCGATTTCCGCTTCCTGTACGTGCACGAACTTATCGGCGGCCTGCAGCGCGGCTGGCTGGAGCTGCCGTTTGGCCTGGGGCTTGGCGGACTGATCACAAGCTGGGGCAAGGGTGTGCTCTGGTACAACCCCATCCTTCTCGTCTCGCTGCCCGCACTGCCCTGGTTTGTGCGCCGCCATGGCTGGCGTTCGCTCGTATTCCTGGCGATTCCGGTTGCGTATGCGTTGCTCTACAGCCGCAAACAGGTCTGGTACGGCGGTAACGCCTGGGGACCGCGCTACCTGGTGCCAGCGTTGCCGCTGCTGGTGATCGTAGGTGCGCCGCTTTTCGAACGGGTAGTCGAGCGGGCGCGAACCTGGCTGCCTGGCGCGGCCCTGGCCGGTGCGGTGCTGATTAGCGCCGGCGTGCAGTTCATGGGCGTGTCCAAGGACTTCGCGGGCTACCTGGACCTCTTCCAGCAACAAGTCGCCGGCTCCGTAACGCTCAAGGGCGCAATCTACGGCGGTGCTGACTACCAGCCGTGGTCGTCGATTCAGCCCGAAGGCGATTACGCGGCAGTCCTTTATGCCTACCAGTTTTCGCCCTTGCTGGCGCACGCCTGGCTGCTGCGCGCGGACGCCATGAACCTCCTTGCACCGGACCGCACTGACTGGCTGGCCGACGCCCTGAGCCGAACGCCCTGGTCACGATTCGGTATTGAGGCCGTTCCGTCGCATCCTGAAAACGGGCTTGGACTGGACTTTTGGTCCTTGAGCCTCGTCGAGGGTTTCCTTGCCTACCCGATGCTTATTATTTGGGTGGGCGGACTGCTATTGGTACTTCAATTCGCCGTGCTCGGGGCTTGGGTTGGTCTGACCGGCCGCATCTGGCCATCTGGGCGCCGTGTGCGGTCAGTGCGCGTTGCTGCGATTGGCGCGTTTGCCGCGCTGTTGATTAGCTTTGACACGCTACATTTCATGCTCTAGCTTCCAAGAGAAGGGAGCAGGCGACACTAATGGCTGATTCGGACGCGACGTCCGCGCCGCCGCTCATTCCAGACGACTTCCTGGCGATCCTGCGCTGCGTGAACGACGATCATCCGCGCGATGACGGCGTACTGCGCATCAAGGGCGACTTTCTCGTCTGTACAGTTTGCGGCTATCGATACAGGGTCGAGGACGGGATTCCCAACATGCTGTGGGAAGACGCGATTCCCCCGAGGCACGAGGAAGCCGTTAGCTCGTGAATTCGATCAGCCAGGCGAAAGACCTGCTGGTTAAGTACCGGCGGCACCGCGCGATCCTCCGGCCGTCGCTCAGTCGCTTTGCCTACCACTGGATGCGCGGCACGACCGAGTTGCCCTATGGGCCGCTCAAGCTGCACATCGAGCCGACCAGCGCCTGCAACCTGCGCTGTCCCATGTGTCCGCAGAGTGTGCTCGCCGACGAACTCAAAAAGCAGAAGCCGTTCATGGACATGGGCCTGTTCCGCAAGATCATCGACGAGGCAAAGCCGTTCGTGCGGGAGGCCAACCTGTTCTTCCGCGGCGAGTCGCTGATGCACAAGGACATCTACGAGATGATCGAGGTCTGCGAGCGGGCCGGGATTGCCGCCCACATCAACACGAACGCCACCCTGCTGCGCGACGAGAAGATTGAGCAGTTGCTGGACGCGGCGCCGAGCAAGCTGACGATCAGCTTTGACTCGGGCGAACCCGAACACTACGAAGTCATGCGCAAGGGCGCGCAGTTCGACCGCACGCTTGAGCGCGTGCTTCGACTCCTTGAATCGCGAAAGCAGCGTTCCGGCCCGAAACCGTACTTCGTGATGCAGGTGATTCAGCTCTGGGACTCGAGCTATCCCAAGGGCGCCGCACCGGTGATTCCGGAGCACTTCCGGCAGCGCTTTGACGGATTGCCCGTGGACGAGTGGGACACGTTCTGGGCGCACGGCTGGGCCGGGCAGATGGACTCGTCCGACTTCTACACCGCGCGTCCGCATGGCCCGAATTACTACCCCTGCAACTGGCTCTGGAAGTCCATGGCGATCTACTGGGACGGCAAGGTCCCCTCCTGCTGCGCGGACTTCGGCGAAGACCAGATCATGGGAGACCTTGCCAACGAGTCGCTGCTGGACATCTGGAACAACCCGGCGTATCGCGCGATTCGCGAGGCGCACGTGCGCGGCAAGCTGGATGACTACAAGCTGTGCCGTGGATGCGACGCCATCTGGCAGGAGGACGGTTCGTCCTGGAACCTCTTTGCCGGCGCTCGCGGCGTGGTGACCGGGGATGCGCTGCCCGTCCTTCAGGTCGGGACCAACGGTTCGCACATAACCAACGGGACCGAGTCGCCAGGCAACTGATCGGCAGGTGGGGCGGGGCGCCCCGCCGTCACGCGAGCGCAATTCGCGGCGTTGTCGCGTCCGTGGCCCGGTGCTAGCGTCCGAGCAATGCGCATTACCTTTGTCTCGAACATCTTTCCGCCAACCGTGGGCGGACCGGCAACGCACATCTACAACCTGGCGTTGACCTTGCACAACCGCGGCCACGACGTCAGGGCGGTGGTCTGCCCGGACGATCCCGAGGGCCTGGTGCGTCCGCCATTCCCTATTGTGCGAGTCTCCTGGGACACGCCCGTGCCGCTGCGCTACGCCCTGGTGTGGTGGCATACCTTGCGGGCCGCGTTGCAGTCCGACGTGGTCTACATCAACGGCATCGAGGCGCCCTCAACGCTGGCGGCACTGCTGGCGGGTCGTCCGCGGGTGCTGAAAATCGTGGGCGACTGGGCCTGGGAGTCGGCGCACCGTCGCGGCATGACGGCGCTGGGCATCGAGGAGTTTCAGCGCACACGTCACGGGCTGCGGACTCGAGCGTTCCAGTTCATCCAGAGGATGTATACGGCGCTGGCCACGGTGGTCGTGGTTCCCAGCGGCTACGTGGGTGGGTTCGTGCGGAACTGGGGCGCCAGGCCGGAGAAGCTCCGCGTGGTCCATAACGCGCTGACCGAGATCCCAGAGATCGACGTTTCGCGCGAGGAGGCTAAGCGGAAACTTGGCTTTGAAGGGCCATTAGTCTGCACCGTGTCACGGCTCTACGGCTGGAAGCGGGTTGACGACCTACTCCGCATGGTGCCGGACTTTGCGAATGACTCCGTGCTGGCCATCGTCGGCGACGGGCCGGAGCAACAGGCCCTGGAGCGCTTTGCCGCGGTGCTGGGCCTGGGCGACCGCGTCCGCTTCGTGGGCCGGGTGCCGCACCGCGATGTTGGCATGTATCTGCGCGCCGCCGACGTGTTTGTGCTGAACACCTCGTATGAGGGGCTTTCGCACACGCTCGTGGAAGCTCGCGTGGTTGGAACGCCAATTGTGACGACGGATATCGGGGGGAACCGTGAAATCCTCACGCACGAGCACAACGCGCTGCTAACGCCGCTCGGCGATCACCGCGCGTTCGTGGCCGCCGTGAACCGCCTCCTGACCGACCGCGAGCTTGCCCAGCGTCTCGTCCGCGAGGGTTCCGAGGGCCTGGATCACTTTTCGTGGGACCGGCTAGTCGACGAAACGATGACGATCCTTTCCGAGGTCACCGGCTCCGCGTCGCGCACCGCTACGTGAGCGCAAAGCTGCTGATGCTCAGCGGTGACCGAGATGTCACCACGGGTCGCCAGGGGCCGTTTCACACCACGCTGGGCGGCCTTGCGGCCGACTTCGATCAAATCGACGTGCTGACGCCGCGAGCTGCGGGCGCTCGCAAAGCAGAGCCGTTTCCGGGCGTGTACGTGGAACCGGCACCCGTGTCGCGGCTGCGACAGTCGGCCTGGATGCGACGCCGTGGCGCCGACCTGCTGCAACGCCATGGTCACGGCCTGATCGTCACGCACGACTACGGGATCTTCGCCAACGGTCGGGCGGCCGCGTGGCTGTCCCGTCGTTGCGCGACGCCCTTTGTTAGCGAAATCCACCACGTGCCGGGGCACCCGAAGCGGGCCCAGTGGTGGGAGCCGCTGGCGAAGCTGGTCTACCGTGCGTATGTGTCGCGCGTCGCACGCCGCGCGGCCGCCATTCGCGTGGTCAATCGGCGGGAAGTGCCGGACTTGCTCTCGGATTGGGGTGTTCCCCACGACCGGATGCTCATCCTGCCCTCGGCCTATATCGACCGAGAGGTATTCGCCCCGGGCGAAGTTGTTCGGGACTTTGCTCTCGGCTTCGTTGGACGCCTGGTCGCGAACAAGAACCTGGGCTACGTGGCGCACGTCTTCGCTGCCCTTGCTTCGCAGGATTCCCAGGCGCGGTTCGTCGTTGCCGGCCAGGGGCCAGAAGACAACTCGCTGCGACGCAGACTGACGCGTACCGGCATCCTGGACCGCGTCACATTCATTGACTGGCTCGACAGTCCCTCCGATCTGGCCGATTTTTACCGTCGCATGCAGGCGCTCATTGCTCCGTCGCTCAGTGAAGGCGGTCCGCGTGTGTGCCTGGAAGCCATGGCTTGTGCCACGCCGGTCTTCGCCACGCCGGTCGGCGTGATGCCGGAGACCATTGACCACGGGGCCAACGGCTGGTTGCTGCCCTGGGATGCCGCGGCTGGCGCGGAACTGATAAGGGCTGTGCTGAGCGATTCCGACGCGCTACGGGCGGCCGGCCGCGCCGCTCGGGCCGCCACGGCTCAGTTCGAGAAGTCCGCGGTGCTGGGCGCGTATGCCGCCGCCTATCGCCGGTTGGCCGAGCGCGGGTCGACGTGAGCAGGCCATCGGACAGCGGCCTTCGCCTGCTGTTCGTAACCCAGGAGCTCGACCGCACGAGCACCAATCTCGCGGTGGCGCATACCTGGACGGCCGAACTGGCACGACAGGCGGAAGCCGTGCACGTGGTCGCCGCGCGGGTTGGCGAGGTTGATCTCCCATCAAACGTCTCCGTGACCGGGCTGGGCCGGGAACACGGGCGGTCGCGGGCGTTGGCGGCCATGGCGTTTGGTGCAGTCTGCGCACGGCTGGTTCTGCGCCGCCGTGTGAACGCGGTTCTGGCTCACATGGTTCCGGCCTACGCCGTGGCGCTGGCGCCGCTGACCCGAATCGCCAACGCGCCGCTGGCGCTGTGGTACGCCAGTCACGGCCTGACGCCGATGCTGCGCCGGGCCAACCGGAAGATCGACGCTGCCCTTACGGCTTCGTTCGACAGCTATCCGATCGCGAGCGAACGGGCGTACGTGCTGGGGCATGGGATCGATACGGGACGATTTCAACCACCGGATAAGCGCAAGCCGGAACAGGGACCGGTGATCGGAATGGCGGGACGCCTTACGCCGCTCAAGGGGTTCGAGCCCGGCATCACAGCCCTGGCCGCGCTGCGCCGCGATGCGTGTCCGGAAGCCAGGCTGCGCATCGCGGGTGAACCCTTTTATCCGTCCGATCGGGCCTATGTGGACGAGTTGAAGTCGCTCGCCGATACGCTAGGCGTGCGTAACGCCGTTGAGTTCGTGGGCGCTGTACCCGGTGACGCCATGGCAGGGTTCTATGGATCGCTGGATGTCTTCGTGAACTGGCGCGCGCAACCGGCGCTGGACAAGACGGGGCTGGAGGCGTTGGCCTGTGCCACGCCGCTCATCACCAATAACCGTGCCTACCGCGGCGTACTCGGGGAGCACTCGGGTGATTTCCTGGTTGAGAGTTCCAGCGACGAACTGGCGGTGGGATTGGGCCGGCTCCTGGGTATGCGCGTGGATTCACGGCAGGCTGTCGTCGAACGATTGCGCGCCTCGGTGATGCAAGAGCACGGCGCCCCCGGTCTGGCAGTGCACCTGGCCGAGGCATGCAACGCGCTGCGCAAGGGCGCGCGACCGCAGTTTCCAACGGTCGCCGAGACGGAAGCGTCGCTATGAACCTGGATCCGTCCCGTCAGCTCGCCCGTCTCGTCGGTCAACTGCCGGACCTGCACGTGCTGCCGTCATACCAGCAGCTGCTCTGGCGGATCCGAGCGGCCCTGCTGCGGCGTGCGACGGGCGTGACCTGCGGACCAGGGGTTCGGGTGGACGGACGCTTCTATTACCCGCCGGGCCTGCGGCTGACCGTGGGCGACGGCGTCCGCATCAAGCGTGACGTGCGGGCCGGCTGGGAGCCCGGACGCGCGCCGGATGCGGCACTGACGATCGGCGCGGGAACGGAAGTCCTCTCAGAAACGCGCCTCGACTGCACGGGCGGGATCCGGGTGGGCCAGCGGTCGCATATTGGTCGGCGCTCAAGCATCTACACCCATCGGCACCTGCTCGATAAGCGCGACACGCCAGCCCTGGACGCGCCAATTGAAACCGCGCCGGTAACGATCGGCAACGACGTCATGCTCTACAGCGACGTTGTGGTGCTGCCCGGCGTGACGATCGGCGACGGGGCGGTCGTGGCCGTACGCGCAGTGGTGTCCGACGACGTGCCGCCGTACGCGATCGTGGGTGGAATGCCCGCCCGCGTCATCCGCGAGCGAACGTAGGGCCATGACGGTTGAAGCCGTTCGATCGTCCGTCCTGACCCCGCGCGCCGCCTGGGTGCTGGCCGAGGCTTCAACGGCCTTCGAGCGCCTGACGGACCGGCATGACTACACGCGCTGTCCGGAACATGGGGTCGATCACACCGGCAAGACGGCCCGCGGCATCGTGATCAACTGCGCGCTGCACGCGCACACGAACCAGGAGCGTTACCTCACCAGGGCCGTGGCCACGGCGCGGCGCGTCGTGGCGCGCCTGGCGCCCGACTCGGGCGCCGGCGGAGCCTGGGTGTTCTTCCCGGGCCTTCACGATCATCGCAATAACTCGACGAACATCATCGACGCTGGGGAGTGCGTCGACGCGCTGGCGACGCTGCTGCTGCACGCGGGAGACGAGCTCTCGGCGACGGATCGCGACGCCATCGAACAGGCGCTCCGGCTGTGCTGCGACACCTATCTGCTCACGAACGTCATCGATAAGCCCGTGGTCAACCAGCGGCTCTGGGGCGCGATGGGTCTGGCAGCCGCCTCTGCAGCGTTAGACGAGCCGGCATGGGCCCGCGCCGTGCAGGACTCGATGGCGCGCTCGCTCGCCGAGATGCGGTCGGATGGCTCGTTTGCCTATGTCCGCGATGCGGCTCTGCTTGGCGAAGGCGAGGGGATTGCCGATCTGACGGTTTACTACCACAGCCGCTGCGTGGCCTTCGCTCGCTATGCTCTGCGGCACATTGACGCGGAAGCGTCCTTTGAGGACCGCCTGCGCGACGGCGCCGATTTCCTGGCATTCGTACTCCGTCCCGACGGTGTGATGCCGCTTGGATTGGAAGGCAAGCGCTGGTTCTGGGACGCGGATGCGGAGGTTGGTTCCGCTCCGTATGGCGCGTACGTGCTTGCTTCGGACGGACGCGAAGCGCTGCTGCCTCTCGCTGGTCGCGTCGCAGCCCAGAGCGCGGCGGCGCTCGGCGAGGGAGGGCTGATCGACGCGACGCAAGGCGCGCCGGCCTTCGTCTGCCGGGTCATGCACACCGCCGATCTCGCCTGGCTGGCGCGGGCCCACGCCGCGGCCGAACTGGACGACCTGCCGAGCAACCCGCCGGCGGCCGGACGCTCCGATCCGTCAGTGGCGGAGGACGCCGGGGTGGCCAGGCTGGAAGCGCCACGAGTCTGCGCGCTGGTACGAACCAGGAAGCGCCCGTCCGACCGGCTGGTCGGTGGACGCGTTGGCGGCGGCGGTTTGATCTACGTCGGCAACGCCCGCGATGGATGGCGCAATCGGCTGCGCTATCGCTCGGAGCCGGCCGTTCCCGAGGGCGCCTGGGAGGTCGCACCGGAGTCCAGGCGCAGGCCGCTGCCGGACGTGCGTCGGCTGCTGGCTCCTCGAGAGTCGCGCTTCCTGCTGCACATTGCGCGGACCCACCTGCGCGCTGGCCGCTCTCGCTACGCGTTCGGTTTGCTCTGGCGGCACTTTGGCCCGCCGTCCTGGCGGGCAAGCCGCCGCTGGCTGTCCAGCCACGCGCTTGAGGGCCGGACCGAGGCCACAGACGACGCACTGACGGTGGCGTCCGGCGTGGCGCGTGCGGACGGCCGCGCGCTCGCCGGCGTGCGCACCAGGCGAACGTACAACCTTGCCGCGGGCGAAATTGCCGTCACCGACCAACTCGAGACCTCCGTGCTCGTACCCGACCTACGCTACTGGGTCCCGGCCGCGGGGCGGGAACCTCAGGTTGAGGCGGATGCTCCGTGGCGACGGACGGGGAACGTCATCGAGTTTGGCGCGCAAGAGGCCGGCGCCACGGTGTGCGTCAGATATCGGATCTAAGGGTGGAGGCGTCGCCGCGCATCGTGATGGTTGCGAACGCGCGGATTCCCAGCGAGCGCGCCCATCCACTACAGATCATGCACATGGCCGCGGGTTTTGCATCCGCCGGCGCCACCGTCTTGCTCGCGTATGCCCGACGGGCGAACACCGAGGCCATGCGCTCGGTGAGCGACCCGTTTGAATACGCCGGCGTGCGCAAGACATTCGCGCTCGTTGGGATTCCGACCGTCGACGCGATCAAGCGCGTGACCATCGACTGGCCGCTGCTCAATCTTGGCCCGATCAGGCTGGCCGCGCATTTGCTTCAGCTTTGGTCGTTCGCCATCGCTGCCCTCACGCTCGTGCGCCGCTGGCGGCCCAACGTGGTTTACAGCCGCGACCTGCTGCCGTTGACGGTCTTGCGGATGCTGCTCGGTCAACCCGCCCGCTTCGGCTTTGAGGTACATACCGTCCCTCGCTCGCGTCTCTCGGCAGCCCTGCACTTGTGGGCCGCGCGTCGCATGGACGCGGTGATCGCCATCACCGAGGGTCTGCGAGGCTGGTATCTCGACGCTGGATTCGATCCGCAGCGCCTGTTTGTCGCGCCTGACGCGGTGGACCTTCGGGCATTCGCAAGTCGTGACCGCGAGGCCGCCCGCTCCAGGCTTGAAATCCCGGGGAACGCGCCCGTCGTCTGCTACCTGGGGCACCTGTATCCGTGGAAGGGCGTGGATACGCTCGTGGAGGCGGCGCGCCATGCCGCACCGGATGTGCAATGGGTCGTCGTGGGCGGAATCTCGCCCGACCTTGATCGAATCAGGGCGGCCGCCGCCGACCTGCCCAATGTCCACGTCATGGGCCACCTGCCGCCCGATGAGGCGCGCCAATACCTGGTGGCGGCGGACATGGCCGTGATTCCGTTCAGCGGGCGGCAGGTCATCGCGCGCGAACACACCTCGCCGCTGAAACTCTTCGAATACATGGCCGCCGAGCGTCCGATCGTAGCCAGTGACTTACCCTCACTGCGCGAGGTCCTGGACCATGAGCGCAACGCCCTACTCGTAGCGCCGGATGACCCGAGCGCGCTGGCGGCGGCGGTGACGCGCCTGTTGGCCGACTCGGCGCTGGCCGCCCGCCTGGCCCAGGCCGCACGTTTGGAGGTGGAGAGCCGTACATGGACGCAGCGCGCCGCGGCTATCCGCGAGTTCCTGGAATCTACGCCGGCGTCTTGACCAGGCTGAGCCAGGCCTGGGTCGGTGCGCTCGGCTGTATTGAGCATGCCTCGATCGCCCAGCGCCGCGCGCTGGTAGCGGTCGGGCTGCTGACGCCGCTCTTGGTGCTCTATCGCGACCTGCTCTTTGCCGGCGCGCCCTGGCTGGACCTCGACCTCCTGCTGAGCTACCAGCCGCGGTATGCGCTGTTGGCCGAAGGCGTTCGTGAAGGCCGAATCCCTCTCTGGGCGGACGGCATGTTGGCGGGCTTTCCCGTTGCGTTCTCCGAATTCGGCTGGTTCTATCCGCTGACCTGGCTACTGCTCGTGATATTTGAACCGCTGCGCGCTTATTTCATCGAACTGGCGCTTGGTCTTGCCCTCGCGGCCGCGGCCGCCTATTGGCTGGGCCGGGTCTGGGGGCTCACCCGGCTGGGCGCCTATGTGGCCGCCTTTCTGTTCACCTATGGCGGCTTCGTCTTCGCAACGTCGCGCTTCCTGAACTACGCCGACATCTTCTTTGCCCTCCCGGCCGGAGTCGGGGCCATCGAGCTGATCACGCGCGGACAGCGCCGCTACAGTGCGCTGCTGGCGATCAGCGCAGCGGTCACCGTGCTGGCCGGTCATCCCCAAATTGCGTTGTTGTGGGGATTCGTCTGGCTTCTCTTCGCCGCCACGCGCTTCTGGTGGAACTGGGGCGACGTGGGATTTGTCCACGCAGCCAGGAACGCGGGATGGGTGGCCGCCGCCGCCGTCGTGGGACTGGCCGTGGGCGCCGTCCGACTCTTGCCGACCATTACCACGACGGAGCTCTCCGCCCGCGCCGGCGGGCTTGACTTTGCCACGGCTTCGCAGGGGTCCATTCCTCCGTGGAGCCTCGTGTTGGGGTACGTCTATCCGTCATTCGAGATTCCACGAGTGCTGAATGAAACCCTCAACGCCGAAGAACTGCTCTATCTCGGACTTGCCGCGCCGGCCCTGGCGTTGATTGCCATCGTGATCGGCTGGCGCCAACGCCTTACCTGGTTCCTGGGCGGGCTCGTCCTGCTGACCTGGCTTCTCTCGATGGGCTCCTTCAGCCTCGGCTTTCCCCTGTTGCACAAGCTTCCGCTCTTCGAATTCTTCCGACAGCCAGCGCGATTCGGAATCGCGGCGTCGTTCGGAGTGGCATTCCTGACGGCAATGGGAATCGAGCGGTTGAGCGTTGACGATCTGCGATCCAGCGTGCTGGTGCGCTGGATCGGCCGCGCCTGGGTCTGGTTGGCCGGGCTCATCGGCGCCGGCGCGGTGGCGGCCACAGTCGTGCTCTCCGGCTTTGCCTTCCTGATCGTTCCCTACGGCTACGACTACATCGATCGGGTAATCGTCGGATCGGAAGGCCGATTCTTAACCGCCGAACGCTACTACCGCACATTCGATCAGCTGTACGAACGCATGACGGCGGCCTTTAGTCTCGAGTACTGGGCGCCGCGCTGGTCGCTGCTGGCGGCCTTGCTGACGGCCTTGATCTTCTGGCGGTTTCTGCGCCATCGCGTCTCGCCAGCGAGCGCGCAAGCGGCCCTCGTTGGCGTATTGGTACTCGACGTCCTGCTGGCGCCCTTTCATGGGATTCCAACAGTACCCAGCGACTGGTATGCCCGGGATCCGCAGGCCGCCGGCGTAGTGCCACCCAACTCCGGGGGCGACTGGCGAGTGTTCTCCTATCGCAGCCAGGCACAGAAATTCGAGCTATCCACCGCCGCGGGAACGGAACTGGATCGAACGCGTCGGGACCTGCTGGAATACGTCTTTCTCAATGAAACGCTGGCCCCCAACCTGCCCATGACCGGCGGGCGCGCCTCGATCGACGGCTACGAGAACCTGATGCCGCAGACCACGGCGGATTACCTGGCCTTCGTCGGAAGCGAACGCTCCACGGTTGCCGGGTTCGCGTCTGACGCGGCCCTGGACGCCGAGGGACGAACCGAGATGCTGCGACGCCGGGTACCTGCCCTGGCGGCTGCCAACGTGCGCTTCGTTACCTCCGGCGTGCCGCTTGATGTTCCGACCTTGCGCGAGGTCCAGGTCGAAGACCTTGCCCTGCCGCGGTGGGCGTCGGTCAACCAGAGTCTGTACGTGTATGAAGTGGCGGACTGGGCTCCCCGCGCGTGGATCGCGCGTGACTGGCAGATCATCGAGCCGGGCGCCTCAACGTCTTCCACGTTGGACGCTCTCGCCGGTCGCCCCGGCCCGCCGATTGTCGATCGTGATCCCGGGATTCGGACATCGAGCGCCGAGAGCATCGACGTGGTGCATCCTCCCGAACGGAGCGCGGGCGCCGTAACTGTGCGAGTGGAACTGAGCGAGCCGGGACTGCTGGTGTTCAACGAGGCGCAGTTTCCGGGCTGGAAGGCGAGCGTGGACGGGCGCCCGACGGAGATGGTCACCGTGAACTCGCTGATGCGCGGGGTTCCGGTTGCCAGCGCCGGTCCGCACACGGTGGCGATGACGTATGAGCCACCGGGCTTTGCTGCCGGGCTCGTCGTTTCATTGGTGGCGCTGGGCGCACTCGTCGTGCTGGCCGCCGCAGGCCTCTGGACCGACCGCCGGTGAAGCTGGCGCTGGTCAGCGACGCGCTCGATCCGACCAACGGCTGGGGACGCTACGCGGGCGAGCTGGCCCGGGAGTTAATTGCCGCAGGGGTTGACCTGCGCCTCGTCAGCCCTCGCCGTCTGGCGACGATGGCCGACTTGCGCGACTACCCCGACCACGCGGAGATTCCCTCGTTTCAGCATGGGCGGCGCCATCCGTTGCGTATGTTCCAGCGCACGCTGCCACCATTGCTTCGGGCTCTGCGCGGAGCCGACGTCATCCATTGCATGGTCGAGCCCTACGCCCCGGGAGTTGCCCTGGCGGCCGGTCGACGGCCCTACCTTGTGTCGCTCGTTGGCACCTATTCCATTCCGTCAGGCCGGCCTTGGATTGAGCGCTGGCTGCTGCGCTGGGCGTTACGGCGGGCGCGTGGCCTACCCGCCATCAGCGACTACACGCGCCGGCGAGTCGAAGCCGATGCCAATGTGCGGCAGACAAGCGTGGTGCCGCTGGCTGTGCGGGCGGAGGACTTTCAGCGCGCGGAACCGCCGCCTCGGGAACCTGGATTGATCGTGTCGGTCGGCGAGAGCAAGCCTCGCAAGGGATTCGACCTGGCGCTGGAGGCCTTCGCACGCCTGAAGTCCGAGGGCGTCGCCCACCGATACGTGGTCGTCGGCCCCTCCGATTCGTCGTCACCCTTCGTCAATCAGCTGCGCACCCGGATCCGCGAGCTTGAGCTCGACAGATTCGTCACCCTGACCGGCATTGTCAGCGAGAACGAACTCGTGGACTGGTACCACCGCGCGCGCGTGGTGACGATGCCCTACCGGTTGGCTGGCTCCGATTTCGACGGCTTCGGCCTCGTGCTGCTGGAAGCCAACGCCTGCGGGACTCCCGTGGTCAGTGCCCGCGATTCCGGGGCCGAGGAGCCAGTCATCCATGACCACAACGGCTTGCTGGTTCCACCGAATGACGTGCCGGCGCTGACTGACGCGCTTCGCGGCGTCCTGACCGATGGAAGCCGCTGGCAGGCGTTGGCTGATGGAGGGCGCCGCCGGGCGGATGCGATGACCTGGCGCCGATCGGCACAGCAACTCCTGGACGTGTATGCCGAGAGCCTGGGCGGGCGCCTGGACGCTCGGGCGTGACCGGTAACGCGTCGCCCCTGGCTCGAAAGGGAGACCTCGAGGACCGCGCGCTCCGCGGCGTCGTTTCGCTTGGCATGCGCGAAGGCGGCATGAAGCTTGTCTCGTTCGTGGGCAGCATCGCGCTTTTTCGCCTGCTGACGCCGGCGGACTTCGGCGTCATCGTTCCAATCGCCACCTTTGCCGGACTGGTCAAGCAATTTGCCGACCTGGGGCTGCAACCCAGTCTGATTCAGCGCGGCAGCGAGCCTCAATCCCGCGACCTGCGGGCGGTCTTTACGGGCCAATTGCTTCTCGTCTTTGCGGGGGGCGTGGTGGTGTTTCTCGCCGGGCCATTTGTGGTCAACGCGTTGCTGAACGATCAAATCGACCCGTGGATGACGCGGCTGTTTGCCTTCTCGGTCTTCTTCACCGCCTTTCGCATCGTCCCGGCGGCTCTACTCGAGCGACACCTGCAATTTGGCCGGCTCGCCGCGGCCGATATCGCCGGAACCCTGTTCTATTACATCGCCGGCATCGGCTTCGCCATTGGCGCCGCTGGCGTGTGGAGCCTGGTGATCGCGCATGTTGGCGCCAGTTTGGTGTCCACGCTCGCGGTTGTGGTGGCCCGGCCGTGGTGGCCGGCGCCAACGAGGAACTTGCGAGTCCTCGCGCCTCACGTCGGATTTGGCGCCCGCTTTCAGGGATCACGGTTGGCGATCACGCTGAAAGACTCGCTCATTCCGCTCTTCACGCCCCGGGCGTTCGGAGCCACGGCCACGGGGTATCTCAACTGGGCCAATCGGGTTTCCGCCCAGCCGCTGGCGCTGACGCAGTGGGTGGCTCGAGTGAGCCTGCCCACTTTCGCGCGCATCCAGGATGCGCCGGACCAGGTTCGCCGAGGCGCCGAACTCACGTTGAAGTGGAACGCCATCGTGACGCTGCCGGGATTCGTTGCGGTCATCGCGTTTGGGCCCGAAATCGCCGGGCTGATCTATGGTGAGCAGTGGCTGCCCGCGGTTCCGGCCCTCTACGTTTTGGCCGTCAATAACGCTCTGATCCCCATCAACGGCCTCATAACGCCGATCCTCAACGCCGTGGGAAAGACGAAGATTGTTCTCATGGTGTCCCTGGGCTGGGCCGCTGCCGCCTGGGGAGTGGCCGCGGTCCTCATGGCGCTGGGGGTCGGGTTCCTGGCGGTGCCGATCGGGCTGGCTGTATCCCAGGGACTGGCTGCGTTGGTTCTGTTGCCGATCGGGCGTCGTGAATTCGACCTGCGACTTGTTCGTCACTTGGTCCGTCCGCTTATTGCGGCAGTCGGTGCCGGTCTCTTCGGGCGATTCATCCTGCTGCCCCTGCTGACCGATGCCGTCTTGTTGATCCAGGGCGGGGTTGTTGTCGTGTTGGTCTACGCAGGTCTTCTCTACCTCATCGACCGCAGGGCCCTGCGGTCAGAACTTGGCGCGCTGTGGAAGCGGCGCGCGGCCGCTGTGTAAACGGACAATGCGCGTATTGCTCGTCGGCCCGCACTGGGACACCGGACAGTGGATCGAATACTGCGCTGAGGGCCTGCGAGACGCTGGGCATGACGTGCGAATGCACCGCTACAGCCAGCGGCTGGAACGGCCCATTGGGCTCTGGGGGCGCGTGCAGCGGCGACTCAAAGGCCCAGACCGATTCAACGTCGCGCGAGTGTTCGACGCAATGCGGATGGACAATCTGGACGTAATCCGGCTTGCCGCGCGGCATCGGCCGGAGTTCACCCTGGTTCTCAAGGGCGAGGTTCTGCTACCCGAGACGATTGAGCGCCTGCGTAACCTCACCAGCGGCCCCGTCGTCCAGTGGTGTGGCGACGATCCAGGCTGGTTTCCCAACATCACGGCGGCGGCGCATCTGTACGACCGGTTCTATCTGGCCGATCCGACCTACGCTCCCGACCTGGAACCGCGGGGCGTTACGGCGAGGTTCATGCCGCACGCTGTCCATCCCGCTGCCTGGACCGGGCAGGACGCGGACGCCGAGCCCGTGGACGTGATCTTCGTGGGCGACGCGCGGCACAACATGGGCCATCTGCCGGCGAACCGGTCCCGAGTTGAAATCCTGGAAGCCGTTGCCCGTTCCGGGGCCAACCTGGCCGTTTGGGGCCGCGGCTGGGAGAAGCTGGAACCGGGCTATCGGGTTCGCGAGGCGCATCGCGGCCTCACCCTGCTGCCGGCCGCCGCCGTGGCACGGGCCTACCGAAGCGCGAAGATCGTGTTGAACATCCACCACGCCCAGATGCGCGAAGGTCCGAACATGCGGACATTCGAGATCCCCGCGGCCGGCGCGTTCCAACTGACCGACTTCAAGGCGCGAATGCCCGAGCTCTTCGAGGTTGGGACGGAACTTGCTACATACCAGGACGCCGACGATGCGGCAGCGTCGATTGAGCGATACCTGAACGACGAGTCGGCCCGGCGTGCAATCGCCGCGGCCGGCAAGCGCCGCGTCGAGCGCGATCACACCTACGCCGTGCGCATGCGGCAGCTCATCGAAGACTCACGCCATGGCTGACAGTGGTTTCCCAACGGCGC
The DNA here is from genome assembly GCA_028875175.1 of Chloroflexota bacterium. Taxonomy (GTDB): domain Bacteria; phylum Chloroflexota; class UBA11872; order UBA11872; family UBA11872; genus UBA11872. The sequence goes on along the minus strand of JAPPFO010000090.1, from coordinate 18,226 downwards.
TCGTGGCCAGGAGCGACCGGGATGTTCTGCGGCTGGCGCTGCGCGCCCATCCGCATCAGCCGGCTGTGGCGCTCTGGCGGGCGACCGAGTTCGCCATGCTGCGTGACATCACGTTTCCCACACCCGTCCTCGACCTGGGCTGCGGCACCGGCGAAGTCGCGCGCTCGGTGCTGCGGTCCCACTGGCCGGTGGACGGGCTTGAGCTCGTCGCCAATGAGGCTCGCGTCGCAAAAGCCTCAGGGGTGTATCGAGCCGTCATGCGCGCCGACGGCACGCGACTACCAGTCGCGTCCGCCTCCTACGGCGCGGTCTACAGCCATAGCGTGCTGGAACACATCCCGAGCGATCTGGACGCCGTGACGGAAGCCGCGCGCGTGCTCCAGCCCGGCGGTCGTTTGGTATTCACCGTTCCGGCACCGGCATTTGCCGAGCGAATCGAGCGCGACTCGGGGAACGCCGCGCTGGCGTCGACGAACGCTCGGCTGGGTCACTACCACTATCGGTCGCTGGAAGAGTGGACGGAACGGCTGGCCGAGCGCGGGCTGACCATCGTTGCCAGCCGGGGACATCTCCCGGCCGAAACCCAGCGAACCTGGCGGCGGCTGGACGAACTGATGGTCCGACGAGTTGGCGGTCGGCGCGTGCTGGACTGGTTCCGCGGACTCCACCGGCGGCGGCTCCTGCCCATGCCGCTCTGGCTTGGCCTGTGGTCGGCTCTCCTGTGGCGGCCATTTCGGCGAGAGGTGCGCGACCCCGGGGGCTATCTCATCGTGGCCGAGCGGCTTGCGTGAGTGAGCTACGAGTCCTGCATCTGTCGCCAACCTGGTTCGGCGACGAGTCGGTGCGCGGCGGCGGCGAGCGTTATCCGCTGGAGCTCGCAATCGCCATGCGACAACAGACGCCCACCCGACTGGTCGCATTCGGCGGCCCGCCAGGAACCCGGCATGTCAGCGGGTTCGACATCGAGGTCCAGCGAACCTGGAGGCAGCTTCGCGGCCGAGCCTACGACGCCATCGGTCCCGGGTTTCTTCGAGCCCTGGGCTGGGCGAATGTTGTCCACTGCCACCAGGCGAGGTCCGGTCTCACGGCGCTGGCCGCACTGAACGGCCGGCCGCTCGGCAAGCGCGTCTATGTCACCGATCACGGTGGCGGTGGCGTGAACTGGGTTCGCCGTTTGCGGATCGGTCGCTGGATCGACGGACAGTTGGCGCAGAGCGAATTCGCCGCCGCAACGCTCCCCTACGTCGGACGCCGGACGGAAGTAATCTACGCAGGCGTTGATACGGCCAAATACTCGCCCGGTACAAAAAAGACGCTTGGCCAGGTCGTCTATGTGGGGCGCCTGTTGCCCCACAAGGGCATCGAGACTGCGATTCGAGGACTACCTGTCGGCGCCTCACTCGACATTTACGGGCGCCCCTACGACGCCGACTATCTTGAGTTCGTTCGATCGGAGGCCGCGTCCCGTCCGGTGCGGATCCACCTGGGAGCTTCGGACTTCGAGGTGATCTCCGCCCTGCGATCGGCCTGTGCCTTCGTCATGCCGTCGGTCTATGAGGACTACCTCGGACGGCGACAGGCGTTGCCGGAACTCGTCGGATTGGCGCCGCTCGAAGCCATGGCCTGCGGGACCGCAGCGATTGTTTCGGACGTGGCCGGCATGCCCGAGATCATCCCGTCCGTCGGTGGCGCGACCGTGCCGCCGAGCGATCCCGACGCCCTCCGCCGCGAGCTGACGCCGCTCACCACTTCGCTTCAGCACGCCCAAACGCAGGGCCAGGCAGCCCGCGACCACGTCGTAGCCCGCTTTACCTGGTCCGCGGTTGCCGAACGCTGCCTGGCGGCGTACACCGCCTAGAATCACTCCGTCGAACCGTCGGGCCGCTCCACATGCGCATCGCCCTCCTTGCCGACACCTATCCCCCTGAGAATCGCGGCGGGGCCGGGGTCGTGGTTGAACGCCTGGCTGGCGCCTTCGTCCAGGCTGCTCATGACGTGTGCGTGATTGCCACCACGTCTGGGGCCGGATCGCACCGTGACCAGGACGGTGTTCGCGTTCGCCGGCTGCGATCTCGCTATCCGGAGCGGTTTCGCAACACGGTGGCGATGGCCAATCCGATGGTGTTGCCGGGCGTCCGTCGTGAATTAGCCGACTTCAATCCTGACGTCGTGCATGCCCACAACGTGCATCAGCACCTGTCGTTTGCATCGCTTACGGCAGCCGATCGCCTGGGTGTGCCGGTGCTCTACACCGCCCACGACTATCTGCTGTTCTGCTGCATCAAGTTCATCTGCACCGGCGGCCCGGTGGACTTTCGCCAGCGCTGGTTCAACTGCGCCAAATGCCAGCGGTTCCGCTGGAATCCGGCACGCAACGTGGTCATCGACCAGCACATGTCCAAGCATGTGGACCACCTGTTTGCCATCAGTCGAACGCTGAAGACCGCCCTGCGCGCCAACGGTTTCGGGGGCGCCGAGGTTGTCTATAACGGAGTGGACGTGGACTGGTGGGGTAACGGCGATGGGGCGGCGTTTCGGTCGACGCACGGGCTGGACGGAGACCCGCTGGCGCTGCTGGCGGCCCGCGTCTCGCGCGAGAAGGGCGCGGAGGCGGCGCTGCACGCGCTGGCACGTTCCCGGCATTCGGACCTGCGCCTGGTAATCGCTGGCGAAAACCCGCGTTACGCGCCGAAACTCCGGCGACTGGCCGACGAGCTGGGTGTGGGCGAACGCTTGCTCCTGCCCGGATGGATGGAGCCAGCGGCGCTTCGCGACGCCTACGCCGCCGCGACCGTGACGTTGGCCCCCTCGACCTATCCAGACCCGTTCAACCTGACGATCATCGAATCAATGGCGGCCGGACGGCCGGCCATAGCCTCCACGCTTGGCGCGGGTCCCGAAATCGTGGCGGATGGCGCCTGGGGATACACCGTGGATCCCACCGATCCGCTGGCCCTGGCCGACCGGATCGACCTGATCGTGGGCGATGCCGAGCACGCACGGTCGCTGGGTAGGGCTGCGCGCCAACGCGCGGCCTCCACATTCTCCCTCCAGCGGCAAGTCGAGCAGACGCTGGCCCGCTACGACGCTTTGCTGACCGCCCGCACGTGACCAGGAGCCGGTTGCGCGTTCTGCAGATAGTCACGTCGCTCGCGGTCGGTGGGGCGCAGCGCCATCTCGTTGAATTGCTGCCCGGTCTACGCGAGTTCGCCGATATTGACCTGGTTTACTTTCGCGACCACGACCTGCGCCCGGAGTTTGAGGCATGCGTCGAACGCATAGCCCATATCCCGATGGCCGGACCGTTTGGCGCCGTGCGGCTGCCCCGTCTGGCGGCGCTCATCAGGCGCGGGCGATATGCGCTCGTGCACACACACCTCCTGCGCGCCGACATGTACGGTGCGCTGGCAGCGCGGGCGGTCGGCGTTCGCGCCATCGTGTCCACCAAGCACAACATCGAAGCTCGTCTCGAGTCCTCGTCGGCACGGGCCCTCCATGCGCTGGCTACCCGTCCCACGCGGCGCACAATCGCCATTTCGGAGGCGGTCGCGGGTTGGACGAATCAGCAACTCGGAGTCCCCAGAGATCGGATTGAGGTCATTCGGTATGGCCTGGATTCCGGGCCGTTCAGCGGCCTGGATCGGGCGGCCGCGCGTCGGGAGCTTGGCATCGGGGCAGATGTACCGCTGGTGCTGTGCCCCGCGCGCCTCGATCCGCAGAAGCGGCACGATGTACTCCTGCGGGCGTTCGCCCAGGTGCGCCGAAAGCTCGGTAACGCCCAATTGCTCTGCGCCGGCGAGACCCAGCTGGGAGGCCCCGCCTATCGGGCCGGGTTGCTCCAACTCACCGACGACTTGGATCTGCGCGATGCGGTGCGCTGGCTGGGTGTGCGCGCCGACATACCGAACCTGATGGCCGCCGCCGACCTGGTCGTGCTGGCGTCTGACTGGGAAGGACTGGGCCTTGTGGTCATGGAAGCCGCGATGGCAAGTCGGCCAGTCGTGGCGACGGCCGTTGGGGGCGTTCCTGAAATCGTGGAGCACAACCAGACCGGCGTGTTGACTCCCCAGGGTGATGCGCAAGCCCTGGCCTCCGCCTTGACGGCAACGCTGCTCGATAGCGAGCGCCGGCTGCGATTGGGTTCCGCTGCGCGTCGACATGCGGCCGAGACGTTCGATTTAGAGGGCATGCGTGCCGCCACGCGCGCCCTCTATGCGACCGTCATTCGCGATGCCGCCGCGTAACGTGGCGAAGGGCTCGCCGATATACTCTCGCAGCGCGCGGCTGGCGCGCTTTCTTCACGCGGGGCTTTGATGCCAGAGGCCAACGGCCGCCCTGGAACACTTGTCACTGGGGCTTCCGGGTTTATTGCGTCCCATCTCTGCGAGTCGCTGTTAGCGCGAGGCCATCGAGTCGTCGGTCTGGATGGCATGACCGACAGCTACGACCTCGACCAGAAACAGGCGAATCTTGACTCACTCCGGCAGCACGAGGGTTTCGACTTCGTGCCGGCCCACCTGTTGGACGCCGACCTCGACCTCGACAAAGTGCTCGGCGGCGTGCAGTACGTCTTTCACCTGGCGGCCCGAGCCGGCGTCCGCGAAGGCTGGACGCCCACCAACTTCCAGCGGTACATGCAGGACAACAGCCGCTCAACGCAACGGCTGGCCGACGCTGCGTTGCGCGCAGGCGTGAAGCTCTTCAGTTTTGCTTCGACATCCTCGATCTACGGCTTCAATCCCAGGATGCCCACGCCCGAAGACCATCCACTCGAACCGCGGTCGTTTTACGCGATGACCAAGCTGCTGGACGAGCACCTGCTCAGTTCTTATCACCGGCTGTTCGGTCTGCCGGTGGTCGTCCTTCGCTACTACACCCTGTTTGGTCCGCGCCAGCGGCCCGACATGCTCGTGCACATCGGACTCAAGGCTATAGCCACCGGCAAGCCGATCACAATCTATGGCGACGGCGAGCAGACGCGGGAACTGACCTACGTGGCCGACGCGGTTGACGCCCAGGTACGGGTGCTTGATGCGCTACCCATCGGCGAGACTTTCAACATCGGCAGTGGCCCCACGGCATCGGTCAACGAACTGATCGGCACGATGGAGCAGGTCGCCGGCAAGCCGGCCGAGCGTATCTACGCCGAGGCGCATCCCGCCGACCAGCTTCACAGCCAGGCCGATACCTCCAGGGCGCGTCGCGTGCTCGGCTTTGATCCGTCAACAACCATCCACGAGGGCATCGCGGCGGAGTACGCCTGGATGCAAGAGGCGGTGCTGCGCTAGCGCTGCCGATGGCTCGCCGTCCGATTCGAGTTCTCCAGGTCATGGAGGCCACGATTGGCGGCACCAAGCGCCATCTGCTCGATCTGGCGGCCGCTTCCGATCGCTCGTCCTTCCACTTCGAAGTGGCGTGTCCCCGTGTTCGCTCCGAGCCTCGCGGCGACACCTCGTTTTTCGACGACATGTCGGCACTGGACGTGCAGCTGCACGTCGTGCCCATGACTCGCGCCATTCGACCGATCGACGATTGGCGCGCGACCTGGGCGCTCGTGCGGCTGATCCACCGTGGTCGCTACGACATCGTGCACACCCACAGCACCAAGGCGGGCGTCGTTGGCCGCGTGGCCGCCATGCTCGCGCCGGGTGCCCGGATTGTTCATACGCCGCATGGGTTCTACTTCCTCAACTTCGCCTCGCCCATCGCACGTGCGCCCTTGCGCTGGCTGGAAGCAATGCTGGGACGTGCAACGTCAGCGCTCATCGCGCTCTCAGAGGGCGAACGACAGGTGGCGGGCGAAATCGTTCAGCCGCGCAAAGTTCGCAAAGTCCCTCTCACGTTTGCGCCGTTCGAGCCTCTGCCGCGCGCGGAGGCCCGCCGACGTCTCGGTCTGCCAGCTGACGCGCCGATTGTCGGCACCACGGCTCGGTTTACCGAACAGAAGGCGCCGTTCGACATTGCGGAGACATTCGCGGCGATCTACCGCCGGCGCCCGGACGCTCGGTTTCTCTGGACCAACGACGGTGAACTGCGTACGCAGGTGGAGGATCGCCTTCGGGAACTCGACGTCCACAAGGCAACGTCGCTTCCGGGATTTGTGACCAACGCCCGCACGCTGCTCACGGCGCTGGATGTGTACCTGCACATGGCCCGCTGGGAGGGTGTGCCCTACTCGATCATGGAGGTCATGACCGCCGGAGTTCCAATTGTTGCCGCCCGCGCCGTCGGAACGACCGATCTCATCGAGCACGAGCGCACCGGACTCCTGGTCAAACCAGGTGACATTCCCGCCGCCGCCGCCGCGACGCTGCGGTTGTTGACACACTCGGATGAGGCTCGCACGCTTGCAACGGAGGCTCATGCGGCCGTGGCGGTCTATCACGACGCCGAGGCGATGGCCCGGGCAACCGAACTGGTATACCGCGAACTGGTGAGGGAGCGCTGAGGTGAGGGAGCGCGCGCGTCTCTTTGGCGGCGCCCTGGCCGTTGTCGATATCGCGCTCACGCTGCTGGCCCTCTTCCTGGCGGATGTCCTGCGGCATACCCTGCCGATCGGCGCTGGCGATGCCAGCCTGCTCTCCTGGCTCACCGTCCGCGAGTACGTGGTCGTCGGATTCGTCTGGGCCTTCTTCTTCCGCATGGTCCATCTCTACGACCACCGGCGGCTGCTGCGAGTCGTGGACGAAATCCGCGTACTGATTCCGGCCATCATCTTTGCCACCGTCGTCCTTTTTGCGGCCTTCTTTGTCCTCAAAGTCGAATTCCTCTCGCGACTGTTGTTCCTTTACTTCATTGCCCTGGATGCGCTGCTGCTTATCAATCTCCGGTGGCTACTCAACCTCGTGATGCGCAGTCGTCGCATCTCCGGCCGCGGCGCGACTCGGGTGCTGGTGGTCGGCGCCGGACCGGTCGGCGAACGGGTGGCGGCCATGATTCGTGAACGTCCCTGGTCCGGATTCCAGGTCATCGGATTCGCCGACGACGATCCGGATAAACGCGGCGAAGAGATCCACGAGGCCCCGGTGCTGGGAGCAAGTAACGAGCTCGAGAATCTGATTGACCGCTATGAAGTGGACGACGTCCTGATCGCGTTGCCAATGCACGCCCACGAGCGGATTCGCGAAATAGTTGTGGCACTGGACAGCGTTCCTGTCAGAGTCCGGCTGGTCCCCGATGTGTTTCATCTCATGGCCGGCCGGGCCATGGCAGAGGACGTGTGGGGCCTGCCTCTGATCAGCGTGCGTGCGCCCGTAATCACGGGATTCGATCGATTCGTCAAGCGAGTATTCGATCTGGTTCTGGCCAGCGTCTCGCTCGTGCTGATGGCGCCGGTGCTCGCAGTCCTGGCGCTGGCCGTCTTCCTGGACGGTGGACGTCCGGTCGTCTTCGCTCAGCGACGCGTTGGTGAGACCGGCCGAATGTTCACCATGTTCAAGCTACGCACGATGGTCCCGGATGCCGAGAGCCGGCAGGAAGCCGCTCTCCAGGGTGGCGCTGCCGTCAACGCGGTGTACAAACCGCTGAACGATCCGCGCGTGACCCGCGTCGGCCGCTTCCTTCGCCGGACCAGTCTCGACGAACTCCCCCAACTGTGGAATGTGCTGCGCGGCGAAATGAGCCTGGTTGGGCCGCGCCCGGAACTCCCGTGGGTCGTTGAGCAGTATGAGTCCTGGCAGCGACAGCGATTGGCGGTGCTTCCGGGGATCACCGGCTGGTGGCAGGTAAGCGGCCGCAGCGAACTCCCTCTGCACGAAAACGTCGAATACGACCTCTACTACATCCAGAACTACTCGCCGCTGCTCGACCTCACCATCCTGCTGCGCACCCTCTGGGTCGTGGCGCGTGGTCGGGGTGCGTATTAGCGGGCGACGCGTGCACCACAGCACGCGTTTGGTGGGTTAGCCCGACAATTGGTGCGCGACGCGTGCCAGCGAGTCAGTCTTACGTGGTCAGCTGCCTCTCATGCGACGCGGGAGCTCGCCCGTCGGCGGTGGGTCGTCTTCAGGAAGCTTCCGCCCGTGAGTCAGACGCCCTTCAAACGTATAAAAGGGATCGTCCTTAGCCAGCGGCAGCGTGACGGTTGCGCCGGTTTCGTGCGACTTGTACACGGCACGTGTGAATTCGGCGTGGTGATGCGGCACGCGCAATGGCGCGGGGGTGGACGAATCCTCCAGGATTGACTCCAACCAGATCTGGCTCTGGTACATCTCGCTGGCGCGCACGGGGGCGTCGGACACCTCGGCTTCCAGCGCCTCCAGCCGCTGAACCAATGACGGGTCGTGGTTTGACCCAAACTTCACGTCGGCTTCCCAGCCGTTCTCTCGGTTTCCAAGCATCACCGTTGGTATATCTGGATGTGTGTATTCCTGGTGGAGAACCATCGAAGCCTCGCTGCCGATAACCTCAATCCGAAACGTCGGGGTTAGCGGATTGGTGTGATACAGCAGCGAGGACTGCACCACGCCGCGAGCTCCGTTGGCGAACTTCACCAGCGAAAGCGTCATGTCATCGGTCTCGATGTGCCGCAGCATCGCGCCCGCGTAAGACGTCACTTCCACAATCGGCGAGCCAACCACGTACAGAAACGGATCGATGACGTAGCGCCCGTGATGGAAGACCGACGTGCCGCCTTCGCCGTCCCAGGTCCCATGCCAGTGGGTGGATCGGAAGTACGGGGACTGCGGCCGGAAGTTGTTCAGCTCAACCTTCGCCATGGCCATCTGGCCCATCAAGCCGCTGGCCACCGCGCGCTGCGCGTGCCGCATGCCGCGGCTGTAGCGCGAACCGACTTGCACGTGTAGCTTGATGCCCGAGGCTTCGGCCGCGTCCAGCATGGCGTCGGCTTCCTCCACGCTGCGAGCCATTGGACCTTGCGTGAAGACGTGCACCCCCTGCACGGCGGCCTCAACCGTCGGCCCACCACGGACGGAGGGCGCCGTAAGGAGAACGATGGCATCCACATCGGATCCGGCCAGCAGTTCGGTATGACTCGAAAACCGCTGGATCGAGTTCGAGGCGGCGTCTTCGGCCGACTCGGCCCTGGCCAGCGCGTCGTCTCGCTCGGCCTCGCTGCGGGCGCCCGTGGCAATGGCGTGCTGGCGCGCGGCTTCGGCTCGGTAACCGTGCGTCAGTCCCTCAGCCCGATCGCGTGCCAACTCTGGGACCAGATCCGCCACGGCGACGACCTGCGCCAACTCGTGGAGACCCAAGTAGATGTCCGTGTATAGGCGGGAAATCCCGCCGCAACCCACAAATCCAACTCTCAACGGCGCGGTTGCCATGTCGTCATCCCCCGGAGCGCGGCTCCTGCCGCATCGTATCCGAGCCTAGGTGCGCCGCACCCCCGCCGCGACCAGGACCGGCCAGTTAAACCGGCGGCCGTCACCGGTCTCGCGGGCATCGAACGCCGCGCGGACCCTTGTGTCTTCGGTAAAGGCCCGCCAGAGCTGCTGCCGAAGGTCATCGGAAACGCCGGTTCGGCTGCACCAGCCGTCGAAATCCTGCGCGGTGCGCGTGCCCGTGTTGCGTTCAATGCTGAGCCCGACGTCAGCCATGAGATCCAGGATTTGGCCCGCGTACCGGTTGCAGACGTGCGACGGGTCGCGGAGCGACTCGATTTCGTGCATGGCCTCGGCGACATGGGCGTCGTCTGGCGAGATCGTATCGGTGATGACTACCCGTCCGCCCGGCCGAACCACGCGCGTCATTTCGCCCAGGGCGGTGCGACCGTCCTGGTAGTGATGGAACGCATGGCGGCACGTCACCACGTCGAAAGTCCGATCGGCGAACGCCAGGGTGTGCGTGTCGGTTTGGACAACGCGAACCTCGCATGGCGCGGCTGCGCGCGTGTGCCGCAGCATGTTGGGAGCGATATCCGCAGCCACAACGAGAGTGGGTGTAGCGGCCAGGGCATGGGCGGTAAACCCGGTGCCCGTGCTCACATCCAGCACCAGGTCGCCCGGGTGCGCCCGGGCAAACGCACGCGTAAGGTCCAGGGTCGGGCCTTCGCGATGGGTCGGTGACTGCGCGTAGGCGGCCACACGGTCGTCAAACGCCGCCTGGCTCACTCCTCGAAGGTTTCTAGGGTCTCCGCGATCGACGCGTCCAGGATGTCCAGCATCTCGTCGATCTCTTCCTCGGTTGAAACCAGGGGAGGAGCGAGCACATAGGTGTGGTCGCCCATGCGCGCGATGAGTCCATTTCGCTTGGCGGTCTGGCCCACCGCGCGGCAGAGGAGGTTGGAAACCGGATACGCCGAGCGCGATGCCCGGTCGCTGACGAACTCCACGCCCTGCAACATGCCGTGGCCGTCCACGCGCCCGATCTGTTCGTAGCGGGATTCCAGTTCGTCCAGACCCGCGCGCAGCTGTTTGCCGCGCTCGCGGCCGTTGTCCAGCGCGCCGCCATCGACGATCTGGCGCACGGCTTCCAATCCGGCCGCGCAGGCCACCGGGTTGCCGGAGTAGGTGTGTCCCGCGTTGAAGTGCACCCCGTCGGCCAGGTCGCCCCAGAACGCATCGGCTACGCGCTCCGTCATCATCACCGCCGCCAGCGCCGCGTAGCCGCCGCTGATGCCCTTGCCGACCGACATGATGTCCGGGCAGGTCTCGTAGACGTCCGCCGCGAACAACTCCCCGAGCCGCCCGAAGCCCGTGATGATCTCGTCAAAGATCAGCAGCACGTTATGGCGGTCGCAGATCTCGCGCAGGATCTTGAAGTACTCCGGTGGAGGCGCGATCAGGCCCTCGGCTGACATGACAACCGGGTCCGCAATCAGAGCGGCCACCGTTTCCGGGCCCTCGCCCACGATGACCTCGTCCACGATTTCCGCGCAACGCACGCCGCAGTCGGGATAGGTCATCCCAAACGGGCAGCGGTAGCAGTCCGGCGGGTGCACGTGCACGAAACCGGTGGGAAAGGGCTCGTACGGCAGCTTGCGGGAGGCGCCGCCGCTGGCGGCCAGGGCGCCCATGGTGGCGCCGTGGTAGCTCTTGTACCGCGAGATCACCTTGTATTTGCCCGGGTTGCCGGTTTGCGCGTGGTACTGACGGGCGATCTTGAACGCAGTCTCATTCGCTTCCGAGCCGCCGGTGGTGAACTTGACGTGAATCAGCGGCTCAGGCGTCACCTCCGCCAGCCGCTTGGCCAGCTCGATCGCCGGCTCGGTCGACGCGTAAAGCGGTAGCGCCAGCGCGATGCGATCGAGTTGCGCGCGCATCGCCTCAATGATGCCCTGGTTTCGGTGCCCCAGCTGTACCGCCGCCACGCCGGATAGCCCGTCGATGTACCACTGCCCGGCGTGGTCGCGAATGCGCACGCCGTCGCCCTCCACCAGTACCAGCGGGTCGTCCAGGAAGGTCTTCATCTGGTTGAAATCGACAACCAGGTTGTTCAGGCCCGGGTAGGCCTCCGTGATTGGTGTGTCGGGCAGCTTCACGTCTTGCATTGGTGTCTCGAGCCCCTCGCGTCGTCCGGTGAGACTACGCGCCCGGCGGCGGCTTGTCGCGTGTTCGTCGCCCGAAATCGGCTACCGTGAGGGTGTGTGCAACCCGCAGGATGGCCATGCCTGACGAGGATCGATTCCTTGTGGCCGCCCAGAGCGTGGCCGACAGCATCGCGGCGCTGGCCCGTCCCGCCGTCGGCGGCGCGCGCTGGGAGACTCGCAGCTATACCGGCAAGCCGCAGTACTCCACCGGCGTCTTTGGCGGGACGGCCGGCGTGGTATTTCTGTTTGCCGACCTGTTCCGCGTCACCAGCGATCCCAAGGCCCGCGAAGTGGCCGAAGCGGCGGCGATGTGGGTGGAGGGCCAGTCCAAGCCTGAACTCAGGGATCCATCCGCCGACGCGGGCATGTACTTCGGCATGTCGGGCCACGGCCAGATGTGCCTGCACCTGTTTGAGGCGACAGGACGCGAACGCTGGCTGCGGGACGCGCAGGCGCGGGCCCGCGCAGTGGCTCGCGCGTCCTGGCCGGACGCGCATGTACTGAGCGGATCGGCCGGCAGTGTGATCTTTCTGCTGCGCCTGTATCAGGTCGCAGCAGATCAGAGCGTGCTGGATGCCGCGGTGAAGGCCGGTGACCACATAACCCGCACCGTCGAATGCGACGACGAAGGAGCGCGCTGGGACTGGCACCGCGAAGGGCAGGTTCGGTTTAGTGCGGGGTTCGTCCACGGAGCCAGCGGCATCGCCTATGCGCTGGCGGAGCTTTGGCGATTTACGGGCGACGACGCCATCAAGAACCTTGTGTACGACGCCTGGAATTGGATCGAGGCGGTCGCGCTGGAAGACGAGCGCGGCATCTTCTGGAACCGCTGGCCGGGCGATCCGCACCGTCCGCGCGTGCAGTGGTGCCACGGGGCGCCGGGGATCGGGCTGTTCGCGGCACGCGCGGCGGAGACCTTCGACGACGACGACCTGCGCCGATTTGCCGAGCGCTGCGCCCAGGCGACGTTGGCCGCCGGCGATGTCCGCAACAACCCCAGCCAGTGCCACGGCTTGGCCGGGAACGCGGAATTGTTCATCGAACTCGCGCGGGTGGGTGGCGACGAGTCATGGGTGTCCCACGCGCGGGACTTCGGCGACGCCGCCATGGCCTATCGCGAGGAGCGTGACGGCGAAGTGCGCTGGCCCGGGGACGAGCCGGGCAACTACAGCCCGGACTTCATGCTGGGATCATCCGGGTTGGGCCACTTTTTTCTGCGCCTGGCCCGTCCCGAGGAGGTTCAGATGCCGCTGATGGTTCGTCCGCCTGAGGCTTCGGAGCGCACCCCATGAGCAAGCAACCCGTGCGATTGGGAATGCTGGGCGCGCAACACGGGCACGCGCCTGGCAAGCTGCGCTGGCTGCGCGACCTGCAAGACATCGACCTTGCCGGCGTCTACGAACCCTGCGCCGATGCTCGCGCGGCCAGGGAGTCCGAGCCGAACTCGGCGGGCTTGCCATACGTCGACGACATCAGCCGGCTGCTCGACGATCCAGCCGTCCTGGGAATTCTGATCGGCGGCGCCGAGCGTCAGAACCCTTCGTATGCCCGCCGCGCGCTACAGGCCGGCAAACACCTGCTCATGGAAAAGGCCTGCGGCTGGACCCACGCCCACGTGGACGAGCTGATCGGCCTTGCCGAGTCGTCCGGCCTGCTCTTTCAGATGGGCTACAACAACCGCCTGACGCCGCACTTCCGGCGCATGCTGGACATGGTGGATCGCGGCGACTTCGGCGACATCTACCGGGTGCGCTCGCACATGTGCAGCCCCTATCGTCCCTTGGCCGACACGTATCTCGGACGCGACCGTTACTTCGAGGGCGGCATCTTCTACAACCTCGGTTCGCACGCGCTGGACATGGCGATGGCCGTGCTGGGGACGCCCGCCACGGTCCACTCGTTCCTGCGCTGCGACCGCTTTGTCGAGTCGGGATATATTGACAACGCCACCGTGGTGCTGGAATACCCGAGCGCTATCGCCACCCTGGAATCCAGCCACCTGGAAACCGAGCAGGTTCGCCCGCGCAGCTTCGAGGTCTACGGTTCCGAGGCCCAGGCCATCGTCTCCCCGTGGGCGTCCATCGGCGACCGCGCGCCGGCCGTGGCCATTCACCGCGGCGGTTCCGGCGCCGGGGCGGACGGCTGGAAGGTCTACGGCACCGGCCGCGAAGCGCCGTTTCGGGACGACGTTGAGCACTTTGTGGCCTGCATCCGTGGCGAACGCGAACCCCGCTTCAGCTACGCCCACGACCGGGCCGTCCATCACACCCTGTTGGACATCTGCGGCGAGACCGGGGTGGCGGAGGAAGTCGCCTAGCTGACCTGGTCTTTGGCGTAGACGTAGGGGCGGCGGATGTCGTAGGCGCCCGGGTAGCGGACCTTGAGCGAGCCTTCGTTGATCGCGGCTTCCAGCGGCGCCAGCTTGGTCTGAATGGGTACCTGGACCAGCGTGTGGGTGCGCGCGCTTTCGTAGAGTCCCATCAGGATCGACTGCGACTTGATGGCGTGGTGGGCGTCCTGCCGGTGGCCGTCGGAGTCGCCGTTGAGCCAGGCCACGAGCTCGTTGGCCTGTTCCAGCATGAAGTTTGGCGGTACGCCGTCCCAGGGCTCGTGCAGGTCGCCGCGACTTCCTGAAATGAGCTTGATTCCGAACGACATCGAAATCGCCGGATCTTCCGGCTCCACGATCAGAACGCCGTCGTCGCCCGTGATCACGAAGGCCCTGTTGCCCAGATCGCCGTGTGGGCCGATGTCGTTGTCGTAGATGATCCGCGCGCCGCCTTCAACCGCGGCAATGCAGAAGCAGAGGTCTTCGCAGACGTAGCCGCGCTCATAGCGGTCCGTTTCCCGCTGGACCTGGCCAAGTACCCACAGCGGTTCAGGGTCGCCCAGCACATACAGGGCGCGGTCGATCAGGTGCGACCCCTGGTTGAGCAGGCCGCCTTCTTCGACGTTGACCTTCACCGAAAGCGGCTTGCCGATAGCGCCGTCGGCGATCAGCCCGCGGGCGCGTTCGAAGGCGGGCATGTGGCGGCCCTGGTAGCCGCAGAGCAGCTTGATGCCGGCGGCGTTGCAGGTCGCCAGCATGGCGTCGGCTTCGCCCATCGAGTTGGCCAGCGGCTTCTCGGAGATGATCGCCTGCACGGGGAAGCGCGCGGCCAGCAGGGTCATCATGGGATGCAGCGCCGCCGGGGTGGTGACGCTGACGATGTCCAGCGACTCGGCCTCCAGCATGGCCGCGGCGTCGGTGTAGCGACCGGCCACGTCGTACTGGTCGGCGACCTCCTCGAGCCGTGATTCGTCAATGTCGCAGACCGCCGCGACCTCGACTCCGTCGGCCTCGTCGAACCCGCGAACGTGCGACTGGCCGAGATTCAGTCCGATGACTCCAGCGCGGTATGTCGTCATGTCAGCGGCCCCTAGTCTGGCGTGGCGGACTTGTGGCGGATGTCGTAGTGCCCCGGATAGCGCACCGGCAGATCGCCGGCGTCGATCATGGCGGTCAGCGGCGATCCCTTGGTCTTCAGCGGCAGTTGAACCAGGCTGTGCGTCCGAGCCGACTCGTAGATACCCATCAGGATTTCGAGGGTGTGGATGGCCAGGTTGGCGTCGCCGCGGTGTTCGTCGAGCTCGCCGGTTGCCCAGGCTGCCAGCGCGTCAAGCTCCAGCGTGCGTGCGTCGCTGAATTCGGCTTCACTTGCCTCGATGGTTTCCCAGCCCGAGGCGCCGTGGCGCAGGAGCCGGATGACGTTGCCGGCGGTCCCGCCGGCCAGCCAAATCACGCCTTCGGTTCCGGTGATCACGCGCAGGTCCCGCTCCAGGCCTTCCGGCGGCGTGTCGCTCTCCATTGAGAGGCGGATTCCGCCTTCGAACTCCACCAGCAGTCCCGCCAGATCCTCGGCCGGCCAGCCGCGCTCGTAGCGGTCGGTCTGGCGCTGCACGTTGGCCAGCACCCAAAGCGGCGTGGGGTCGCCCAGCAAGTACTGCCAGTAATTCAACTGGTGAGTGGCGATGTTCATGAGGCCGGCGTCCGGCTTGGGCGGCCCGGCAAAGCCGGTGAGCACCGTGCCGATCGCGCCGTCGGCGATCAGTTGCCGGACCTTCTCGTGCCGCGGCATCCAGCGGCCCTGGTGCCCGATGGCCAGCTTCACGCCGTTGCGCTCACAGGCCGCCAGCATGGCGTAGCCCTCGCCGGTGCTGCTGGCCATGGGTTTCTCGGTAACGATGGCGCGCGGCGAATAGCGGGTTGCCGCCAGGATCGTCATCGAGGCGTGGAGTTGCTGCGGCGTGCCGATGCTGACGAGGTCCGGTTCCTCCTCGCGCAGCATGGTCTCGAAGTCGGTGTAGCGGTTCTCGACGTCGAACTCGTCGCCGAACTCTGCCAGCGTGTTGGGATCGATGTCGCAGACGGCGACGAGGTCGATTCGGTCACTGGCCAGGTAACCCTGGGCGTGGCTGCGGCCGATGTGGCCGCCGACGATGACGGCGCGGAGAGGTTGGGCGCTCACGAGTTCCCTCCGCCGTAATCCACCGGCGCAATTTTGGTGCCGTGCCGGATGTCGTGCCAGCCCGGGTTGCTCACCGGCAGCGCGCCGCTGTTGATCATCTCGATCAGCGGCGAGGATTGGGTCTTCATGGGCAGCTGCACCAGGCCGTGGGTGCGGGCCGACTCGTAGATGGCCATCAGGATCTCCTGCGTTTGCACGCAGAAATGCGCGTCCTGGTAGTGCCCGTCCAGTTCGCCGCCGGCCCAGCGGGCGAAGGCGTCGATTTCGCGATGGCGGGCGTCCAGGTAGGGGTCGTTGTGAAACTCGATCTCCTCGACACTGCCGTCGCCACGCTGAATCCGAAGGCCAATTGGATCCTCGGGCACGGTACCCGGTGGCCGGACTTCGCCTTCGGTGCGGACGTAGAGCGTGCCTTCGTCGCCGACGAAGGTCAGCCGGTGCTGTTCGACCTGGGCGCCGCCGGGGGTTTCGCCTTCCAGGATCAGGCGGGAGCCGTCGGCGAATCCGACGATGCCGATCGCCATTTCCTCGCAGGGCCAACTGCGTTCCCAGCGGTCGGAGTTGCGCTGGATGTTGCCCATCACCCATTGCGGCGCGGGGTCGCCGAGGATGAAGAGGGCGCGGTCGCAGCCGTGGCACATCTGGTTGAGCATGCCGCCCTGTTCGTACCAGCCGTGCGCCAGGCGCACCGTGCCGATGGCGCCGCCGGTGATCAGCTCGCGGGCTTCCTGGATCTGGGTCAGGTAGCGCGACTCGTGGCCGATGGCCAGCTTGACGCCGTTGCGGTCGCAGGCGGCGATCATCGATCGCGCCTCGCCCATGTTGTTGGCCATGCCCTTCTCGCAGAGGATGCCCTTGGGCGTGTACTGCGTGGCCGCCAGGATGGTCATTTCGGCGTGCAGCGGCTGGGCGGTGGCGATGTTGATCAGGTCGGGCTGCTGCTCGCGCAGCATGGTTTCGAAGTCGGTGTAGCGGGCCTCGACGTCGTTCGCGTCGGCGACCCGGTTCAGGGCGACTTCGTCGATATCGCAGAGCGCCACCAGTTCGGCGGCGTCGGAATGCACGTAGGCGTCGGCGTGGTTGCGTCCCACACCGCAACCCACGACCACGGCCCTCAACGTCTCAGCGGTCATGCGCACGGCCTTTCGCACCTCTGGTGCCCGTCATATTGATCAGTTCTTGCCCTTGCGGTCAACCGGCCGGGCCCGCGAAGCGCGGTCCGTGAGCGTATTGGCGCCTGGGGGATGAAGGGGGGAACCCTCTCTCGGCCCCCCCCCCCCCCCACGGGGGGGGGGGGGGGGGGGGGGGGTTTGGGGGTTTTTTTTGGGTTGTGGGGATGTTAGTGGGGGGGGAGA
>JAPPFO010000090.1:0-865 GCA_028875175.1 Chloroflexota bacterium | reverse complement strand
GCCCACCCGCCGGGCCCCCCACGGGGGGGGGGGTTGGCTTTGGGGCGCGGGGGGTTTCCGGGGGCCCCCCCTCCCCCCCCCCCCCCCCCCCCTGGGGGGCGGGCTGGCGAGAGAGGGTTTTGGCGGATTTTTTGGTGGATGCTCGAGATCTTCGGCGGACGAATCAGCGGACGAGGCGGGGTGCGGAAGGGGAGGAAAACCGCGCAAAGACAACGGTCGGGGCGTGTCAGCGAGGACGCCGGCGGGGCGAGGGAAGGCGCCGGAAGGGAAGGCGCGGTGGGAGCACGCGGCGGGCAGGGACACGGGGACTCCAGGGTGGGGAGAGTGGTACACGTATAGTGTACATCGGGTGAGTGCGCATTGCAAGGCCGCGTGGGGGGCCTCGATTGGAAGAGGCCTCAATCGAAGGAAGACGGGGAGAGAGAAGAGGGCCGAGGAGTGAGAGAAGACGGGGAGAGGATGAGGCGGCGTGCGGTCGGCGCGGTTTGGGATGTGTTCACTCGATCGGGGCGATGTGTTCAATTTTGGGGGCAATGTGTTCAGTTTTTCGTCGGATGTGTTCAGTTTCCGGGCCAATGTGTTCACTTTTTGGCCCGATGTGTTCACTTTCCGGCGGTTCGGATTGGTTGGGGTGGGGCACGGAAGGAGGGCGAGATTCTCTCCCACGGCAAGCTCAGGACAGGTCTTCGGGGACGCGGGATAACGGGGATGTGTCCACGCCGTCAGGCCGATGTGTCCACTTTTCGGCCCGATGTGTCCAGTTTTTACCGAAATGTGTCCAGTTTTGAGGGCAATGTGTCCACTTTGGCGCGGGATGTGTAAACCATGTCTCCGAACACGTGCACGTGATATCCCCGGTCTGGAC
>JAPPFO010000243.1 GCA_028875175.1 Chloroflexota bacterium | reverse complement strand
TCACCCAGGATTTCAATCTTCCCGCGGTCGATCCCGAAGAGCGTCTTCGGTCGCTTCCGGTACGGCACAAGCCGCGCCACCGGCTTCCCCCGCTTCGTGATCACGATCTCGATTCCCGTCTCGAACACCTCGTCAATCAACCCCAAACACCTCGCCCGAAACTCCGTAGCCGACATCGTCCGTTCGTCGGTCACCGTCTGCCCATCAATCGACACGTTCAAACCCTCCGGGGCCTACGGACCAAGCGCATCTCACCGCTGTGCCCGTCCTCGAGGCCCCTTTCACGACCGCCCAAACCCATACCCGCGAGTGCCAGCAGTCCCCCGCCAGCAAAGCCGGCTCAACCCCTGTCACGTCCGCGCATCCATTCGATCTAGCGACCCGGACCACTCCAGGATTTCCTGATCCGCCGTCACGAGCTGATACCCCTCCAACGCCGTCGCCACCACAATTCGGTCCGCCGGGTCTCTCGGCAGGTCCGGGAGGCGAACCGCCCGGATACCAATCGCCCCAGTCAGAGGAGCCTCAAGCAGCCCTTCGGTAAGCAGATTCGCTCGCAATGCGCCAACGTCCAGAAGCAGATCCAGCCGCCGCTTCTCGTGCAGCATGGTCATCTCCCAAAACGAAATGGCGGACACGTAGGCCTCGCCCGCTTTCCAGGCGTCATCGATTACCCGCCGAGCCTGGGTGCCGAGCTTCCGGTCATCGAACAGAAGCCAGATCAAGACCTGGGTATCGAGCAGAATCACGGATTCAGAACCCGGTCCGGGTTGCTCTCCGCGTCCCATTCCACATCGATAGGCGCGCCGATATCACCCAGAATTCTGATCTGATCCTTATAGAGACCGAACGGCGCGCCGTGCCGGCGGCGAACCGGTAGGAGCTTCGCCACCGCCCGCCCCCGCTTCGTAATGTGAATCTCCTCCCCCGTCTCCGCCACCTCATCCATCAACTTCAGGCACTTCGCCTTGAACTCCGAAGCCTTCATCGTCCGCACCCCAACCCTTCCACGCCCCCCATCCAAATCCATACACCACGCTCCCGCCCGCCCTGTGGACTCTCCCAATCATCCCATAGTCATGACCATGGTCACAAAAGTGAAATCCCGGCGTCCCCAGCCGGGACCCAGCACCACCCAACAGCTGTGGCGCACCCTCCCACCCCTATCTCCTCCAAACCCCACCCCAACTCACGCCCGGTGGCCCCGGCGGGGTTTTTTGTGGCCCTGGCTGCGCGCAGCCTGGGACTCCGCAGCACCCAACAGCCCCAGCGCACCCTGTCACCCCCACCTCCCGCCAGGTCCCAGCCCACCTCCTGCTCTTGTCTCACTCCTATCCCCTTTAACCTCTCCCCTTCTTCCCTCGTTCACTACTCTCCGCCCACTCCTTCCGCATAGCCGCGTCCCCCACCCGCCAGCCACTCCCTTTCCGACCGTTACACTCACACCTCGAACTCCAAAGGCCCGCGAAGGATGTGCTGATGGCCGTCGCAACCACCGCTCCCCCGACCGAGCGCGCGCTGATTCTGGGCGGCCGGCCCGTGCAAACCGGCGACCTGCTGGAAGTCCGCCGCCCCTACGACGACACCGTCGCCGCCGTCGTCCACCGCGCCACCCCCGAGATCGCCGAGCAAGCCGTCCAGCTGGCCGTCGACACCTTCCACAACGTCACCCGCGCCATTCCCGCCCACCGCCGCGCCGAGCTGCTGCACCGCCTGGCCGATCTGGTGGAGGCCAACCGCGAGCGCCTCATCGCCGAGGACATCGACGAAACCGGCAAGCTTCGCAGCGAGGCCCACGGCGAAATCGACCGCACCGTCGCCACCCTCCACTGCGCCGCCGAGGAAGCCCTGCGCATCCCCGGCGAAATCCTCACCCTCGACGCCGTCCCCACCGGCGTCGACCGCACCGGCCGCGTGCAGCGCTTCCCCATCGGCCCCATCCTGGGCATCACCCCGTTCAACTTCCCGCTGCTGCTGGCCGCCCACAAGCTCGGCCCCGCCTTCGCCGCCGGCAACAGCATCGTCATCAAGCCCGCCAGCAAGACCCCCCTCACCACCCTCAGCCTGGCCGCACTCGCCCGCGAAGCCGGCTTCCCTGACGGCTCCGTCTCCGTCCTGCCCATGGCCGGCGCGCAAGCCGAGGCGCTGGTGCGCGACGACCGCTTTAAGGTCGTCACCTTCACCGGCAGCGCCGAAGTCGGCTGGGGCATCAAGGCCAACGCCGGCCTAAAGCGCGTAACCCTCGAACTCGGCGGCAACGGCGCCCTCATCGTTCACAACGACGCCGACATCAACGCCGTCGCCGCCCGCATCCCCTTCGGCGGCTTCCTTTACAGCGGCCAGAACTGCATCTCCGTCCAGCGCGTCTACGTCCACCGCGACGTGCACGACGACTTCGTCAACGCCGTGCTGCCGCTGCTCGACGACCTCAAGCCCGGCGACCCGAACGACCTGGATACCACCCTCTGCCCGATGATCGACGCCGACGCCGTCATCCGCATCATGTCCTGGCTCGACGAGGCCCAGGCGGCCGGCGCCACCATCGTCACCGGCGGCAGCGCCGACGGCCCCTTTATCGAACCCACCATCGTCGCCAATGCCGACAACGGCATGAAGATCGTGCGCGACGAAGTCTTCGGCCCCGTCATCGCCGTCATCGCCTACGACTCGATTGACGAAGCCATTGATCTCGTCAACGATTCCGACTACGGCCTGCAGGCCGGAATCTTCACCAACGACATCCGCATCATCGAACGCGCCTACCGCGACATCGAGGTCGGCGGCCTTATTGTCAACGACACCAACCGCTGGCGGGTCGACCACATGCCTTACGGCGGCGTCAAGCGGTCCGGTTTCGGGCGCGAAGGCCTCAAATACGCCATCGAGGAAATGACCGAGCCCAAGCTGCTGGTCGTGAACCTGGAGGACAACTAAGCCCGGCCCGACACCGGGACATTGCCGCAATCCCTGAGGAGGGAAACCTGATGGAACTTCGCCGCGTTCAGCTCGCCAGTCCCGGATCCAACCTGCGCATGCTCGAGCGCGGCAGCCAGAGCAACGCCGACCACGTATTCCTCGACCTCGAGGACAGCGTCGCCCCCAACCAGAAGGTCGAAGCGCGGCAGGTCGTGGTCCAGGCCCTCAATGACTTCGACTGGTCCGGCAAGATCGCTTGCGTCCGGGTCAACGGCATTGACACCGAGTGGTTCTACGGCGACGTGATCGAAGTCGTCGAAGGCGCCGGCCAGCACCTGGACACCATCATGCTGCCCAAGGCCAACCGGCCTGACGATGTCTACATGCTGGACATGCTCCTGACCCAGATCGAGATGCACCGCGGCCTGGAAGTCGGCCGTATCGGCATCGAGGCCCAGATCGAGATGGCCGAAGGCATGATGAACGTCAACCAGGTCGCCTTCGCCAGCCCCCGCCTCAAGTCCCTCATCTTCGGCCCCGGCGACTACTCCGCCAGCGTCCAGGCCCGCGGCCTCTCCATCGGTGCCAGCGAGCGCTACCCCGGCCACGTCTGGCACTACGCCATCCACCGCATCGTCGTCGCCGCCCGCGCCGCCGGCCTCCAGGTCACCGACGGCCCCTTCGCCGACTACCGCAACCTTGAGGGCTACCGCCAGTCTTGCGAAATGGCCCTGGCGCTGGGCTGCGACGGCAAATGGGCCGTCCACCCAGGCCAGATCGACGTGGCCATCGACGTGTTCTCGCCCTCGAGTGCCGACGTCGACAAGGCCCGCCGCATCATGGTCGAGTACAAGCAAGCCTTGGCCGACGGCCTCGGCGCCATCGCCATCGACGGCGACATGGTCGACGCCGCCACCCTAAAAATGGCCGAAATCGTCTCCGCAAAGGCAGACGCCGCGGGCTTATAGCTAACAATTCGGAGGATCCGGCGCTAGCGCACAGCGCCTACGGGGTGCCCTCCCGAATGGCTGCGATTGCCGCCAGCAATTCGCGTCGTTCCTCGGCTCGAGCTTGGCGTTCCGCTGCATGCAGCGCTTCGTGCGCGATACGGTCGGCGTCGATGGCGGCGCGAACGGCTCGAATGTCGGCTCGAAGTTCGGTGTCCTCGGCACGAAGGCTGGCTTCAACGCCGCGAACTTCGGCGCGCATGTCGCGCCAGAGCGCGATGTTTAGTCCGGCCAGCCCGACACCGACCGTCACGACAGTCGCAAGGATGGCGGCGAGTTCGGCACTCATGCCGCAGCCTCAATGGGTGGCTTGGCGGCTCGCGTCTCGGTCATGTTCATGGGCAGGCAGTCTCCCCCAGAGTGCCGCCCAATCACTGCCGAAAGCGTACCTTACCCCGATGCAGCCGGGGTCCTGATCAACGCTGCGGCCCCACCGGCATCGGGGGCCGCTCGTCGGCCTGCCGAATCTCCTCCAGCGAGCGCACGCGCCTCCGCGCCGCCCCCTGCCAGTCCCGCGTCTTCACGTCCGATGGCCCGCGTAGCC
This sequence comes from Chloroflexota bacterium, assembly GCA_028875175.1. Classification (GTDB taxonomy): domain Bacteria; phylum Chloroflexota; class UBA11872; order UBA11872; family UBA11872; genus UBA11872. The sequence goes on along the minus strand of JAPPFO010000243.1, from coordinate 2,945 downwards.
GCTCCGCCGCCGCTGGAATCTCATTCGCGTATTGCGGCAGCCACTCGGCCTGCGCCACCAGCATCTCGTCGGTCATGCGCCAGACCTCCGGCGGGTTGCACACGGCACCAACCAGCGGGTCGTGCAACATCGCCTGCTTCAGCAGCGTTGCGTCGCCCGTCGCGGCGGCGCGAGCGCCCATCCGCTGGACATCGATCGAAGCGGTACAGGTAGCTGCGCAGGCCAGCGGCAGATCGCCGACGCGTGGGATGTGAATGCCCAGCGCGTCCACGTAGCCCGGCACTTCCACGATCGCGTCGTCGGCCAGGTTGCCGATCGCGCCGTCGTTGCGGACGTTGAAGAACCCGCGATAGGGCCGCCCGGTTTCCAGCGCCTCGATTATTCGGCTGCCGCGCTCGTCGGACCGGTCCTCGGTACTGATCGGCGGATCGTCGGCCGCCATCCATTCGGGAAAGTCGGTCTCGAACCAGTTGCGCTTCTCGGTGCTCACCCGCAGGTACCCGCCCGTCTCGCCGTTGCCCCAACTGGCCAGGTCGATCCAGCGTTCAATCTCCTCCGGCCGCTTCCGGTACCACGGCAGGTACTCCGACAGGTGCCCATTCGACTCGGTCGAGTAATAGCCAAACCGTCGCAGCACGTCGATGCGCACCTTCTCGGTTTTGGAGAAGGTCGGATGCGCCTCAAAGGCCGCCAGCAACTCCTCGCACCCAACCTCGTGGCCCTGGTGCTCAATGCGCGTGTACCAGGTCTGGTGGTTGATGCCGGCGCAGACGATATCCACGTCCTCGCGACGCTCCGCGCCCAGCACCTCGGCGATTTGAGTCCAGCCGTGCTCGATCCCGTGGCACAACCCCACCACGTTCACGCCGTGGTCCAGCAGCGCCCAGCAGTTCATGGCCATGGGGTTGGCGTAGTTCAGCAGCAGCGCGCCCGGCTTGGCCACATCCAGGATGTCGTCACCAAAGGCCAGCAACTGCGGGATCGTGCGCTGGGCATACATGATGCCGCCGGCGCAGATCGTGTCGCCCACGCACTGGTCCACGCCGTATTTCAGCGGAATCTCCACGTCCAGCTTGAACCCATCAAGCCCGCCCACGCGCACACAGCAGATCACGTAGTCGGCATCCCGAAAGGCGCGCCGTCGATCGGTGGTGGCCGAAACCTGGGCCGGCAGCTTGTTGGTCCGGATGTCCTTCTGGCAAAGCTGCGTAACCAGGTCCAGGTTGGGACGCGAGATATCCGTAAGCGCGAAATGCGTGTTCTGCAACTCGGGCACCGACAGGATGTCGCGCATCAGGCGACGGGTGAATCCCACACTCCCCGCGCCGATTACCGCGATCTTCAGGGCCAAGCCGAGGACCTATGTCTTCAGCGGCTGGCCGGTCGGGTCGAGCTGTCCGATCTCCTCCAGCAGCCGTACGGTGTGAATCACGTCGTGGATGTTGGTCAGCGGCTGCCGGCCCTCCGCGACGGCGTTCAGAAAGTCCGCGTGCAACGCATCGACCCCGTCATCCAGCGCCCCGGCGGGATGGCCCGGAATCGGCTGGCCCTCGATAATCTCCGGCTCCGGCCGGTCGTCGGCGTAAACCTGGCCGTGGATGGGCGGGAGAAGGTAGGCGCTAACGCCGTTGCCGTGCATCTCGATGCGGTAGTGGCGAGCCCCGGCGTGGCCGGTGACCGAGTGCACCGCCACGGCTCCACTGGTGAAGTGGATGATGGAGTTATAGGTGTTCATCCAGCCCGTGTAGGTGTCGTCGCCGCGGGTCAGCACCTGGTCCCACGTGCCACCACAGAGCCAGCGCAGCCAGTCCACCATGTGAATGTCTTGCTCGTAGAGCCGGTTAAGCTCCCGACCACCCTGGTCGTTCTCGATCAAGTTCTTGCTCATGCCCGCGCTGGCCAGCATCACCGGGCCGTTCGCTTCGACGCGCGCCCGTGCCGCCCGAATCATCGGCGTCCAGCGGCGTTGCAGGCCCACGCAGACGATGCGATTGTTGGCTTCCGCCGCCGCGGCAATCTTCTCGGCATCCGCCGAACCCACGCCCGGGGGCTTTTCGACGAAGAGGTGCGCGCCGGACGCTAGGACTTCGACCGCGATGTCTGCGATGTCGGGCGGTCGCGTGACCGCGTAGACGACCTCTGGGGTCTCTTGCTCCAGCATCTCCCGAAAGTCGCTATAGCGGCCCTCGATGTCGTACTGGTCGGCGGTCGTTGCGAGCCGATCCTCGTCCAGCTCGCACATGGCCGTCAGTTCGACGCGCCTATGGGCTCGATCGATGGCCGGATAGTGCGCGCTGGTAGCCCTGCGGCCGGCGCCGATAAACGCTGCGCGAACCATGGTCCCCTCCGGACGTTACCGCCGTACGGTCAGTCTAGCCGTCAGCCGGCCGGTGACGAATTCCGCTCAAGGCCAGCGCTCGTGCGCCGGCATAACGTGCTACATCGGCACTTTCTTCAGCAGGCCGATGATGTGCCCCTCCGGGTCGGCGAAGTGGCCGATAGTGACGCCTTCCATGACGTTGGTTTCAGGCATCAGAATGCTGCCGCCCAGGCCGGCCGCCTTTTCCAAGGTGGACGTCACGTCCTCAACTTCCACGTAGAAGGTTACGAACCCGGCCGACCCATCGAACGTCTGCCCAATGCCGCCGCCGATGCTGTAGTCGCACTCGGAGTCGGCGTTCACCAGGCCGTAGCCCATCGGGTTGTCGGTCAGCACCTCCCAGTCAAAGAGGTCGCCAAAGAACTTGTGCAGCGCCGGGCCGTCCTTGCCGTTGACTTCCCAATGCACCACGGGGTTCGCCATTTGCCTGCTCCTTGTCGTGCTCGCGTCGAGCAAGGATGCGCCGCAGATATTGGATGCACCGTCGCAAACCTTCCTGAGTTCGCTATTGGTCGGTGGCATATGCTGCGCGTCTGGGCTCGCAGGCTTCAGCGAACCCCAAGGG
>JAPPFO010000097.1 GCA_028875175.1 Chloroflexota bacterium | reverse complement strand
GCGTAGCAGCGTGCCGTTCTCTGTCATTGATCCCTCGCGTCTGCTCGCTGCCCGTATCTCGGGAGCCAGTATGTGCGGTAGCGCTCGTCGCAATCATTCGAACAGAACTGATGACCGTCGCCGGCCCGCCAGATGTCACTCGGGATGACCTGTCCACAAAACTCGCAGTTGGTCACGTCGGTCTGCCACCAGTCGCCGGCCAGATGCTCCCACCGGCCGCCGGCTGGAGGTCGCTCCTCGGACGTCGCCAGCAGCGGCTGGCCGCCAACCCGACCTGCGGATTGCTCCGCGCGCTCGGAAGCCCGAAGCGCTGCCGTCGCCGACTCGTCAACGACATATCGTCCGTTGGTTTCTTCGATTGCGACGCCATATACCTCGCGCGCTGCCGGGACGGACACAAACCTCTCGCTCACGTCCCGAAGCACCTGATCGGGCTCCCGAAGTTCGGGCTCACCGTAGCCTCCGCCGCCGGGACTGCCAATCAACACCTCGTCACCCTCGCGGAGTTCGATGTTCGCGATGCGCGAATTGCTCGTCGTACCAAACGCTTCGCCGAAAGTCTGAAACGTCGGCGTTCCGGCCCTGCGGACCAGCAGTCGCGACGAATCGCCCGTGTGTCCTCCATAGAGGCCCCACGGCCGCGACACCATGCGGTCGAATAGCGCCGAGACGGTAATCGACGGCGCACGGACCTCCAGGATTCGGTCCGACCCAAGACCGCCGCGCTGTGCGCCCGCCCCGCCGGAGTCCGTGCGCAGCCGGTAGGCGCGCGCCATGAACGGATAGCGAGTCTCAAATATCTCCACCGGTGTGGCTGGGCAATTGCCGTTGGGGACGACCTGGTGGCTGTTGCCGTCGGCCGTGGCCCGACCGCCCCAGCCTACCCCGTCGAAGTGGTAATGCACGTAGTAGTGCCCGGTATCAGGGTGTGTGCCGCCGAACAGAAAGTTGCACGAGGTGCCGCCGGTCGCCGCCGACACCCGATCGGGCACTGCCTGCGCCAGCGCCCCCATCACGATTCCCCAGATCCGTGGATGCGTTTCCGTATTGCCGCCCACCGATGCGCCGGGATGTATCACGTTCACGATCGAGCCGGGCCGCGCAATTACCGTGATGGGTCGGTAGGCCCCGTCGTTGTGCGGCACGTCGTTGTCCGCGAAATGGAAGATGGCGTTGTACACGCCGGAGGCCGTCACGCCGTACGTGCAGTTCAGCACGTGCGCCGCCTGCGGATCGCTTTCCGTGAAGTCCGCCACGATCGCGCCGTCGTTCACGATCAATCGCAGCCGAATCCAGTCCCGCGCCGGCGGATCACGCGCGTCCTCCATGTGGTCGGCAAACTCGTACTCGCCGTCCGGAATTGAGCGAATCTCGTTCCGCATCCAGCGTTCGGCGTGGTCCATGAGCGCGCTGCTCACCTGGCGCACGGTCTCTAGGCCAAACTCGTCAAGCAGCTCGTGGCAGCGCCGCTCCGCCACGGTCAACGACGCGATCATCGCGTGCAGGTCGCCCCACGAGTACCGGGGCGCCCGGTGGTTCGACATGATCACGCGCCACACGTCGTGGTTGTATTCGCCCTCGCGCATCAGCCAGACCGGCGGGAGGCGCAGACCTTCCTGGTAGACCTCCGTCGCCGTCGCGGCGAATCCGCCAACGGCCATGCCGCCAATCTCCACCAGGTGCGCGATGTTGGCCACGTAACCGAATAGCTCACCGTCGTGATACACCGGCTTGATGACCACGTGCTCGGGCATGTGCACGCCCCCTCGGTAGGGGTCGTTGTGCACGATCACGTCGCCCGGCTTCACCGCGTCGTCGCCCAGTTCCGCGATCAACCACTTCACCACGAATCGGATAGCGCCCACTTGTGCCGGGCAAAACTCCGTCTGCGCCAGCATCCGGCCCTGGCGGTCAAACAGCACGCACGAAAAGTCCCGGCTCTCGCTGAAGATCGACGAGTACGCCGTCCGCATCATCGTCGTGCCCATCTCACGGCACACGCCCACCAGCCGGTTGTACAGCACGGTCTGCGTCACCAAGTCGCGCGCCGGGTCGGTGCCCACGGCCACCTGTGAAACGCTCACGCCCACACCAGGCTGGCCAGACCGCGAGATCCGACGGTCAGTGTCTGTCCCGGATGCACCAGCGTCGTCGAGTCCAGTTCTTCGATCACCGCCGGACCCTGGATCACGTCGGCCGGCGAGAGATCGCTCCGCTCGAAAACTGGGCAGGCAACCGGCTCGCGCGGATCGAAGTAGACCCGGCGCTGCGCGCGCGGCGCGGCCGGCGGCCGTTCAGGCAGCGGCGATAGCTGCGGCTTCGAAGCCGCTCCCACCGCGCTCACACTCAATTGCACGACTTCAATGACCTCGTTCGCGATGCGATAGCCGTACTCCGCCTCGTAATGCTGCTCGAATCCGTCGAGCAGCTGCTGCCACGCGTCCTGCGTCAGCGGGCCGTCCGGGATCGGAATCTCTTCTTCGTAATTCTGCCCGAGGTACCGCATGTTGGCCGACCGGTGAATCGCCGGCGCACCCTCGAATCCTTCACGTCCAAGGTCTTCAACCGCCTCGCGAACCAGACCATTCAGGCGCACATCCAGATCTGCCAGGTCCGGAGCATCGGAGCGCACAAGATGCGTCCAAGTCTTGTCGACACGAATGTCGGCCAACAGCGTGCCGAACGCCGAGCAGAGACCCGGATGCGGTGGGATTAAGGTCGCTTGCGTCCCAATAACGCGCGCAATGGCAGCTGCATGCAGCGGCCCGGCGCCGCCGAATGCCACCAGGCTGAACACGCGCGGATCCAGTCCACGTTGCACGGTCAGCAACCGCATCGCCTCGGCAATATTTTCCACCGCGATTTCGACCACGGCATAAGCGGTGTCGACCGGCGGGAGCCCGACGTCCCGAGCCGTACGTTCAATCGCCCTGAAAGCAAGGTCCGCGTCCAGTGGCAGATCGCCCCCCAGGAAGTTGTCCGGATTCAAACGGCCCAGGACGACGTTGGCGTCCGTAACCGTCGCCTCCTCGCCTCCCTGGCTGTAACACGCCGGACCCGGAACTGCGCCGGCACTCTGCGGTCCGACTTGCAACAGGCCGCCCTTGTTCACCCACGCAATGGAACCGCCGCCGGCCCCCATGGTCGTCATCTCGATGAATGGCGCCGCCACCGGCAACCCGAATTCGATTTCCCAGGCTGTCGTGTACTTGATCCGATCGTCGGCAACCACTCCGACGTCGGTACTGGTTCCGCCCATGTCGAACGTAATCACATTCGACGCGCCGGCCTCCGCGCCGAACGCCTGCCCGGCAATGATCCCCCCCGAAAGACCAGACAGAACTGTTTGCACCGGACGCTCACCCGCCGTCTCCGCCAGCATTTGACCGCCGTTCGACTTCATCACTGACCAGGACCGTGCGAATCCGCGCTCGCGTAACCCTGCATCCAGGGAACCGAGGAAGCGGCTCACCAGCGGCTTCACCGCCGCGTCAGCAATCGTCGTGCTGGCGCGTTCGTACTCCCGCCAGATTGGCGCCACCTCATGCGACGCCGAGATCGGAACTCCCGGAAACGCCTCAGTCAGCGCCTCCCGAACGCTCGCCTCGTGGTCGGGCCGCACATAGGAGAAGAGAAAGTTCAACGCAAACGCCAGGTTCGCCGGCTCGCTATCCACGTCCGCCAGCCGCTCCCGAATCGCAGCGATCAGGTCCTCGATACCCTCGGCGGTCAGGGCGGTGACGGTCTCGCCCTTGTAGTCGACCCGCTCCCGGACCCCCAGGCAGTCGCGCCGCGCGACCAGCGGCAACGGACGCTCCCAATCCAGGTCGTAGTGGAACCTGCGAGATACCCGCTGCAGGAACGGAACGTCCTCGAACCCCTCGGTTGTTATGTAAAGCACGCGCGCCCCGCGTCGCTGCAGCAGCGCGTTCACGGCAACCGTGGTACCCAGCACCAGGTAGGTCGCGTCCGCTGGATCGATGCCAGCCTGCCGCAGTGCGGCCAGTATCGCCCGGCTCGGTTCGTCCGGCGTGGACGGCAGCTTAACGATGTCCACCTGGCCGCTGGCCTCGTCCATCACGACCAGGTCGGTGAATGTGCCTCCGGTATCGATCCCGATGCGTACACCCACAGCGGCGCCGTCCCGTGCCCAATGTGCTCGGCGCCTGCTTTGATCCCGCCACAGGCCGCCGAAGCGCGACAACAACACGCCGCGCCCCGTCTCCGGCATGACCGTGCGGACGGCGCGGCGGGGCAACCTATCGGCTGACCCGCCGAAGCGTCAACCGCCGTGCCGCTCGGATCGCCCGTGCGGGGCACGTAGCATACGCAGCGACGCAAACGACTCCGGGGCAAGCACGATCCAGCACAACGCCAACTCGACAATTCGAGCCGCCGTCATCGGCCCCGGAACCATCGGGCGCATCCACGTCGACGCCCTCCGCCGAAATGGCGTTGACGTCGTCAGCGTTGTCGCATCAACACTTCAGCGTGCCCGGGCCGCCGCCGACAGCCTGGGCATACTCCATGCCGACGACGGCCTGGCGGCAGCCCTCGATCGGGACCTGGACGCGGTGCACATATGCGCGCCGAACGCTCTTCACCACGAGCTTGTACTCCAAGCCCTGGAGCGCAAAGTCCACGTCGTCTGCGAAAAGCCCCTGGGCATCGATGTTGCCGAAGCGGCCGAACTCGCCGCCGCCGCTCGACAGGCCGGCGTCGTCCACGCTGTTTGCTTCAACAACCGGTTCTACCCATTGATGCAGGAGATTGCCGCCCGCCGCCGCGACGACCTGCTCGGCCGCACGTTCCTCGTCCGCGCCTCCATTGCCGACGACACCCTCTGGCACTGCAACGACTGGGACTGGCGGCTTGATCCGTCAATCGGTGGACCGACGGTGGTTTCGTCCACCACCGGCAGCCACCTGCTGGATCTCGTCATGTTTATCGTCGGCGCCCGACCCACGGCCCTCTGCGCGTCTTTCGGAACGGCGCACCCGAATCGCCGACCGCCAGGATTCGAGGCCCCGGAGTCGGCAGACACCGCGGATTCCGCCCTGGACGACCTCGCCGGAGTCCTCGTTCATTTCTCGGATGGCACGCAGGGCGTCCTCTCGCTTTCACACGTCGCGGCCGGCCATCCCTACCGCGTCCGGGTTGAGATTGACGCAGAGCACTCCGGTGTGAGTTGGGACTCCGAACGACCGAACGAACTCTGGATCGGTCACCGCGACGAGCCCAACAAGCTGCTGGTCGCCGACGCCCGCCACATGCGGCCCGACGCCCGGCGCTTCGTTGAGAAGGCTGGCGCCTACCGCGAAGGCTTCGACGAAACCTTCCGCCTCCTTTTTCGGGACATCTACGGGTGCATCGCCGCCGGCAACGACGCTCTGGCCCCGTACCCCACGTTTACCGACGGGCATCGCCAGCTCGTTGTGCACGAAGCTATCCAAACCAGCGTCGCCGAACGCCGCTGGGTCGACCTCGACTGGTCCGCCTTCGACAGCCTCGCCTAGCTTCCCGCCGCGCTCCCGTCGTGCCGCACTACGCAACCATTGCGCATCACGAAGTCCACCTGCTGAAGCACGGACAGATCACTCCGTGGGTCTTCCGGTACAGCAATTAGATCGGCACACATTCCAGCCTCCAGCGTCCCGGTCTCACCATCGACTCCAAGCATCCGGGCGGCCTCCCGCGTACCCGCCGCCAGCGCCGCATTCGGTGACAACGCCCGACCCATCAACTCCACCTCCAGCGCGTTGCCCGCGCCGTGCAATGTGAACTCGTCCCCTACCGAGTCCGTGCCGGCCGCATAGCGAATCCCTGCCTTTACGCCCCGCCGGAGCGTGTCCATTTGCTCCCGCGCCGTCGCTTGCGCCCCAGCCCCCGGTCGCACGGCCCGCGTCCGCAGCGTTGGGACGATCCAGGCATCGCTGGCCGCCACCAGGTCACACACGTCGTCGCTCAGCCCGTACCCGTGCTCGATAGTGTCCACGCCCCCGACCACGCATCAGCGCACGGCCTCCGAGCCAATGGCGTGCGCCGCAACCGGCAGTCCCAGCCCATGCGCCGCCTCGCAGACGGCTCGAATCTCGCCAACCGTCAGGGTTGAGATGTCGCCAAAGCCCTCCGCCCCCGGTCCCGTCGACGCGCCGATCTTCACTACATCTACACCTTCGTCGTGCAGGCGCCGCACCGCGTCGCGCGCTGACGCGACTCCCCGCACTGCCCGTGCCTCCCACCACGACGGCTGCGGAATCAGCCACGGTCCCCGCGCCCCGGTCAGCCCCACGTGCGCCGCCAGGATCCTGGGTGCGGCCGGCGGATTGGTGCAGTTGGAGTCTCGGATCCACGGCGAAATCGGTGACCCGAGGTCCCGAACTGTCGTAAACCCCGCGTGCAATAGCGCCCGCGCCTGCCCCCGTGCGTTCGCGAGACGGGTTTCAAAGTCGGCGGGCACGACCTCGCCCGGAGTTAGTCCCCACAAGTGCATGTGCGCATCGATCAGGCCCGGCATCACCCACCACCCGCGCAGGTCGACCACGTTGGAGTCGCGGTCCATTGACGACGCGCCCGCGCTCTCGATCGATTCGATCCGCCCGCCCGCAATCCGAATCGCGACATCCTCCTGGACTGGAGCGCCGGTGCCGTCCAGCAGATGTCCCGCCAGCACCGTCGTCCCTGCCATGCCGTCAGCCATCGTCCTAAGGGCCTCCCGACTCAGCCCGCGTCGCGCGATCTACGAACTGCTTGCCGTGCGTCGTATTGATACGCTTTCGCGGCTGGCGAATCGCCGCCCTGCCCATCGGCGGGCGCGCACAGAAACGAGCGGCACCGTGGCGCGGATCGACTGTCTTTCCATGATCCTGGACGACGACATCGCCGAGCGCGACAACTTCGGCTGGCGCGTCGAGCCCGCCTCGCCCGATCCGGCCAACCCCCTCATCGAACCCGAAATGCCCTGGGACCAGGGCGCCGTTTTCGCCCACGGCACGTTTCTGAAGGACCCCATTGATGGGCTCTGGAAGGGCTGGCACGTCTGCACCCCATCGGAGGGCCGCAACTTCGAAGCTTATCGTCGCCTCTGCTATTCGGAGTCCGAGGACGGCGTTAACTGGACGCGCCCCGAACTCGATCTCAACTCCTATGTAGGGCATCCAAAGACCAACATCATCTTCGACTTCAATTCCGGCGGCTCCTCGCAGTACGCCTCGGTCCTTATTCACCCCGACGCCGAACCCGACCAGCGCTACGAGATGTTCATCATCCGCGCCCCGTCCCGCCGTCCCCAAAACCTGGGCTCAGGCTGGATTCCCGGTCTCCCCCGCGAACCCGGTGCCGACTCGCACCCCTATGCCACCTATCGCTACCGCTCGCCGGACGGCATTCACTGGACCGCCGTCGAGGGCCCACTCCTCCGAATCATGGCCGTCGGCGACCGCCTGATCATGCCTTACACCACCC
>JAPPFO010000235.1:4381-7670 GCA_028875175.1 Chloroflexota bacterium | reverse complement strand
GCCCGAACAGCATCGCGAAGAGCACGACGGGCAACAGGGAATCGATGTAGCCCAGCGGTTCGAAGCGCAGCACGTTCGAGAGCCAACCGTCCTGGAACACCAGCACCAGCGCGCCAAAGCTGGCCAGCAGGCTCAGCACGTTCAGCAATACGGCCTTCAGCGGCAGCACGACCGACCGGAAGAGCACGGCCAGCACCACGTACGTAATCACCAGGATCAGCAGCACGGCCTTGGGGAAGTCGGTGTAGAGCCGGTCGACGAAGTCCTTGAGTCCGGCCGCGCCGCCGCCGACGAGCAGGTCGAGCCCGTTGGCGTCGCGGTAGGCCCGAATGGCTTCGACCAGGCCTTCGGCCTCGGGCGAGGTTGAGGGCACGCTGGGCTCAACCAGCATGAAGGCGGCGTTCTCGCGCGTAAACGTCTCGGCCAGCGCCCTGGCCCAGGGATCTCCAATCCCAGGTGCGTAGCCATAAAGCAACTGGTACTGCTCGAGCGTGATTCGCGGGTCCAGGGCGGTGATGCCGCCCACCCTGGCGACGCGCGGATCGGCTTCAAGCGCGCCAGTGAGGGCGTGTTGCGCGGCTACCGCTTCAGGCGCGAGCGCGCCGGCGGGGAAGCGTGCCACAAGAAACAGCGGCGTCTGGTGGCCTTCGCCGAATTCGTCCCTCAGAAACTCGTAGGCCACGCGCGACGGCGAATCGGGCGTGAGCACCCTGGCGTCGGGCGCGTTGAGGCGGACGTGCAGGAAGGGCAGGCCCAGCACCACAAGGAATGCGGAGACACCGAGAAAGATCGGCAATGGCCGTCGCATAACCGCACGCGCCAGCCGCGCCCAGCCGTTCTGGGGACCGATCCGCGGCCGCCACACGCGCCACCGGTTGACACGCGGACCCAGCACGGCCAGCAAGGCTGGCACGAAAGTCGTGGCCGCCGCGACGGCGATCAACACGACCAGCGCGCCGCCCGCGCCGATGGAGCGCAGCATCATGAACTCGAACACCATCAGCGAGGCCAGACCCGTCAGGACCGCCGCGCCCGAGAACACCACGGCCTTTCCCGCCGTGGCGACGGTACGGGGCACCGCGTCATGGACGGACCGACCTGCCGCGAGTTCCTCGCGAAAGCGGCTGACCAGGATGAGGGAGTAGTCGGCCCCGAGCCCCAGGCCCACCAGCGTCACCACGTTCAGGGCGAAGATCGAGAAGCCGACCTGCTGGCCGAACAGCCAGAGCAGCGCCAGGCCGACTACGACGCTCGCGCCACCGGCCAGGACGGGTATACCGGCCGCGACCACGGACCCGAAGACCAGCACCAGCACGATCAACGCGAACGGCAGCCCTACTGTCTCGGCCCGCTGCAGGTCGGACTCGCTCAGCGTCTGGATATCCGAGTAGTAGACGGGCGACCCGGCGATGTGTATGTCGAGCTCCGACGGCGCCAGCCGCTCCCGAAGCTCGGGCACGATGCGGTGGGCCACGTCGGGGTGCAGGTCGAAAAACAGGGTGGCGTAGGCCGTGTGACCGCCGGGCGCGATCTGGGTTGGGTTGTCCTGGTAGGTCGAGACCCGCATGACGTTCGGCAGGGCCGTCAATGGGGCCAGAACGCGAGCCGCCTCCGCGGCAAATGCCTCGTCCGTAGCCAGCCACTCGTCGTGGTGAAAGGCGATCTGAATGGGGGAGCCGACGTCGCCGAAGTCCTGCTCGTAGCGCTCGAACGCTTCCTCGGCCTCGATGCCGTCCGCGGAAAAGCCACCCGCGCGCAGGATCGAACCGACTTGCGGGAGCGCCAGTAACGAGAGGGACGCGGCGAGCAGCCAGGCCGCAATGATCGGCCAGCGCCAGCGCACCGTGAACCGGCCCAGTGCCTCCAGCGCGTTACTCCCGCGGCGTCGCGACGCTCTGCCTGGATTCTAGGCGGGCGACGGCCGCCGGCGGACCGTCAGCGTGAGTTCCGCCACCGTCGAAATCCGCCAGGTGGAGTCGGCCTCGGCAAGCACCTGGCCGTGGGGGCTGCTACGGTTCGCGCGCTCAGCGCGGTCGGCGCCGGAATGACGGCGGCGACAGAGACGGAGACCGGATTTGAGTAGCGCGGTAACCAGCCAGGCCGCTGATCCCGCGGCGCGACTTGGTTCACGCCGCTTCGTCACGCTGATCGCAATCATGGGCCTGGGCGTGGCCGGCTGGCTGCCGGTCGTGAATTTTCTGTCGCTGTTCGTGCGGGACGACCTGGGACGGGGCGTAGCCGGCGCCGGCGTGCTGCTGGTGGCCATGCACGGGGCGCGAGCCGTGTTGGGGATCTTTGCCTCGGTTCCCATTGCCCGGTTCGGCAGCCAGCGGACGTACGCCCTTGGCCTGGCCGGCCTGGCCGTGCTTGTGGCCGTGATGATCGTCACGCCGGACCTGGGGCTGTTCATCGTGGCCGCCCCGTTCGGCGGCCTGGCGCTGGGGTTGCATTGGTCTGCCTCCCAGACCTACGCCATGCAAGTGGCGCCGGCGGCCCGGCGGGGACTGGCGTCGTCGCTGGTCAGTTTCACGGTCGGGGTGGCGCCCGGGGTCGGCGGGCTGGCGCTGGGCGTACTGGCCAACGCCTTCGGGTTTCGAGTCTTTGCGCTGGTCGCCGCACTGATTATCGGCGCGGCGGCGATGGCGGCGCTCACGCTGCTGCCCGCCGTGCCCGTGGCGCCGCGCGCCGGCGAGGTCAAGATTCGCGAGCTGCTGCAACTGACGCGGGTACCGGCGATTCGGATCCTGGCCTTCATCCGCGCTTGCACCACCGTGACCTATGGCGCCTTCATCATCCTGGCCGGGCCGAAGCTGGTGGACGCGGGCGGCGATCTGACGGCCGTGGGATGGCTGGTGTTTCTGTCAGCCGTCGGCGGCGCCAGCGCGCAGGTGGCGGTGGGGGCGCTCTCAGACCGCTGGGGGCGACGTGGAGCCCTGGCCGTTGCGCTGGCCGTTGGGGCGGTCAATACGGCGGTCTACGGGCAGATCGACACGTTTGGCGCGCTGCTGGCCCTGTGGGTCCCCTACGCGTTCACGCAGAGCGTGTTCCAGGGGCTGATCGTGGCGCTGGCGGCGGACGTGACCCCACATGGACGCCTCGGCCAGGCCATGGCGATCGACTCGACCGCCTATTCGATCGGGGTGGCGCTGGCGGCGCTGCTGGCCATTGCCGCCGGTGACGCCGCGCCCCCCCAGTTGTTTTTTGGGGGGGCCGCGGCCGGGGTGGCGGGCCGTTTTGGGATAAGCCCGCGGGGGGTGGGCGGGGGGGTTAAGTGGTGGATAAACACCAA
>JAPPFO010000235.1:0-4371 GCA_028875175.1 Chloroflexota bacterium | reverse complement strand
TTTGTTGGGGGGGGGGGGGGGGGGGGGGGGGGCCTTTGGGGGGGGGGCCCCCCCCCCCCCCGGTTTTTTTTGGGGGGGGCGGGGCGGCCGGTGTCGCGTCCCTTGTGGCGATCAGCCGGCTGAGGGTGCGCGGCGTGATTCAGTCGTGAATAACCACCAACTTGTACTCGGTCATCTCCTCCACCGCGTACTTGGGGCCTTCCTTGCCCATGCCGCTGTCCTTCAGCCCGCCGTAGGGCATCAGGTCGGTGCGCCACTGGCTGCCCCAGTTGATGTGGATGTTGCCTGAATCGACGCTACGCGCGAAGCGCATCGCCGTGTCGATGTCCTGGGTGAAGATCGCCGCGCTGAGGCCGTAGATCGAGTCGTTGGCCAGCTCGATCGCCTGCTCCACGTCGTCCACGCGGGTCACGCCCATGGCCGGGCCGAAGAGCTCCTCGCAGGAAACGCGCATCTCGGGGCTGACGCCGGCCAGCAGGGTCGGCTCGAACAGCTGGCCCGAGCGCCCACCGCCAACCAGCAGTTCGGCCCCCTGGCCCACCGCTTCATCGATCCAGTCGCCAACGCGGGCCGCGTCCGACTCGCGGATCATCGGACCCACGGACGTGGCGGGATCGAGCGGGTCGCCGGCCGAAAGGGCCGCGACCGCGGGAACCAGGGTCTCGACGAGTTCGTCGTAGACCGGCGCGGGTGCGATCACGCGCTGCGTGGAAATGCAGACCTGGCCAGCATTGGCGAAGGCCGTTTGCGGAATGACCGTGCGGACCTTGTCCATGTCGGCGTCCGGCATCACGATCACCGGCGCGTTGGATCCGAGTTCCATCGTGACTTTCTTGATCCCGGCCTGCTTGCAGATGCGCTCGCCGATGTCGCGGCTGCCGGTAAAGCTGATCTTGCGGACGCGCGGGTCGGAGACCAGGGCGTCGCCGATCTCGGCGCCCGAGCCGGTGACGCAGTGCACGGCTTCCGCGGGCACGCCGGCCTCGAGCAGCAACTCGACCAGGCGCAGCGCCATCAGCGGCGTGTCGCTGGCCGGCTTGACCACGACCGCGTTGCCCCCCGCAAGAGCGGGGCCGACCTTGTGGCAGACCAGGTGCAGCGGGAAGTTGAACGGCGTGACGGCGGCGACCACGCCGCAGGGCACGCGCATCGTGAAGCCAAACTTGCCCTTGACGCCGGGGCCGCCCTCGAGCGGAATGACTTCGCCGTCCAGCCGCTTCGCCTCTTCGGCGGAGAGATAGATGATCTCCGAGGCCCGCTCGACTTCAATGCGAGCCTCGGAAATGATCTTGCCCTCTTCGCGGGTGAGGCAGGTCGCCAGGCTTTCGGTGTTGGCCACGATGAGATCGGCCGTGCGGTGCAGCAGTTCGTAACGTTCGAAGCCGGTCAGTTCGGCCATCGCGCGCGCGCCGCGGACGGCGCTGTCCAGCGCGCGGTCAACGTCCGCCGCCGTACCTCGCGGCACCGTGTCCACGACGGAGCCGTCGTAGGGATTGAGCACGTCCATGCTCGACTGCCCGTTCGTCCAGGCGCCGGCGATGTACATCTTCATTGCGGTTTCAGTCCTTTCTGACCGGGTTAGAGCGAGAGCAGATCAGAGCGTGGGTCCGTACGTCCAGACATCGCGTGTCGCGACCGTATTGTGACAGCACCGGCGTGGCCGCGCCTGAGGCGCTTTCGCGGGAGGCCTGGCGTCGGTATTTCTTGCGGTTCGGGGTGATTTGTGAAACATTTCACGTTGTCACCCGGCCCGGAGACGAAATTCGCCTGATGCCGCCCTGCCCTCAATCTGTAGGTCGGGCCAATAGACGACGCGCCACCCGCGCATCAGGCGCACGGGTCGGATACCATGCGCCGCCGAACGTGTCGCGCCGGTTGCTGACGGAGACGCACGGGTGCAACTGAGCGAACTCTCGGAGGCTGACTGGGTCAGGCTCTCTGAACTGGTGGCGCACCTCTGGTTCTTCGCCGCGGCGATGATCGTCACCGGCCTCACCTACATGCTGGCGCACGCCATGATCCCGTCGCTGATGGACACCGGCGATTTGCCGGCGGCCGTGGCCCGGCGCATGCGCGCCCCGCTCTATCTGATAGTTGCGATGGGCAGCACGGCGGTCGTCGTGCTCGGGATCAAGGGCACGCTGCTGGCGCTCGACATCCTGCCCGAGATTTACCCGCGGCTGGCGATCTAACCGTATGCAACACCTGGCCGCCCTTCTACCGCGCGTCACGCTCAAGCAGGCGCTCATTGTCGGCGGCGCCACGGCGCCCCCGCTGGTGGGCGGCGCGGGCGTTTTGGCCATCCTGCTGTACCTGATGGCCGCCGGCGGAACCGCAACCCCCGCGCCCGAGCAGCCGATTGCATTCGATCACTCGGTTCACGCCGGCGACGCGGCCATTCCCTGCGAGTTCTGCCACCGGGGCGTGGGCACGCAAGCCGCGGCGACGGTGCCGTCGGTCGAGCAGTGCATGTTCTGCCACTCGGTGGTGAAGACCGATAGCCCGCAGATCCAGTTGCTGCAAGCGCACTGGGACACGAAGACACCGGTCAACTGGGCGCGCGTGCACCGGGTGCCGGACCACGTGCGCTTCGTCCACGCGCCCCACATCCAGGCCGGGGTGGCATGCGAGACGTGCCACGGCGACGTGGCCTCGATGGAAGAGGTCAAGCAGGTACGCTCCCTCGCCATGGGCGATTGTCAGGGTTGTCACCGCGAAAACTCCGCCTCGCTGGATTGCGCGACATGTCACAAGTGATCGGTCGAGAAGCATGAGCGGCCTCGGACGACGACGATTCCTCGTTGGGTCGGCCGCGTTGGCCGGCGGCGCCACGGTGGTGGCCTGCGCCGCTCCCGAGCGTGAGTCGCAAGTGCAGAGCTTCGTGCTGCAGCCGGAGTTGACGTTGCCGGGCCAGGAGCTCTGGTTTGCCACGACGTGCGCGCATTCCGACTGCGGAAACAGCGTGGTGGTACGCACGATCGACGGGCGCGCCAAAAAGGTTGAAGGCAACCCGGCCTTCCCGGTCAACCAGGGCAAGCTGAACGTTCGTAGCCAGGCCGGCGTGCAGTCGCTGTACCACCCGGACCGCCTGACGGTTCCCAAGCGCCGGCGAGGGCTGCGCGGCGCAAACGAGTTCGAGGACCTGGAGTGGCCCGCCGGACTTGATCTGCTCACGGAAAAGATGTCCGAGGCCCGGAGCGTCGTGGTGATTACGGGGCCGATCAGCGGGACGCGGGCGCGTATCGCTCGTGACTTCGCGACGGCCTTTGGCGGTGAGCACGTCGTTTACGAAACCCTGGAGTCCACGGTCTGGCGCAAGACGGTGCAGGACGGGCTGGGCGCCCGGCGGCTGCCGTACCTGGACATCGCCAATGCGCACTCGATTCTGTCGTTCGGCGCCGATTTCTTGTCGACCTGGCTGTCGCCGACCCAGTACGGCGTTGGCTACGGCGAGTTCCGCCAGGGGCACGGCGAGCGCGGACGCCTGATCCAGGTCGAACCGCGTATGTCGCTGACCGGCGCCAACGCCGATTCGTGGGTGTACGTGCACCCTGGGCAGGAAGGCGTGCTGGCGCTGTCGATCGCCCAGGTCATCGCCGCCGAAGGCCTGGCGCCGCCCGACAACTGGTTTGGCGTCGTAAGCGATATTGGCGGTTTGGACGCACTCAACGCCTACGCCCCCGACCGCGTCAGCGAGCGCACCGGCGTGCCGGTCGAGCGAATCCAGGAAATCGCCCGCGAGTTCGCCAGCCATCAGCCTGGCTTTGCCATCGCCGGCGGACCGGCCCTGGCCAGCACCAATGGGCTGGACAACGGCCTGGCCGCCATGGTCCTGAATCACATGGTGGGCAGCCTGGGGCAACCGGGCGGCCTGCTGCCAAACCCCGATCTGCGCAGCACCGTGACACCGCCGACCGAACCCACCTCCTTCGCCGACCTGGCCGGCCGCGGCAATACCTGGCTGGAGGGTGATCCCCCGGATGTGGCAATTGTCTTTGAGGCCGATCCGGTGTACGGCATGCCCGAAGCTACGCGCTTCGCCGACGCGCTGGGCAAGATCCCGTTTGTCGTCGGCATCGGCACGATCATGAGCGAGACGCTGGGCCACGCCGACCTGGTGCTGCCGTCCACCCACGCGTTCGAGGAGTGGGGCGATTACGTGCCCGATCCGGCGCCAGGACAGCACGTGGTGGGTCTGCAGCAACCGGTGGTTAACCCGTCAATCTCGGGACGGAGTTTCGGCGACATCTTGCTGACCCTGTGGCACGACCTGCGGCCGAACCTCGCGCCGCCCTGGGACACGATGCGCGACGCGGTGCGAGCCAACGCCGCCGAAGTCTTCAGGGGCGGCGATTTCGAGGAGCGCTGGGT
>JAPPFO010000169.1 GCA_028875175.1 Chloroflexota bacterium | reverse complement strand
GCTCTGGGCGTTCCTGCGCGGCGGCTGGGACTTCGACGCCCCCACTCTCATCTTCGGCGCCGTCCAGGGCTTTCAGTACGCCGCCACCATGATCGGCGTCTACCTCTTGCTCGTGCGTTCCGGCGTCGGCGTTACCTTCATCGTGCTGCGCCTCACCGTTGTGGTCCCCACGCTCTCGGCCATCGTCTTCTTCGGCGAGCGACCCAGCGCCGCCGCCATCGGTGGGCTCATTCTCATGTTGATCTCCATCCCGCTGCTTGTCGGTCCTCGCTCCGCCGTGCGCGGACCACGTTCACGTTGGTACTGGCCCTCAGTCGCCCTCATGATGGTCGTCACCGGCGCCGGCCTCACCGCCTCCAAGGCCTTCAACGAACTGTCGACGCCCGACCGCGCGCCGGATTTCGTCATGCTTTCGTTCCTGGTCTCTGTCCCCGTTGCCCTCGCCATCTTCGCCATGCGACGCCGCTTCCAGGCCCGCACGCCCCCGCTGCGTCAGAGCTTCGCCACCGCCGGTCCGCTCGCGACCGGCGCCGCCATGGGGCTCTGCAACGTCATTCAACTGGCCTTCCTGGTGGCCGCCCTCGAACTAATCCCCGGCACCATTGCCTTCCCCATCCAGACCTCGGCCTCGGTGCTCCTCACCACCGCCGCCGGCGTCATTGTCTGGCGCGAACGCCATGGCCCCATCGTCTGGGCCGGCGTCGCCGCCGCGCTGGCCGGCATGGTCATCGTCAACCTGTAGATCCCGTTGCCGGTGCGAGCCGTCGCTTGATCCGCTGGCCTGCAAGCCGCCCGAACCCAGCCGTCGCGACCTACGCCAACACCTCATTCACGAGCGACAACCCTGCGGCCAGGCGGCCTCGCCAGTTGGGGCTGATATGGCGAATCGTGCTCGTGCAGATTCTGAAAACGCAGACCGCTTCGCGCAGATCGAGTTCACGCTCCTCCCAGGGCAGGCGGTCCAGACTGGCGGCGCGAAACGCCGCGTGGCAGGCGCCAGTTGCTGCCGAGACGCTGTCGCGTCCAAGGCGCGCCTGGATCCCCAAATGCGCCAGGAAGTTGCCCACGTCCAGCATCGGGTCGCCCGGCCCGGTTTCCTCAAAGTCCACCAGGGCGATCCGGCCGTCCGGCAACTCCAGCATCTGGTCGTCGTAAAAGTCGTTGTGAGCCATGCCCGACGGCCGCCACGACTCCACGAATGGATCGAGCCGTCGAGTGGCAGTTCGCAGCGACTGCCGCAGGTCATCGTCGCCGCGCGTGGCGTGATGCAGGATGCGCCTGGCCTGGACGTAGCGCCGCTTCAGACTAAAGGCCCTGGCCTGTGGTGCGCCGTTCGACCCTTCCCACAGACTCTCCAGCCCGTCCAGGATCAGCTGAGGCTTCGTATTTCCGCCCCTCCTGATGTGCCGCCGCAGATTCCGTCCGGGAATCCTTGAGAACCACACAACGCCGCCGCTGTTCCAGTGTCCGGCAAGCCGCGGCGCAACAAAGGCTGACCGGGCGATCCGTTCCGATGCCGAGACGAGGACGGACGCCGACGCTGGCCGCACAACCCGCGCATAGAGCGTCACCTTGCCGATGGTGTGCCGCAACACGGCTCGACTGCCCGGGCGATACCGCACCGCATCAACGTTGATCCGGCGAGCCGGCACGGACAGTACAAATCGATTCACGAGGCCCAGGGCCGAATCTGGACGCGCCGCGTCGGCCAGTCCGGGCAACCCATGATCGTCCGGATAACGCGAGATTTCGGGCGGTCGTCCACGGACCAATCTCAGGCTGGCTTCAACTGGTGGCAGGTAGGCGTCGGGCTGCCAGGCCAGGACGTAACCCACGATGGCTCCGTGCCCCGGCGTGTGGCTGAACTGCCGTATCCGGATCACCTCAGGGCGCTGCTCTGGTTGTCCAAACGCCTGGCAATACATGGCCCAGACCCACTGCCCATCGAACGCCCGAGCTAGCTCCGGCAGGCGCGGATCCCTCGGAAACTCAACCGTGGGCTCCAGGCGAATCTCCCTCGCCAGGTCGGCAGTCACTGGCTAGCTGCTGGTGTTGTCGCTGTCTTCCGTGTCGACAGTCTGGACCTCTTCGGTGTCGACCCCGTCGCGATCAGTGTTGTTGGTGGTGTCGAAGCCGTCGTTGTCGGTGTTATTGGTGGTGTCAAACCCGTCACGATCCGTGTTGGCCGTGGTATCGAACCCGTCCTGATCGGTATTCGCCGTGGTATCGAACCCGTCCTGATCGGTGTTATTCGTCGTGTCAAAGCCGTCACGGTCGGTGTCTCCAGTGGTATCGAAGCCATCGTTATCCGTATTGGCGGTTGTGTCATAGCCATCGCGATCGGTATTGGCCGTGGTATCGAACCCGTCGCGGTCGGTGTTCGCGGTCGTATCAAACCCGTCATTGTCTGTACCTGGCGGACCGCTGCTGGCGTCCCGTTCGTCATCACTTCGGTCGTCCTCCCCGCTTGAGCGTCGATACGCCTGCTGCGGCGCGAACCCATCCACCTGCTTCGGCGCTATTGGCGCTTCGGCGTTGTCGGGAACAACGATGCTTCCAAGCTGCTTGAGTTTGTCCGGCAGGTTCTGCAGCACCACCTCGCCAAGAGTGGTGCCCGGCGCGGGTACGTTCCAGACGGCAAACACCGCCCGTTGGGCGCGGAGCAGTTGCAGCCCCTGCGGATTCCCGTCAACCTCGCGCTCCTCATATCGAATTGGCAGCCCGTAGAGATTTAGCCAGTCAGGCTCGCTCAGAAACCGCGCTTTGATGACCGGATTCCGGTCAAGAATCGCCAGGTGGTTCTGGATTACTGTCGCGAAATCGGCGCCGGCGTCCTCCGGCAGCACCTGGTGCGCCGGCACGTTGGGTAGCGCAATGTCCGGGAAACGGTTCGCAAGCACGTCCAGCGTGTTGAGAAAGTTCATCCGCTGGCGCGCCGGATCCCACTGCAGGATCACTTTCTGAAACGCCTGCAGCGTGAACTGGCCATCCAGCCAGCGCTGGCTGATCGGATAGCCAATGGCTTCCGCACGCTGCTTGCGTACGAAGTCCCACATGGGCACGCCGTCAGCGTTGGTCACGGCATACCCGTCGTTTGGATCGGTGGTGTCCGTGCCGGTATTGGTGAACAGGCAACCGCCGCTGATAGGCGTCCCCACGCAGTCCAATGCCCGCAAGGCCGTCACCGGTCCGGCCAGCATCAGGCTCGCCGCCGCAATGGCCGCCAGACAGAGCTGCACCCGTTCCCATCGAGTCGCGCGGCGCCGCATCGGAGACTCACTCATGGTTGCCATCAACCGCCCCCTTCAACTGGTGTCCGCCTTGCAGTTGCACGGTCGTCCTGCATCCAAGGACGAAGATGTAGCATTGCCTAATGTGTCGCCTTCTGGCATGGCAAGAGCGATCCATAGGCTGATCTAACGCGATGACTTAGGATGCGATCAATTGATTCGCCAGGCAGTCTTTGCCGAATGCCAAGAAAGAGGCCTCGGCTGCCCGCCGGTAGAATGAAATCTGCCCATCGCAGAGAGCCGGCGACCTCTCGGCCGAGCGGCCATCCGTTGGTCCTTCGTTGTTGCCAGGCCTCGTGTACTTGGCGCAATTGCAAAGTCGACACTTACCGACCCGCCAGCTCGCGGTCCAGAATCAGCAGGGCCGCTCCTTCGCTACCCGCGATCCGTACGTGGCTCAGCAACGTCCGCAGCAGGTCTTCCTCCTCGGTCTGCTCGTTCACGAACCAGTCCAGCAGCGCCTTCGCCTGGTAATCGCCAAGTTCGACCGACTGCGCCCACAGTGCGTTCAGCTTGCGCGTGGTCTCCTGCTCCAGCTCCAGACCGGCGGCAACCGCGGCCTCCACGTCGCTGTACCCGGTAGGAGCCTCGTCCAGGCTGCCCAGCGTGATTGGCTCGTCACGATCGGCCAGGTGCTCGTAGATCCGCATGCCGTGGGCCCGTTCCTCGTCGCCCTGCGCCCGCATCCAGCTGGCAAAGCCGTCCAGGTCAAGCGACTCGAAATAGGCCGCAATGCCCAGGTAGACATACGCCCCGCTGAACTCGTGATTGATCTGCGCATTCAAGGCAGACGCCAGATCCTCGTGCATCGACATCGCCGGTACCTCCCACTGCAGACCCGCCTAAGCCTTGGCTATTGAATCATGTGAGCCACGTATAATCTGCCGAATGAGCGGGATAAGAGACGAAATCTAATACCCTGCTAATATCAGCTTGATACGTGGCAATAATGCACAAGAGGATGTTAGATGCGATGTTCAGGGTATGTCAAGTAGCATGCTGATAAATCACGGGACAAGAGACAGAGACTCGCGCAGTGACGCGACTTGAAGCCATACGGAACGTGTGGAGCCTTGGCCGTGCGCACGCAGGGCCTGCGGAACCGCTTTCCGCCGGCCGCCGTTCGTGTGCCGTCGACCGCCGTGCAGTCAATGGGTGCGTTGAAACTGGCTGAATCTAGACGTGCGGCTCGGCAGGCTCCGCAGACCCGCTTCTCAGTCGAACCGGAACCGCCACACCCCGATCGCCGTAAACACCGCCGCGAAGATCAGCAGCACGCCGGCTTCCAGCCAGACGCCGCCCAGGCCCTGTCCCCGCACCAGCACGTCCTGGTATCCCTGGATCGCCCAGGCCTGCGGCGTGATGTTGCCGATCTGCTGCATCGCCTCCGGCATGATGAAGCGCGGCACCATTACCCCGCCCAGCGCCGAGGTCGTCAGCACCACGATCACCGCCAGCCCCGTCCCCTGCGTTTCCGAGCGCGCCACGCCCGCGAGCGCAATGCCCATCCCCGTGGCCACCAGCGCCAGCGCCGCCGACACCACCACCACGGCCGGGATGAATCCCAGCTCCAGCCCGAACGCGAACCGTGCGATCGCGAACATGATCACGATCTGGATCAGGTTCACCACGTAGAACGGCGCCAGCTTGCTGATCACGATCGGCGCCCGGCCTACCGGGGCGGCCCGCAAGCGGCGCATCGCTCCGCTCCGCCGTTCGCGGAAGATCGACTCGATCATCACCGTGGCGATAAAGAACACGCCCATCACCGTGTACGCGGCCGCGTTCTGCTGGTACTGGTCCGGGAACTGTTCCCGCTCCACCCCCGGCGGAACCCGCCGCCGCGTCGTCACGGGCAGTGCGCCTGCGCCCTCGCCGCTCTGCTGCATCCACGCGGCCGCTTGTTCGCGAACCTCGGCGGGCAACCCGGCTGCCACTTGCTCGAACCACACGGCCATACCAGCCTGGTTCAGCCGTTGGCCGACCACCTGCTGCAACACGGCGTCTAGCGCTCCCTCCAGCGGACCTGTCACCTGCGCGGTGGTCGCCGGGTCCACGATCACGTCAACTTCCAGCGGCTCAACCTGCTCGCCCATGAGGATGCGCGGATCTTCCAGCAGCGCCGTCAGGCCTGCGGGAAACACCACCCCTACCGGGTACTCGCCATCCGCCACAAGTTGAGCCACCTCGTCCGCCGTCAATGCTTGCCCGTCCTGCTCGCGGATGACCGCTAGCCCTTCCGTCGCGTCCAGCTGTTCCACGACCTGCTCGGCCACCTCGCCGGCGCCGCCAACCGCCACCGGCACCTCCAGCGCCCTGGCGGATCCCTCGGCAGCCCCTTCCTCGAACAGCCCGCCCAGTGCCAGGCTGAAGACCACCATGAACATCACCGGCATCAGGAACAGCACGAACAGCCCGCCCGGGTCGCGCAGCAGCAAAAGGAATTCCTTGATCGTGAAGGCCAGCGTTACGCGCATTGCTCAGTCCCTCAGGCTGCGACCCGTATAGCGCAGGAACACGCTCTCCAGGTTCGGCTCCAGGATTCGCACCGTTTCCACCTCCAGCGCCGCCGCGTTCATGGCCTGCATCACATCCACCAGCGCGTGCCGCGCGCTGCTGGCCTCGATGTTCAGCGACCGCTCGTCCGGCCCCGGCCCCACGGCCTGCACCGATTGCAATGACTGGAGAGTTCCCGTCACCTGCTCCCGCTGCCCCGGGTCGATGCCGATCTGGATCACCCCGCCGCCCAGCGACTCAATCAGCGCCCGCGGCGTATCCAGCGCCACGATCTTCCCGTGGTCGATGATCGCCACCCGGTCGCACAGCCGCTCGGCTTCCTCCATGTAGTGCGTCGTATAGACGATGGTCACGCCCTGGTCGCGGTTCAGCCGCTCCACGTTGTCAAAGATGTGATTCCGGCTCTGCGGGTCTACCCCCACCGTCGGCTCGTCCAGGATTAGCAGTTCCGGCTCGTGCAGCAGCCCCGCCGCCAGGTTCAGCCGCCGCTGCATCCCACCCGAATAAGTCTCGGCCTGATCGTTCCCGCGATCGCTCAGCCCCACCACGTCCAGCACGGCCTCCACCCGCTCCCCTAGGCGCCGCCCGCCCAGGCCGTACACCCGCCCGAAAAACCGCAGGTTCTGCCGGCCGCTCAGCTTCTCGTACAGCGCAATGTCCTGCGGCACCACGCCAATCCGCCGCTTGGCCGCCCGCGACGTTGGTGATACCTGCCGGTCGCCCACGGCCACCTGCCCCGCCGTCGGCTCGAACATCCCGCTGCAGATCGAAATCAGCGTCGACTTGCCGGCCCCATTCGGCCCCAGCAGTCCAAACACCTCGCCCCGCCTGACGTCCAGCGTGACCTCGTCCACGGCCGTCAAATCTCCATACCGATGAACAACGCCGTCGGCACGCAACAACGCTCGCGTGTCCGTGCTGCTCACGGGCGCCACCCGTGCGTGATCACAAGCACAACTGCCTCGATCCGACGGTCATCAAGTTTGCGACACAAAGTAGTTTGCCTTACGTCGATATCGTGCGCAAGCGACTCAATTCCCGCGCGCCGCGCACCACCAGGAACCGCCGGGAGTCCTCAGTCCGCCTCCTGAAAACTCCCAGGTGCGCTTGCCGCCAGCATGCGGCCAACAGGCTGGCCATGCAACCGGCGCCAATCCATGCCGAGTCAGTCAATGTTGAGCTAGCGCAGGATCGCCCCGATGCTACGTTGACCCGACTCATGCCCTGGATGCTGTCCCATCGCTGACCTCGACTCCACCGAGCTCTACATCCGCGACACGCCCCAGTATTTCTTCGACACCGGCCTGATCGAGGAAATCCAGAACATCACCCGCACCGTCCATACCCCGGTGATGTTCCAGGGCAATCCCCTCGTGACCCAGGACCGGCCCTGGGAGCACCACGTCAACATGCACGCCGACGATTACCAGGTCTGGCGCGACGACGACGGCGTCTTTCACCTCCTCTACACCGACTTTGACATCGACCGCGAGAAAGCCGGCCAGCCCGGGCGCACCCTGATCGACTACGACGTCTCCCGCTTTCGTGTCTGCTACGCCCGTTCCGAGGATGGCCTTACCTGGGTCAAGCCGCCCATGGGCATCCTCCGCGAGGACGGCCGCGACACCAACATCGTCATGGGCGATCGCACTCACGGCAACGTCTGGGGCCTGGCCCCGCTGGACGATCCGCTCGAGTCCGATCCGTCACGCCGCTACAAGGCCATCTACGAAGTCGGCCCCCCCGGCTTTCGCGTAGCCGACGAGCTGCCCGGCGCCAACGTCCGCCGCGCGTACTCCGCCGACAGCATCCACTGGACCACCTACGACGACCCGCCCGCATTTGAAGGCCTCGGCGCAAAGCAGGGCGACAGCATCTACCCCTTTTTCGATCCCTCCACCCGCACCTACAA
>JAPPFO010000128.1 GCA_028875175.1 Chloroflexota bacterium | reverse complement strand
GTTGTTGAGTTCGTCAAATGGGGCCACGGCGCGCCTCCTGCATCAGGTCTGAAGCGGCCTGAGAGTTTACGGGGCGGGGTGGGGGGCGTTAGGTTCACGGGTTCGAGGGAGCAGGAAGTGACGCCCCGATGACCTCAGACCGCATGCAATGCCTGATCTGTCCCGGCGACCGGATCGTGGAGCTGACAACGAAGCCGATTCCGGATCCAGGGCCGGACGACGTGCGGATTCGAATCATGGGGTCGGCGATTTGCGGGAGCGACCTGCATAAGTACCGGCAGCCCCAAGCCGAACGGGACGAGCACGGCTACAGCACGCTGACGCTGGGGCACGAAGGGGCCGGGGTGGTGGACGCGGTGGGTCCGGGGGTGACCCATCCGGCGGTGGGCGACCGGGTGGTGATCTATCACCTGATCGGTTGCGGTCACTGCGAGCACTGCCGGCACGGCGAGCCTGGGTTCTGCCGTGAGCTCGAAGGGTTCAACTGGGTGCGCGACGGGGTGAACGCCGACTACGTGGTGGTGCCGGCGCGCAACACGCTGCCACTGCCGGACGACTTCGATTTCGAGGACGGGGCGCTGCTGGCGTGCAACCTGGGAACCGCGTTCGGGGCGGTGCGGAAGGCCAAGGCGTCGGGCGACATGACGCTGGCGGTGAGCGGGCTGGGGCCGGTGGGGCTCTATACGGTGATGTTTGCGCGGGCGATGGGGGCTTCGGTGCTGGGGATTGACGTGCAGTCGAGCCGGATCGAGATGGCGGAGGAGCTGGGGATCGACGCGACGTGCAATGCGGCGGAGACGGACCCAGTGGAGGCGATGCGAGAGTTCGGCGGGGGCGACGGGGTGCATGCGGCGATCGACACGTCAGGCTTCACGCCGGCGCGGACGGCGGCGCTGGAGGGGCTGCGTCCGCATGGCATTTTTGTGGAGGTGGGGATCGGCGAGGAGACCGTCTATAAGCTGAGCGCGCCGTTGAACGCGCGGGAGATTACGTTGACGGGTTCGTGGATCTTCAAGCTGTACGAGTGGGAGGATCTGCTGAACTTCCTGCGGCGACATAAGCTGCCGGTGAAGGACGTGATTGCGAAGCGCATCCGGATCGGCGAGGCCGTGGAGGCGTTCAAGCTGGCGGATTCGGCGACGACCGGCAAGATCATGATCGATTGGACGTGAGATTGGCATGAGCGCCACGCGACCGCACGTGCTGCTGCTGGTGACGGACCAGCAGCGGGGCGACTGCCTGGGAATCGACGACCATCCGGTGCTGCAGACGCCGGCGATGGACGAGATTGGCGCGACGGGGGCGCGGTTCCGTCGCGCCTACGCGGAGTGTCCGCAGTGCATTCCGGCGCGACGCACGCTGATGTCGGGCCAGGACCCGGCCACGCACGGGATGCTGCAAAACCACCCGGATACCGACTGGGACCCGCCGGCGACGCTGGCGGGCGAGTTGCGGGCGGCGGGCTACGAGACGCTGTTGAGCGGCAAGCTGCACCTTTCGCCCAGGCGGAAGCGCTACGGGTTCGACCGGATGGTGCTGGCCGACAGCACGCGGGGCGGTCCCAACGATTACCTGGACTGGCTGCATGGGGAGATTCCGCTGAGCCGCTGGGCGATGGCGCACGGGGCGACGCCGAACGGGTGGATCGGGCGCCCGAGTCACCTGCCGGAGGAGCGGACGCACGCGTTCTGGTGTGTCTCGGAGGCGATCAATTTCCTGCAGCGGCGGGACCCGAGCGCGCCGTTCTTTCTGAAAGTCTCGTTCATCGATCCGCATCCGCCGTTCACGCCGCCGCAGTTTTTCTACGACCGGTATCACTGGCAGGACCTGCCGAATCCGGTGATCGGGGATTGGGCGGACCCGGTGGATGCGCCGACGCGGGGGATCGACATCGAGATGCAGGAGGCGCGCTCGCAGGGCCTGGAACTGGACGCACGGGTGATGCACGCCTGCCGGGCGGGGTATTACGGGCTGATCAACCACGTGGACATGCAGATCAGCCGGCTGTTGCAGTACATGAATGACATGCAACTGCTGGACGACACGCTGGTGGTGTTCGTGTCGGACCACGGCGAGATGTTGGGGGACCACCGGCTGTTCCATAAGTCGTGGCCGTATGAGGCGGCGGCGCGGGTGCCGCTGCTGGTGATGGGGCCGCCATCGCAGAGCTATCCGACGCACGTGGTGCGCGACGAGCCGGTGGGTCTGCAGGATGTGATGCCGACGATCCTGGACGGGGTTGGGCTGGAGGTTCCGGCATCGGTGACGGGGCGGAGCCTGATGCCGTTCGTGCGTGGCGACACACCGACGTGGCGGGAGACGCTGCATGGGGAGCATTCGGGCGGGAAGAACCGTCCGGAGACGGCCTGGCACTTCGTAACCGACGGGCGGACGAAGTACATCTGGTACAGCCAGTCGGGGCGGGAACAGCTCTTCGACATTGCGGAGGATCCGGACGAGACGCGGGACCTGGCGGGGACGGCGGACCTGAGGCCGTGGAGGGAACGGCTGATCAAGCAGTTGAAGAACCGGCCGGAAGGGTTTACGGACGGGTCGCGGCTTGTTGCGGGGCGGCGGCATGGGCCGATGGTGCCGGGGACGCCGCGGGAGGGGAATGCAGCGGGGGTGTATGGCGAAACGGCTGCGTAGTCGGGTGATTCTGAGGTCGAAGCAGACGGCTCTTGGGTTTGCCGGCTATACCCGACTCCACTCGGCATGGACGGTGCAAGCGGAGAGTTGAACGCGCCTGACTGTGATCTTCGCGTCGGACCTATCGATGGCAACAACCGCGACGGTGTTGCCTCCGACGCGGCACTCAATGAGCGGTGCGTCCCGCGTGAACACGTTCAAGGGTGCACTCTGGACAGAATTGAAGATGCCAGCCGGAACTTCGACGAGCTGGTAGAGGCTCGGCACTTCGCCGGGCGCGTCGCGGAACGCCCGCAGCATGACGATGTGCGTGACTGCGGCCTGGTATTGCCGAAATAGCTCCTGCGTCCGCTTGCGGCGGTCTGGAGCCGTACGTACGTCCTGTATCCAGGCAGCTTCGGTGAGTTTCGAGATGTGGAGTGACGTCGCTGAGAGCCTGCGCGCGGCCGTCGACTTGAGGGAAAGCCGCCTTTCGGGACCCGCGCTAGGCCGAACGGTCAAATCAACGAAACGTTGAGTCTTGGACCCTGGAGGATCGATCGGCCACTTGAGGTGTTCGCAGGCGTTCCTGAAGACCGTTTCAAAGGCGGTCAGACCCAGTGGTTCTGTTGTAGCGCTGTGGTGGACCGATAGAGCGAGGCCGAAGTACTCGATCCAATCCGCGGATCCCGTAAGCCATGTTCCCCGCTTTTTGATTTCGGCGGTGGGCGGGTTGGCCAGGGACTCCATGACCCTGGCAACGAACTCGATCTTGACTGGTGAGAATGTGTCGAGCTTCGCCTTGAGTTCCGCGAGGGTCACTAGCCGCGCATCCGTCGTTCGATCAGGTCCACGAATTCCGGCTTGATCTCGATGCCCACCCAGGCGCATTCGAGCTCGTGGGCGGCAAGGAGCGTCGTGCCCGACCCGGCATAGGGATCCAGCACGACGCTGTTGCGCCTGCTGGTGATCGACAGGCAGCGACGCGCCAGGGACATCGGCATCATGGCCGGGTGATCGTCGGCACTGCCGTTTGTTCGCCGAAGCGGCTCCGTAGGGATGTCCCAGACTGTCCGAAGGCGACGGTCACGCGGGCCCTTGATGGCTTCCTGGTCGTAGTAGTAGTCCTGCTGTTTCGACAGGAGAAACAGCGTTTCGTGCGCCTTGGTCGGGCGATCGCCTACCGATTCAGGGTGTGCGTTCGGCTTGTGCCAGATCACTTCGCTGCGTAGCCACCACCCTGCGTCCTGCAGCGCGAAGGCCAGACGCCACGGAACGCCTATCAGGTCCTTTGGCTTCAAGCCGTCGGGGGTGGGTGGGCGCACGCTCATGGCGCGGGCGCTGTTCTTTCGATCCGGAGCACGATATCTGCGATTGCCGGACGTATACGAATCGCCGACATTCAGCCAAACCGTCCCGTCGGACCGGATAACGCGCCGGATCTGCTCGAAGACAGCCACGATGGCGTCCAGATAGGCGTCGAGGCTGTCGTCGCGGCCGATCTGGTCCTCAACTTGGTAGTCCCTCAGCGACCAGTAGGGCGGCGACGTGAGGACGGTCTGCACGGACTCGTCGGGTAGAAGCGAAAGCCCTGCGCGGGCGTCCCCGCAGAGCAGGAGGGGGCGGCTGATGGCCTTGAAGGGCGCACGGTTCAGATCATCGACTCGAAGGTACGGCTGCCACTCTCCAGCTTCGGGCTTTGGGCGCGCGACAGGCGGGAAGAGGGCGCTTTGGTGGGCGGGTGCAGCTACGACTTTGCCGCGCACGCTAGGCCTTCCTGGGGTCGCTGTACATCAACCGGTCCCCGATGACGCCAGTTTGCCCGATGACTTTAGTGTCGCGCCTGAATCCCATTCCTGGCTAGCGGAAGAAGCGGAGGATGATGTTGATGAGGATGGTGAGGATGAGGCTGAGGATGAGCATGGAGGCGAGGGGGAAGAAGAAGGAAAAGCGTTCGCGTTCGATGGCGATGTCGCCGGGCAGGCGGCCGAAGAAGGGGATCTGACCAAGCAGGACCAGGAGGACGCCGGCGGCGAGGAGCAGGCCGCCCGCGATGATGAGGAGGCGGCCGAGGCCGCCGACGTTGAAACCGCCGTCCATTCGTCCATGGTAGAGCTCGGCCGGCTATGGGCTGAAGCCCACGTATGAAACGATGCGCGGGAATCGGCAGGACTGAACGGACGCGAGCCATGCGCGCTGAGCCAGGGGCGACAAAGCAGACCGACGTGGCGGTGATCGGGGGGACGCCGGCGGGGGTGGCGGCGGCAATCGCGGCGGCGCGCAAAGGGCTGGACGTGGTGCTGGTGGAGCCGTCGCGGCACCTGGGCGGGCTGATGACGAGCGGGTTAGGTGCCACGGATATCCGGCCCAACGAGTCGGTGGGCGGGATCTTCCGACGGTTTGTGGGAATGGTGCTGGAGCATTACTCAGCCACGTACGGCGAGGATTCGGAGCAGGTTCGCGATAGCAATGAGGGCTACCGGTTCGAGCCTTCGTTGGCGGAGCGGCTGCTGGAGACGCTGGTTGCGGAGCAGGAGCGGCTGGAGGTGTGGCGCGGCTGGCGGCTGGCCTGGGAGGGCGGGGCGTCAATGCCGGAGGGCGGGCGCTGGCTGGTGCAGACGGAGCCGGGGGCGGATGTCACCCGAATTGAAGAGACACCGGAACGGCGGATTACGGCGGTGACGTTGGCGGCGGTGGACGAGCAAGGAGCGGCAACCGGCGAGCAGGTACGGCTGGAGGCGCGGGTGTTCGTGGACGCGACGTATGAGGGGGACGTGGCGCTGGGGGCGGGGGCGTCGTACCGGATCGGGCGCGAGGGTCGGGAGGAGTTGGGCGAGTCGCATGCCGGGGTGGTGTACCAGGACTTTCACGACCGGATGACGTATCCGGGGTCCACCGGAGCGGCGGACCGGCGGATCCAGGCGTACAACTACCGGCTGTGCCTGACAGACGACCCTGGGAACCGACGCGACGTTGAGCGGCCGGCGGGCTATGACCGGACGCCGTTCACGCCCCTGATTGACGACGTGCGAAGCGGGCGGATGCCGGGGTTCTGGGGTCCGCGGGGCGGAACGGCCGTGCTGAACTTCGTGCCGATGCCGAACCGGAAGTCGGACGCGAACAACCACCACTACTGCTTCACCTCCAGCGACTGGGCCGAGGCGAACTTCGACTATCCCGAGGCGGGGCCGGAGCGTCGGCTGGAGATCGCGGAAGCGCACCGGTCGTACACCGAGGGGCTGGTGTGGTTCTGTCAGAACGACGAGGAGTTGCCGAAGGACTTCAGGAAGGCGGCGCGGGAGTGGGGGCTGGCGGCGGACGAGTTCCAAGACAACGGCGGGTTTCCGCGGCAGATGTATGTGCGGGAGGGCTGCCGCATCCAGGGCGGCTACCTGTTCAGCGCCGGCGACGCGCTGCTGGACAGTTCAGGCGGGCGCTCGCCGGTGCACTGGGACAGCGTGGCGTCGGGCGGGTATCAGATCGACTCGCACGCGACGCGGCAGCGCGAGGACCTGGGGCTTGGTGACGCCGAGGCGTTTGACGGGCGGCAGGTGGCGCTGGAGGGGTTTATCGGGCTGCACGAAGAGACTGTGCCGTACCAGATTCCATTTCGAGTGATGGTGCCGGAAGGCATCGACGGGTTGCTGGCGCCGGTGGCGGTGTCGGCCAGCCACCTGGGGTACGGGACGATCCGCATGGAGCCGGTGTGGATGGCGCTGGGCGAAGCGGCGGGGACAGCGGCAGCGCTGGCTCTGGGGCGTGGTGTGCGGGTTCGGGACGTGCCGCGCGGGGCGTTGCAGCGGGCGCTGTTGGATGGCGGGCAGGTGATTACGTACTTCGAGGATGTGGTGCCGGCCGGGTTTGCGGGATACGAACAGCAGGCGCCGGGACTGTCCAAGGCGGCGCAGTTCTGGGGGGCGCGAGGGTTCTTTTCGCAGTCCGCAGCGCGGCTGGATGATCCACTGACCGCGGGCGAGGCGCAGCGGTGGGCCTGGCTGGCGCGGCGGGCGGTGGACCCGTGGCGACCGTTGGAGGTGGACGCGGGGCTGTTCGACGATCAGGCGGCTTGCTGCTGGTCATCGTTTACGGAGATCGTGCAGCAGTGGATGGACGAGCCCTCGCCGCTGATGGCGTCGATGGGCGGGTTGCCGGACGTGCCGGAGCCCGCACGGCCGGATGCGACGATCAGGCGCGGCGACGCCTGCCGGTTGATCGACCGGCTGTTCGGCGAGCTGGTGTAGGCGACGCGAGGTCGACCGGGGTCTAGAGCCCGATGCTGTTGAGGAGGCGGCGGAGGAAGCCGATGTGTTCGCCTTCGCGGAAGGTGAGGACGTGCACGTCGCTACCGGACCAGACGGCCTGGGCGCTGTGGGCTTCCAGGTACTTGGGATTCCGGGGGTCCTCGCGGATCTGCACCATCTGGGAGGCGCCGGGGCGCACGTTGAACTCGAGTTCGCTGCCGACCAGGTCGTCGACCGCGACGGTGAACAACTCGGCGGCGGCGGGGTTGGCGAAGAGCACCTTGCGAGTGGAATCGGCCACGATCACGCCGTCGGGCTGGTTCATGACGATGTCGGCGAAGCCCGGCTCCTCCGCGGCCAGGGTGCGGATGCGTTCCTCTGCCGTGGCGGCGCGGCGCTGGCGCTCGATGGAGTAGCGGATCGTGCGGCGCAGCCGTTGTTCCTCAAACTCGCCCTTGACCAGGTAGTCCTGGGCGCCCTGGCCCACCGCTGCGGTTGCCACCATTTCATCGCCGAGTCCGGACAGGATGACGATTGGAACGTCGCCGGCGCCTTCCTGCGCGGCTGTGAAGGTGTCCAGGCCCTGGGTTTCGCCGAGACCGAGGTCAAGCAGAATGACGGCGGGTTCGAAGTCGCTGACTGCCGCAAGCCCGTCCGACAGATTGCCGAAGCTCTGGACTTCGTACTGCACGTCGCTGGTTGGGACGAGCATTTCTTCCAGCAACCGAACGTCGCCGGGGTTGTCCTCGATGACCAGGATACGGAGCGTCTGCGCGGCCATTGTTCCCCTCCCAGCGGGCGCCGCTTCGCTGCGGCGTCGATCGTTCACTTACGAAGTGTGCCCAAACTGTAACAATTGCGGCGGTGCTTTCGTGCAGGCGGAGACGTGAGA
>JAPPFO010000228.1 GCA_028875175.1 Chloroflexota bacterium | reverse complement strand
GGCGCAGCCCGCCCACGACGTTGACGTAGACGTCGTGGGCCGCCAGACCAACGTCGGCTCGTCGAGATAGCACCGCCAGCAGCATGTTCAGCCGGTTCAGGTCCAGCCCGTTCGCCAGCTGCCGCGGCAGGCTGTAGGTCGTGGGCGCAACCAGCGCCTGGATCTCGACGAGCAGCGGACGCGTGCCCTCCATAGCCACGGCCACCGCTGACCCTGGCGCCGTCGAGTCGCGTCCCGCCAGCAGCATGGCCGAGGGATTGGTCACTTCGCGCAGCCCGGCCCCATCCATCTCGAAAACCGCCACCTCGAACGTCGGGCCGAAACGGTTCTTCACCGATCGCAGCAGCCGGTGCGCGTGATGGTCGTCGCCTTCCAGGTAGAGCACCGCGTCCACGATGTGCTCCAGCAAACGAGGACCGGCCACCATGCCTTCCTTGGTGACGTGACCCACGATCAGCACCGGCGTGTGCGTGGCCTTGGCGTATTGCAAGAGTCGTAGCGTCGACTCGCGAACCTGGGTCACGCTGCCGGGCGCCGAGGCCAGACCGTCTGCCCGAACCGTCTGGATGGAGTCCACTACCAGCACTCCGGCCCGCAGCCGTTCAGCCTCCGCCAGCGCGCCATCCATGGCCGTCTCGGCGTAGACGAAGAGCCCGTCGCCGCCGATTCCCATGCGCTCGGCGCGCATCCGGATCTGAGCCGCCGACTCCTCGGCGGCCACGTACAGGCAGGGACGTTGAGGTGACGCCAGTTCGGCCGCCAGCCGCAGCACCAGCGTGGACTTGCCCACGCCCGGATCGCCGGCCAGCAGCACCAGCGAGCCTCGCACCAGCCCGCCTCCCAGCACGCGGTCCATCTCGCCCATGCCCGAGGGCAACCGGTCGTCGGCCGACGTGTCGATCTGATCCAGGGCCACGGCCTGCGGCGTGGACAGGGAGCTAGCGGGCCCGTCCGTCACCCGCCGCTCGGCCAGCGAGTTCCAGGCCCCGCAGACGCTGCACTGCCCCATCCACTGCCGATGCTCCGCCCCGCACTCGGCACAGGCGAATAATCGACGAGGTTTAGCCACGGTTCGTCAACCCTGGATCAAGTAGCCCGAATGGTAGCGCCGGACGTCGCGAGGTCAGGCGTGGTCGACTGTTGCGGCAACGGCGTGACAGGCTTTGCGACTGCCTCGCGGCGCTGGGATGTCAGGGGAATCGCGATGTGGGTACGCTCCCTGAGTGAGGCGGCTAAGTTTCGCCGGTCGGGCGGATCGCGAGCGTCTTAGAGTCTCGGAGGCATCGCATGCGAATCTGCAGGTTTATCCCACTGTTACTTGCGCTCAGCCTTGCGCTGGCGTTTGCCGCCTGCGGCGAAGACGCCGACGATCACACGAGCGGCGAGGCACCCCCGGCCGCCCCGGCGGCCAGCGATGCCGCGCCAGGCGGCAAAGTCTCTGCGAACAACGCCACCGCCGCAGAGTTGGAGGCGGCGTTTGCAGCGGCCGGGATTCGCAATCCCGGGACGTGGGCGCATGAGGTGGAACACAACCGCCCCTTCCCGGCGGACGACACCGAGTTTGCGAAGCTTCGCCGCGGGCTCGCGGATCACAACGCCGCGCCCGATGTCGTAGAGACAATCATCGCCCAACTCAAGCTGCCGTGATTCGGTCCTTCGACGGTGAGGGCGTCGCCGGGACGTTGCGGGGCGCCATGGCGTTCCTCGTCGTCATCAGCATCCTCAGCGTCGCCGTTGCGCTTGCCTATGAACGGCACTGGGAAGAGTTCTGGCAGTTGATGCCGTGGGCAGCCCTGGTTTTGAGTGGTCTGGCCCTTGTCGCGCTCATGCTTCGCACGTCGCGGGCGACAATCCGGATCGCCCGGATTGTCGCGGTGCTCGTTCTGGTCGCTGCGTTGCTCGGCATTTGGCGGCACTTTGACCACAACTACGTCACGGCCGTTATGGATCAGGACTACGCCGATCGCTGGGGAGAAATGCCGGTCGTCGAGCGCGTGTGGACGGTAGCCAACGGTTCCGTGGGCCATGTGCCGGTGCCCGCCGCCGGGGCCCTGGTTCCCGTGGGCGTAACGCTCTGGATGACCACGCTGGGCCTGGGCGAGCAATCCAGGCGGAATCCAGAGGCCCGCCGCGGGAAACCCTAGAGACCCTGCGGCACTCGGCGGCACGCCGCTCAGACTTGGTCAGGCCTCCGTGGTCAGGAAGGCTGAGGACTCAGGCTTCGACCGGTGACCGCGACGTGATGGCCACGTCGTCGCCGTCGCGGTCCACGATCACCTGCGCGCCGGGTTCGAAGGCGCCGCGCAGGAGTTCCTCGGCCAGCGGGTCCTCGATCAGGTTCTGGATCACGCGGCGGAGCGGGCGGGCGCCGAAGTCGGGGTCGTAGCCCTGTTCGGCCAGCAGGCCCTTGGCGTCCGCGGTGACTTCCAGTTCCAACTCGTGCTCGCTCAGTTGGAGCCGCACGCGCGCCAGTTCCAGGTCCACGATGTCCGCCACGTCGGAACGCGTCAGCGCGTGGAAGACCACGCTGGCGTCGACGCGGTTGAGGAACTCGGGCCGGAACACCTTCTTCAGCTCGTTGAGCACCTTGGACCGCATGTTGCGGTAGTAGGTGTCCTCGGTCGACGTGTCGTCGCTGTGGAACCCCAGCGTGGCGTTGCGCTTGATGTGCTGGGCGCCCACGTTGGACGTCATGATGACGATGGTGTTGCGGAAGTCCACCGCGCGCCCCTTGGCGTCGGTCAGGCGACCGTCGTCCATGAGTTGCAACAGGATGTTGAAGACCTCGGGGTGGGCTTTCTCGATCTCGTCCAGCAGGATCACCGCGTACGAGCGGCGGCGGACGGCCTCGGTCAGCTGGCCGCCTTCCTCGTAGCCCACGTAGCCCGGCGGCGCGCCGACCAGCCGCGAGACGGCGTGGCGCTCCATGTACTCCGACATGTCAATGCGAATCAGCGAGTCCTCGCTGCCGAACATGAAGTCGGCCAGCGCCCGCGCCAGCAACGTTTTGCCCACGCCGGTGGGTCCCAGGAACATGAAGGCGCCGATGGGACGCTGGGGGTCTTTCAGGCCGGCGCGCGCGCGGCGGACGGCGCGTGAGATGGACTCGATGGCTTCCTTCTGGCTCACGACGCGGCGTGCCAGTTCGTCTTCCATGTGCAGGAGCCGCTCGGACTCCTCCTCGCGGATGCGCGTGACCGGAATGCCGGTCCACATCGAGACGACCTGCCCGACCTCTTCTTCCGTCACACGCGGCGACTGGCCCTCGTTGGACGAGGTCCACTCCTCGCGCAGGGCCTCGGCCTTGGCGCGCAACTGTTCTTCTTCCTGCCGCAGTTGGTTGGCGGCCTCAAAGTCTTCGGAGTCAATGGCCTTGGACTTCTCGGACGCCACCTGGTCCGCGCGGGATTCGAGCTCGCGCAGGCCCTTCGGCGGCATGCCGTAGCGAATCTTCACACGGGCCGCGGCCTCGTCCATCACGTCGATGGCCTTGTCCGGCAGAAACCGGTCGGTCACGTAGCGGCCGGCCAGTTCGGCAGCCGCGGTCAGGGCATCGTCCGTGATCTCGACGTTGTGGTGATCGGCGTAGCGGCTGCGGACGCCGCGCAGGATGTCCACGGTTTCCTCGATCGAGGGTTCCTGCACCATCACGGGCTGGAAGCGGCGTTCCAGGGCGGCGTCGCGCTCGA
Organism: Chloroflexota bacterium; assembly: GCA_028875175.1. Lineage (GTDB taxonomy): Bacteria > Chloroflexota > UBA11872 > UBA11872 > UBA11872 > UBA11872. The sequence continues at coordinate 4,185 of JAPPFO010000228.1, read as the reverse complement.
TGTACTTGCGGTATTCGTCCAGCGTCGTCGCGCCGATCACCTGCAACTCGCCGCGCGCCAGCGATGGCTTGAGAATATTGGCGGCGTCCACCGCGCCTTCGGCGGCGCCGGCGCCTACGACGGTGTGCAGCTCGTCAATGAAGAGCACCGAGTCGCTGGAACCCTTTATCTCGTCGATCACCTTCTTCAGGCGTTCCTCGAACTCGCCGCGGTACTTGGTGCCGGCCACCAGCGTGCCCATGTCCAGGGTCAGCACGCGCCGGTCGCGCAGCGAGTCCGGCACTTCGCCCTCGATGATGCGCTGGGCCAGGCCCTCCACGATGGCCGTCTTGCCAACGCCCGGTTCGCCGATCAGCGCCGGATTGTTCTTGGTGCGGCGGCTCAGGATCTGGATCACCCGCTCGACTTCGTCGTGCCGGCCAATCACCGGGTCCAGCTTGTCGGCGCGGGCGGCGGCCGTGAGGTCGATACCCATCTGGTCCACGACCGGCGTTTTGGACGAGCGCTTGGACGGAGCGGTGGTAGCCGCCTCGCGCGGGCGCTCGCTCTGGCTCTGGCTGACGACCTGTACGACCTGGGATCGAACCTTCTCCAGGTTGACGCCCAAGCTCTCCAGCACGCCGGCGGCGATGCCTTCGCCCTCGCGCACCAGGCCCAGCAGCAGGTGCTCGGTGCCGATGTAGTTGTGGCCCAACCGCCGGGCTTCCTCGATCGAAAGCTCGATGACCCGCTTGGCTCGCGGCGTCAGCGTGATGTCGCCGACGACCATGCGCTCGCCGCGGCCGATGATGAACTCGACCGCGCTGCGAACTTTATTGAGCTCGACGCCAAGGTTCTTGAGCACCTGGGCCGCGATGCCCTCGCCTTCGCGCACCAGACCCAGCAGCAGGTGCTCGGTGCCGATGTAGTTGTGGTTGAAGCGCGTGGCCTCGTCCTGCGCGTAGACCAGCACCTTTTTGGCGCGCTCCGTGAACTTATCCAGCCTGTCGTTCACGGCAACCTCCCAAAGGCAGAACCCCAGAAAAACCTGGGCCGTAGCCTCAGCCCTTTGGGCAAGATGGACGCCTGGGCACTGCGACGCCGAGATGCTAGTGGTGTCACGTGGGATCGCACCTCTTGCAGGCTCAGCCCCAGGCGTCTCAGAACGTCTGCGGCGCCGCTCTCGTCCTCGTGCACCAAGCCCAGTAACAGGTGTTCGGTTCCAATGGAGTTGTACCCCAGCCAACGAGCTTCTTCGATCGACAGTTCGAGCACTCGTACGGCTCGCGGGGTCAGAGTGAGATCGTCCACGACCATCCGCTCGCTGCGTCCAACAGTTAACTCGACCGCGCCGCGAACCTCGTTCAACTCAACACCCAGGTCCTTGAGGACTTGGGCGGTAACGCTCTCGCCCTCGCGCACCAGGCCCAGCAGCAAGTGTTCGGTCCCGACGTCGCTGTGGTTGAAGCGCGTCGCCTCGTCCTGCGCATAGACCAGCACCTTCTTGGCGCGCTCCGTGAACTTATCGAGCCTGTCGTTCACGGCAACCTCCGGTAGCGGCGACCCAGAGCTTACAAACTGCTCTTGGTCTCGTCGCTCGCCTCTATTGTGGCATCCATGTCGTCGGATTCCGTAGCGATTGCCGCATCCGCGTCGTCAGACCCGTCGGCGACAACGGCATCCGCGTCGTCGGAGTCCTCAGCGTCTGCGACCTCCAGATCGTGGGCATCCTCAGCGACAGCGGTGTCCGCGTCATCGAAGTCCTCGGCGACTTCCGCATCCGGGCTCTCCGCCACCGCGGCCAGTTCGCCTTCGACCTCAAGCTCGTCGTAGTCCTCGTCCGGCGGCGGATAAATCTCGACCGGCGTCAAGCGGATGCGGCGGCGTTGCGCGTCAATGCTGAGGATGCGGAACTGCCCGATGTCGCCTTCGTTGACCATGTGCAGCGCGGCGTTGCCCAGATCCGACGAGTGCGCCAGGCCTTCAACTCCGTCCGCCAGCCGCACGAATGCCCCAAACGGCGCCAGCTTGGTGACGGTGCCGGGAACGACTTCGTGCTCCTGAAAGCGAGAGGTCAGATCGGCCCACGGGTCGGTGGTGGCGCGGCGCATGCTCAGCGCGATCTTCTTGTCCACCCGGTCCAGCGCTAGCACGTAGACGTCGACTTCCTCGCCCGGCCGCAGGATTTCTTCGGGGCTCTCCACGCGGCTCCACGAAAGTTCGGAGATGTGAGCCAGCCCGTCGGCTCCACCCAGGTCGATAAACGCGCCGAAGCTGCAAATGTTGCTGACGAGGCCCTTGCGGATCTGCCCAACCTGCAGCTCGTCCAGCAGGACTTCACGGCGCTGCGCGCGCATTTCACGCTCAGCTACCCGCTCTGAAAGAATCAGGCGGTTACGTCGCCGATCAAGCTCGATGATCTTGACGTAGATCTGCTTTTCGACCAGTTCCGATAGCTTCGCGTTCAGTTCTTCTTCGGTTTCGTCGGCGGGACCTCGTCGCAGGCTGGTGAGCTGCGACAGTGGCACGAAGCCGCGCGGCCCCACGTCCACCAGCACGCCGCCCTTGTTGTATTCCTGGACCGTGGACTCGATGATCGTGCCGTTCTCGAAGAGTTCCTCGGTGGCGCGCCAGACTTTCTCCTGCGCCGCCCGGCGTACCGAGAGCACCGCCGGCCCGTCGCCTTCGGGACGCACCACGTAGACGAACGCGACGTCGCCAACGCTGAACTCCGGCTTCGGCTCCTCCGACCGCGAGTCCCACAACTCGCGCTGCGGAACCACGCCCTCGGACTTGAGGCCAATGTCAACCAGCAATTCGTCGGGGTCGACCCCAACTACCAGGCCTTCGATCACGTCGCCTCGTGAGATTCCCTGCATCGCGCCGCCAGGCTCGTTGAGCAGGTCTTCCATCGACTCCAGTTCTTCGATCGGCTCGGGTTCGGCAACCGAGACATCGGCTGGCGCCACGGCATCGTGAGTCGCGCTCAAGCGAAAGTGCCTTTCAGGTTATTGGGGATGGCGTCGCGTTCAGGAGGCGACGACCTTGTCGAGTATATCAACGGCGCCGGAATCGTCGGCACGTTCGTCGAGACGCCTACGGCATCACCATGCCGCCGTCGTAGCTGATGTTCTGGCCGGTCATGTATTCGGACGCATCTGACAGGAGGTAGGCCACAAACCCGGCCACGTCCTCCGGCGTCTCCACCCGGCCCAGCGGAATCCGGGTAATGGCCTCGGCGAATACCTCGCCCGGTTGCTTGCCCAAGAGCTTGGCCCGCTCGCGGTCGATGTACTCCCACATCGGCGTGTCCACCACGCCCGGGCTCACGGCGTTGACCCGGACATTCAACGGGCCCAGTTCCAGCGCCATCACCCGCGTCAGCCCGTGCACAGCCGTTTTGCTTGTGTTGTAGACATTCGTGGCGAACGACGCCTGGCGCGACGAGGCCGACGCGATGATGACGATGCTCCCCCGCTTCCGAGCCGCCATCCGCTCGGCCACCGGATGCACGAAATAGAAGGTGCCGTCCAGGTTCACCGACATCACCTGGCGCCACGTCTCGGGCGTCAGGTCCAGGAACGGCTGTACCCGCATCACCCCGGCGTTGGCCACGGCACCCGTAAGCCCGCCAAGTTCGTCGTCGACCTCGTACACCCACTCGCGTACCGCCGCGTGGTCGGTCACATCCAGTTGGGCCGACAACGCCGTCCCGCCGCTGCTCCGAATCTCTTCGGCAACGGCGTGTGCCGAGTCGCCGTCCACGTCGGACACCGCCACGGCCCGGCCGTCGGCTGCCATCCGCAGCGCCGTGGCCCGGCCGATGCCTCGACCCGCGCCCGTGATCGCAACAGCCCCGGCCATCGGCTGGCCCGCTACCCGTCCAGCGCCGGCGGCACGCCCACCGAGGCGCCGGTGGTCAGGGCGCGTACGCCCGCGTCGATGATGGCCACCACCTCGCGGTTGAACCGGAAGCTCCCGCGGCCTTCGATCGGCTGTCCTTCGCGTACACAGTGCGCGAAGTAGGCCACGCCGCTGCGCCGCTCCGGCGCCGGTGGCGGTGTCTCGATCAGCTCGCCCGTCCGCCGCGTGTCGCCGTCAAAGATGCGCAGGTCGACGCCGTCCGCGCCCGGCGTCAGTACCAGCACGCCTGTTTCGCCGCTTACTTCGACGTGCAGCATCGTGCCCTGCGGCCCCGGATATCCG
>JAPPFO010000076.1 GCA_028875175.1 Chloroflexota bacterium | reverse complement strand
GCACCGGAGGGTCGAGGTCCAGCGTGAGTCGCTTCTTCTTGGCTTGCATGGCAGTCCCCTCCTCGACATGGCGGCTAACGTCAGAAGTAACGCAAATACGGAAATACGTCAACCTCGACGACAAAACGGGCAACGGGAGAGTTGAGGCCGCGTCCCTGGCGGATTTCGTCGTGGCCCGTTCGGGACGTTCAGAGAACCTCTTCCCACATCGCGGCGATTTCTCGCTCTACTGTCCAAGTCGGCACCCAGCCGTAAGGTTGCCCCGGAGGTAATTCTGGCCACGGCAGCGCTTCAACCCCCCCGCTACGAGGCGCACGAGAACCCGCCGCTGCTCGCCTCGCTGGGGTACGGCCTGCAATTCAGCCTCATCGCGTCCGCCACCCTGCTCGTCACGCCCGTCATCGTGGCCAACGCCTCGGGCCGCGATGAGTCCTACCTCATCTGGATGGTCTTCGCCTCGCTCCTGGTCTGCGGCCTGTCCACAATCCTCCAGGTCCGTCGCCTCGGACCGGCCGGTGCCGGCGCGGTCCTGCCCATGTTTACCGCCGCCTTCGCCATCCCGTTCTGCATCACGGCGGTGGCCGACGGCGGACCCGCCACGCTTACGGCTCTCGTCCTCGTCTCCGCCGTAATCCAACTCGTCGTCGCTCGCTGGCTCGTCATCCTCCGGCGCATCGTCACCCCCACCGTCGGCGGCACCGTGATGATGATCCTGTCCATCACCCTGGCGTCCGTCGTCTTCGGCCTGCTGGACGACGCGACCGAAACGGAGCCGGTAGCCGCCCCGCTCACGGCCTTGGCCACGCTGGTCATCGTCGCTGCCCTTGCGCTCCGCGGATCTGAGCTCCTCCGTCTCTGGGCGCCGCTGATAGGGATCATTGGCGGCTGCGTCGTCGCCGCCCTGTTCGGCATCTACAGCTTCGACCGGGTCCTGGACGCCCCCTGGATCGGGATTCCGCAGGCCGCGCCGGGCCTCGGCCTCGACTTCGGCCTCTCCTTCTGGACGCTCCTGCCCGGCTTCCTCTTCCTCGGCCTCATCATCTCCATTCAGGCCAACGGCGCCGCCATTGCCGCCCAGCGCGTCTCGTGGCGCGACGACCGCGCTGTTGACTTTCGCCAGGTGCAGGGCGCGCTTTCAGGAACCGGAGCCTCCAATCTCATGGCCGGGCTCGCCGGCGCCGTTCCCAACATCATCAATCCCGGCTTCGCCGCGTTCACCCAGATCACCGGCGTCGCCTCTCGGCGCGTCGGCTACATCATCGGCGGGATCCTGATTGTCCTGGCGTTCCTGCCCAAGGCCTCCGGCCTGCTCAGCACCATCCCCGGTCCCGTCATGACCGGTTACCTCATCCTCATCACCGGCACGCTCTTCGTTGATGGCGCGCGCACGGTCATTCAGAACGAAGACAGCCGGGACAAAGTTGTGGTGGCTGGCATGTGCTTTTGGATCGGCGCGGCCTTCCAGTTCAACCTCTTCAACCTGCCCGACCTCGGACCTGTGTGGAGCGCCCTATTCAAGAGCGGGATCACCACCGGCGGCTTTGCCGCCGTAGCCATGATTCTCTACCTCGAGCTCACCAGCCCCCGCCGCATGCGCTTCCAGTCACGGCTCCATATCGACGCCCTCCCCGAGCTCAACGAGTTCGTCGCCGAATTCGCCGACCGCCGCGGTTGGAACCAGGCCATGAAAGACCGCCTGAGCGCCGTGGCCGAGGAAACCCTCCTCACCCTGGCCCCGCTTGACCTGTCGTTGAGCCTGGATCTGGACGATGACGAAGAGGAGGACGATGAAGAGATACGCCGGCTGGTCGTCGTCGCGTCAAGTGAGGGCCCCGTGGCGGAGTTGGAGTTCATTGGCGGTGGTGACGAAGCCAACGTCGAGGACCAGGTTCGCCAGCTCCAGCAGCACGACGAGGCAATCGCCACCGAGGGCGAAATCTCGCTGCGCCTCCTCCGGCAGTACGCCTCATCCGTCAGTCACCAACAATTCCACGGCACCGACATCATCACCGTACGCGTCGACCCACCCGGACCCCACTAAGTAACCGCAAGTGGCAGCGGAGCGGGCAAGCGGCGGCCACTGCCCTCGAATAATGCGGATCGCTAGGCAAGTCACCGGCATGCGAGCCCCGGCCCGCCGATAGAATCACCCATGCCCCAAACGCTCTCCCCAGCCCAAACGCGCACCCGCAACTTCTGCATCATCGCTCACATCGACCACGGCAAGTCGACGCTGGCCGACCGGATGCTGGAGCTCACCGCCACCCTCAGCCGGCGCGAGATGCGCGAGCAGGTCCTCGACTCCATGGACCTGGAGCGCGAGCGCGGCATCACCATCAAGGCTCATCCTGTCCACATGCGCCACCAGGTTGACGGGATTGAGTACGCGCTGAATCTCATCGACACCCCGGGGCACGTGGACTTCAGCTACGAGGTTTCGCGCTCGCTGGCGGCCTGCGAGGGCGCGGTTTTGCTGGTGGACGCCACCCAGGGCATCGAAGCCCAGACTCTCGCCAACGCCTACGCCGCCCTCGAGCTGGACCTGACCATCATCCCGGTCGTCAACAAGACCGACCTCCCCACCGCCCGCACCGACGAGGTGGCCCGCGAACTGACCGACTTCCTGGGCGCCGAGCCCTCAGAAGTCCTCTGTGTCTCCGCCAAGACCGGCGACGGCGTCCGCAACCTCCTCGACCGCATCGTCGACGCAACGCCACCGCCCCCCGGCAACCCCAACGCCCCCCTCCGCGCCCTCGTGTTCGACTCCGCCTACGACCAGCACCAGGGCGTCGTCGCCTACGTTCGCGTGGTCGACGGCCGGCTCCAGCGCGCCGACCGCCTCCAGCTCGTCCAGGCCGGCACCCGAGCTGAGGCCGTCGACGTCGGCGTGTTCGTCCCCACCCGCCGCCAGCAGGACGTTCTGGGAACCGGCGACGTCGGCTTCGTCGCGACGGGCCTGAAGGACACGCAGGACGTACCCGCCGGCGACACCGTGGCCCCGCTCGGCGCCGAAGGCATCCAGCCGCTTCCCGGCTACCGGCAGCCCAAGCCCCTGGTCTTCGCCGGCCTCTATGCCACCAACCCCGAGCAGTACCCGGACCTGCGCGATGCCCTCGAACGCCTCCGCCTCAGCGACCCCGCCCTCACCTTCCAACTCGAGAAGTCGCTGGCCCTCGGCTTCGGCTTTCGTGCCGGTTTCCTGGGCGTGTTGCACATGGATATCGTCCGCGAGCGCCTGGAACGCGAGTTCGACATCGAACTCGTCATCACCACCCCCCAGGTCGAGTACGAAGTCGAGGCCCGCGACGGCGCCATCACCCTCCTGGACAGCCCCGCCGATTTCCCCGAACTCTCCCAGATCGCCGCCATCCGCGAACCCTGGATGCGCCTCAGCATCATCACGCCCACCGCCTACATCGGCCGCGTCAGCGAGCTCCTCGCCAACCGACGCGGATCCCACCACCGCATGGAGCACATCGAACCAACCCGCGTCCTCATCGAGTACGACCTGCCCCTGGCTGAAATGCTCACCGGCTTCTTCGACACCCTCAAGTCCGTCAGCCGCGGCTACGCCTCCCTCGATTACAACTTCCTCGGCTACCGCGAAGCCGACCTCGTCCGCCTCGACATCCGCGTCAACGGCCAGGTCGTCGACGCCCTCTCAACCCTCGTCCTTCGCGAGCAGGCCCCCGTCATCGGCCGCGACCTCGCCCTCCGCATCCGCCGCGAAATCCCCCGCCAGCTCTTCGAAGTCGCCGTCCAGGCCGCCATCGGCTCCCGCATCATCGCCCGCGAAACCGTCCGCCCCCTCCGCAAAGACGTCCTTGCCAAGTGCTACGGCCGCGACGTCTCACGCAAGAAAAAGCTCCTCGAATCCCAAAAAGCCGGCAAACGCCGCATGAAACGCGTCGGCAGCGTCGACATCCCCCAGGAAGCCTTCTCCGCCGTCCTCCAACTCAACGCCCCCAGCGTCCGCTAACCGCCTACGAGATGCGTTCCCAGCTTTAGAGTCGTGATAGAATTCTCTTCGCAGCCAGCGTACCTGCCAGTCGCATGGTTGATCTTTAGGAAGACATGGCGATAAAAGACAGGGTTGAAGTACGAAAACCTAGAGTCCGGCATGCCAAACCAGCGGCTAAGGATCCCACGTACCGGGTCCCCAATGCCGAGACCATTGAGGCCATGCGGCAGGTGGAGGCTGGCGAAGACTTGGTCGAATACAACGACATGCACGAGTTTATGGAAGAATATGCCAAATATAAGAGTAACGAATCGCAAGACCAATAGGCCGTCATTTTGCGGCCTGTTTTTCGCAAACAATTCAATAGAGACTTGAGACGCGCCGAAAGGCGTGGCAAAGATCCCGAGAAGCTGAGATCAATTATTGACCAATTGCTTGCAGGTCACCCACTTGAGCCTCGACATCGGCCCCACAAGCTGAGGGGGAATTGGTCCGAGTACTGAGAGTGCCACATAGAGCCTGACTGGCTACTGATTTGGAAACCGGAAGAAGACAGGCTAATCTTCGTTCGCACCGGCACGCACAGCGACCTCTTTAGATAGGCGTGCATTCTGGCTTAGACGATACGCTACGTTGTTCTCGAGAGGTCAGGCGTCACCTATCACGATTGACCCATCGCAAATTGCGGATCATCAGTCACTCCTACACCAACGCCACCCGTCCCAAATGCCTTTCCTCATACGCCTCCAACCGCTCCTCCGGCATCAGCAGCACCCAATCCGGCTCCAGCTCCGCCACGAACTCCACGTCGTGCGACACCACCACCAGCGACGCTCCATAGCTGCGTAGCGCCTCCACCAGCCACGCCTGCGTCGTCCGGTCCAGGTTGCTGTTCGGCTCATCCAGCAGCAACAGATTCCGGCGCTCCAGCATCAGCCCCGCAATCGCCAGCCGCGCCCGCTCGCCGGCCGAAAGCGTTCGCAGCGGCCGGTAAATGTGGTCCTCGTGAAACATCAGCGTCGCCAGGAAGCTCCGGATCGTCGGTTCCACCGGACCCAGCAGCGACCGCACGAAGTCATACGCCGACCGCCGGCCCAGCGCCGGATCCAACGCATGGTTGAAGTGCGCCATTGAGACGTTATGCCCCGCCTCGGCCGACCCGCCATCCGCCTCCAACACCCCGGCAACGATATTCAGCAACGTCGACTTCCCCGCCCCATTCCGACCGATCACCGCCAACCGCTGTCCCCGTTCCAACTCCAGCGAAACGTCCCGCAACACCCGGTTCTCCCCATACGCATGCGCCACCCCCTCCACGCGCAGCGCCACCCGGCCCGACCTCGGCGCCTGCCCCACCCGCATCCCGATCTCGCCCGGTTCCAGCGGCAGCTCCACCTGCTCCTCGCGCATCCGCTCCAGCCGCCGGTCCATCACCTTCACCCGCCGCGCCACCTTCTCGCTCTTCATCGAGTGCGCCCGCAGCCGGTCCGTCGACGCCTGCAAGCGGTCGATCCGCCGTTGCTGCTGCTGGCGCGTCACCTCCAGCGCCGCCCGCTGCTCCTCGCTCCACACCAGGTACTCGCTGTACGTCCCTTTGAACGCCGTCGCCTTCCGCGTCATCCCGTCCAGCTCATACACCCGCGTAATCGCGTGATCCAGCAGCCGCAAATCGTGCGAGACGATCAGCACCGCCGCCGGCGAGTCCGCCAGGAACCCCATCAACCACCGCGTCCCGTCCACGTCCAGGTGATTCGTCGGCTCATCCAGCAGCAGCAAGTCCGCCTTGCTCGCCAGCACCCGCGCCATCTCCACCCGCGTTCGCTGACCCGACGACAGGCTCCCCAGCGCTCGGTCTGCCATGTCGGCCCCCAGCCCCAGCCCGCTCAGAATCACCCCCGCGTCCGACTGCGCCCGGTACCCGTCCGCGTTCCGAAACTCTTCCTCAATCTGCCCGTACGCCTCCACCGCCTCCGTCAACTCCTCGTCGCCCACCGTCGCCAACCGCCGCTCCGCTGCCGACAGCCGCGCCGCGATCTCCGCCGTCGGCCCGCTCGACATCACCACGTCCATCACCGTCGACTCCGGCGCAAACGCCGCGGCAATTGCCGGCTCCTGCGGCAACATCCCGGTCCGGTTCGGCCGGCTCACCCCGCCGCTATCCGGCTCCACCGCCCCGGCCGCCAGATGCAACAGCGTCGACTTCCCGGCCCCATTCACCCCCGCCAGTCCCACCTTCTCGCCCCGCCCCACGAACAGCGAAACCTCCCGCAGCACCTCCTGCGGCCCCCACGCGAACGAAACCTTGCTGAGACTCAACATGCGTCAGCCCAAAACCTTCTGATCGGCGAAAAAGAAAAAACCGCGGACATTCCTGGCTCGGAGCCCCATCCGCGGCAAGCGTTTCGCAATCAGTCCTTCGCTACCTCAGAGGGCACACTCCTCGCGCAATCACCCCGCGTGCAACGCAGCGGCGCTGCACTTCAGGTCCGCGCATCTAACCCAGTACCCCGTTCATGCCGGCCAGTGTAAGCCCATCACTGATCTCGTCAATCAGTCCGGTTTCGAATGATCGACCCGGCGGGACCAGCCACCGTCCACGACACCTGGGAACTGCGACCAGTCGGTTTCAGGACGACCTTTGAAGGCTCTCAGGCACTTGCACTTTGCCCACTAACTAACTATGATTCACGTAATCGCCCGCCCGTCAATCGCGTCGCCTCATAGAGGCTCCCATGGCAGCCGACAGAATCCAGACTTATCGCGATATGGCCGCCCGCGGCAAATACCGTCGCCTCTACACCCACCTATGCTCCCTGCAAACGAACGAGTGGCGAGCCACCTTCTGTGAAATCGAATCCACCCTCGGCTTTCAACTCCCCGCCTCCGCTCGTCTCTACCGGCCCTGGTGGGGCAATCAACGCCTCGGCAGCGGCCACAGCCAGGCCCTGGCCTGGAATGTCGCCGGCTGGGAGACGGCAGAGGTTGATATGGACGCCGAGACCCTGGTCCTCAGGCGCACGCGTCCGCCGCCCAGCCCAACGCTGGATTTGGACCACGTCCTACCGGTGCACAGCGCGGGCGCCTGGCCGGAAGACCTCAGTCTCCGACGCGAGGACCTCTACGAGGATCGCCTCTAGCCCGCCGTGTTCATCGACACCAACGTCCTCATCCACGCCCGCATCCGCGAGTCCCCGGACCACCCGATCGCCAGGGCGCGTCTGCGGCAAGCCGTTCGCGACGGCGAACCGCTTAGCATCAGCCGTCAGGTTGTCCGCGAGTACCTGGCTGTCCTCACCCGTCCACAGGCCTGGCTCGTTCCGCTCACACGCGAAGAGGCGCTGGCCAGCGCCAGCCGGCTGCTCGACGGCTTCCAGATTCTCGAAGACGGACCCGCTGTCTCTGAGACTCTCCTGGCCCTCTGCCGCGAAATCCCCGTCGGCGGACGCCAGATCCACGACGCCAACATCGTCGCCACCATGCTCGCCCACGGCGAACGCCGCCTCCTCACCTTCAACACCGCCGATTTCCGCCGCTACACCCCCCACATCCAACTCGCCGACCACTAACCCCAACACCAGACAGACCACCCCGCAAACAGCCCCACCCGTTCGTGGTGAGCCGCCCCGGAGTCCGTCGGAGGGGCGTGTCGAACCACCCCCACCAGCACCCAACCTGCGTGGCACTCCTCTGTGTCAATCCGCCGCTCTTCACGCTCTCCAAGGGGAGAGGCAGATTCCGGCGTACCCGCCGGAAATCGGTGAGGGGTCTTCCGCGCAGCCCACGCTCTTGACCACCAACCTTGCGTGATGTTCTGACCACGGTAAGAGACGCTGCTTTGCCCCTTCTCCCTTGAGGGAGAAGGCTGGGATGAGGGTGGCAGCTACCCCCAGCACCCCTGCGAAAAGACCAGCAAACCCGGGGGGCGGGGGGGGGGGGCGGGGGGGCGGG
>JAPPFO010000042.1:34262-60754 GCA_028875175.1 Chloroflexota bacterium | reverse complement strand
CCGGGCTTGCGCTGGGCGCCGGCGCGCTGGCCGGATGTGCCGATCCGCCGGCCCTTCCGCCGCTGCCTTTCGCGGACTCCCACAGCGGCAACGTGACCTACCGCACCGCCGACGGCATCCAGGTCGTCGCCACCTTCACGCCGCCCGCTAACTCGCCGCCCTGGCCGGCCGTGGTGCTGATGCATCAATACCAGGGCACGCGCGCCCAGTGGGACGACCTGGCGCCCGACTTGCTGGCGGCCGGCCTGGCGGTGCTGACGCCCGACGCCCGCGCCCATGGCGAGAGCCTGCGCCGCGTCCGCGCTGACGGCGGATACGACTTCGAAACCGACCGCGCCAACACGCTGGACGGCTGGCCGACCGATGTGGCCGCCGCTGTGGCCTGGCTCACGGCCCGCGCTGACATCGACTCCGGGCACATCGGCGTCGGCGGCGCCAGCGTAGGCGCCAACACCGCCTGGATCGCGTCAGCGGTGCTGCCCGAGGTGCGGCGGGCCGTGGCCGTCAGCGGACGCTTCGAACCCGGCCGCCTGCTCATGGGCGAGGACATCCCCAACTTCCAGCCCCGCGGCGTGCTCTTCCAGTCCGACCGCGCGGAAGCCCTCCAGTCGCAAGCCCTCTACAGCCGCACCGCCGAGCCGCGCAAGGTCTCGGCCTACGACACCCCCGGCCACGGCATCGAACTCCTCAAGCACCCCACCCCCCGCCGCGACTTCGTCGCCTGGCTGGCCGACGGGCTCTAGCCGCGCGAAGTCCCGGGCGGCCGACCGTCAGGCCGCAGAATCTAGACTGATCGCTGGGCCTTCGACTTCGGAGTGGCACACGAGTGTCCGCGTGCGTTCGGTAGAGAATGCAGGGAGCAGCGACGGGCTAATGCGACAGGCTAGGTGGTGCGCCTTGCTGCTGGTCGTTGCCGTCGGACTTAGCGCCTGCGCCGATGGCTCAAGGCCAGAACTGTCGCGAACGCCGGCCCCTTGCACCATGAATCCTGAGTCCGAACGCACGGTTCGGGAATCGTGGACGACGCCTGCCTTCTGGCGTGTTGCGACCGTACGCCTGGTTCATGCCGCGATGGATTGTGGTTCTGACGTCCATGCAACGGATGATCAAGGCTTGACACCGTTGCATCTTGCATCGGCGTATAGCCAGGATTCGTCGGTCATTAGAGCGTTGCTGGCCGACGGCGCTCACATTGATGCCAGGGACGAAGCCGGCAGCACTCCTTTGCACCGAGCGGCAATCTCCGGCCACGAGTCAATCGTCAACGCCTTGCTCAACAACGGCGGCGACATTCACGCCCGGGAGAACCTCGGCAGAACTGCCCTGCACTTCGCCTCGGTTGAGAGCTCCTCGAAGGGCACGATTACGTCTTTGCTAGAACGCGGTGCTGACATCAAAGCCAAGGACGACACCGGTTCAACCCCGCTGCATTACGCCGCAAACTCTGACAATCAAGTCTCTGCTGCACTTTTGCTGGAACACGGCGCCGAGATTGGGGCAAAGGACGACTCGGGGCTCTCGCCGATACATCTCGCCGTACGCAACGGCGGACCTGCCGTAGTAGAAGCTCTCCTTGAGTATGGTGCGGATGTCAACGAGGCGGACGGCTACGGCGTCCCCCCGCTGCACGGGGCGGCAGCGCATAGGAACCCAACCATCGTTTCATTACTCCTGGACCAGGGCGCCGAGATTGAAGCAAGAAACGACGCCGGAGAGACCCCGCTGCATGTAGCGGCACGCCAGGCCGCCGTGCTCGTTGTGCAGATTCTGCTGAGTCGCGGTGCCGACATCGAAGCGCAGGACGACTACGGCAACACCCCGCTTGAAGCGGCAGCCTACGGAGGCGACCGCGACACTATGTCTGTTCTGCTGGACCGCGGCGCTATTGTTGGCAATCTCTATTGGACCGAACCAACCCTGCGCCAGCTCGTTGATGAGTTGAGGCCCGGCGCCAGCCCGGCCGCTCCCACCGCCTCCGGCGGAACCTAGCTCTTCGGTCGCGCCATGACGCGACAGTGGCCGCGACGACGTGGGCTGGCCGGCCGAGGAAATCCAACCCGACCAGCCAGGCAGCCGATGCTGAGGCTGACCGAGGCCGACTTAGACTGATCGGCACGAGCCGGGAATCGCGGAGCGGCGGGTAAATTGGACACGCGTGGCCAGTTACAAGCGGCGGCCCACGCGTCGTCGAGGTGGACATTTCCGGCGCGGTGGGGAGTTCCGCTGCTCGGTCTGACGATGGTGGCGCTGATCGCCTGCGGCGAATCATCCGAGCCAGCGCCGGCGGTTGATCAATCGGCCACCGCAACGGCCTCGCCAACTCAAGTCGTGGCGTCGCCGGTTCCACCGTCGCCCACCCCGGTGTCGACCCCAACTCCACGCTCGCCAACCCGACCAACGCAAGCGGTGGTCTCGCCGGTCACCGCTTCGCCGGCGCCAGCGTCTACGCCAGCAGCGCGCCCGGAACCCGAACCGACCAAGACGCAATCGCCAACCCCCACGCCCGAACCCACGACGCCACCGGAATCGACAGCCGTGGTCTGCTCCGAAGTCGCGGATGAGACTCGCTGGCTCAGCAAGGAGTTTTGGGTCGGAGCGACGCTTGCCGACGTGCAAGCCGCGTTGGACTGCGGCGCAAGCATCAGCGCTCGTGACGCTAACGGCTCCACGCCGCTGCACCAGGCGGCCGCGTTCAACTCCGACCCGGCTGTTGTCGTGGCCTTGATTGAGTCGGGCGCCGAGGTACTAGCCAGAGCTGAAGGCGGGCAAACCCCCCTCCACCTGGCAGCCGTACGAAGTCCGGACCCGGACGTACTGGCCGTCCTACTGGACCACAGTGTTGATCCCAATGTGCGGAATGATCTCGAATGGACCCCGCTGCACTCGTGGGCGGTATTTGGCACCCAGCCGGAATCGCTCGAATTGCTGGTCGAACGCGGCGCCGACCTGGAAGCAGGGACCCACCAGGGCTTGACTCCGCTGCTGCTGTCGGCAGCCCATAGCGAGCTTCCGGAGAGGATTGATGCTCTCCTGATTCTCGGGGCCGATCTGGACGCACGGGGCTATAGCGGCACGACGGCGCTGCACCTGGCGGCGGCCCTCAACCCCGAACCCGCCATGGTCGAGATTCTGCTGGAGCGCGGCCTCGACCTGGAAGCCCAAGGCGACGATGGACTGACTCCACTGCATTGGAGCGTATTGGTCGACGGCAAACCCGCAGTGCTGGCCGTCCTACTGGACCACGGCGCCAACCTCAACGCCCGCGCCGTCGAACAGCTCACACCCTTGCATGTGGCTCTTTCGTACGAGGCCGATCCAAAACTGATTGAAGTGATGATTGACCGTGGTGCAAACCTCGAAGCCAGGGCCGAGGGTGGCATCGCACCCCTGCATATGGCAGCCGAGTTGGAGGACCCGGCCTACACGCGGCTTTTGCTGGACGCCGGCGCCAACCTGGAAGCACGGGACGACGAAGATTGGACGCCCCTGCACTTCGCGGCCAACGTAGAAGCCCTGGCAGTCGTGAAGCTCTTGCTGGACGCGGGCGCCAACCTGGAAGCACGGGACGAGGACGACTGGACGCCTCTGCACTTCGCGGCCAGCGGAGAAACCCTGGCAGTCGTGAAGCTCTTGCTGGACGCGGGCGCCAACCTGGAAGCCCGGGACGAGGACGGCTGGTCGCCCCTGCATTTCGCGGCCTACTTTGGAAGTGCGGACATTGTTGCCCACCTCCTGGAACGTGGCGCCGACCACGAAGCCCTAGACAACGACGGCGCCACACCGCTTGACCTGGCCCTGGACGCCGGCAATCGAGCGACCGCTCAGGTGCTCGAAGACCATGCTGCGGGGACCTAGGGGCAGCCCTTACACAACGTTTCGCCGCCAGCTATGCGGCAGCACCTGCTTGACCCGTCGACGTCAGACGGTTCGACCTCGAACCCGGCGGCCATACCAGTGGCGACTGACGGCCTGGCTCGCCCTGGCCATGCTTGCCGCGTTCTGGGCAACGGCCTGTAACGGCGCGTCGAGACCCGATCCACCGATCCCAAGGGTCCCGTGCGTCAATGCGTCGGCGAAGTGGTATCAGTGGGAGTTACCTGAGTTCTGGCAGAACGCGGATGCGGATGACGTTCGCGGAATATTGGCCTGCATAAGTGTCGGGGAGCGAGACACGCTCGGAAGAACTCCGTTGCACCTGGTGGCGAGCTACGGAGCGAATCGGTCCGTCGTCGGCGTGTTGCTGGAACGAGGAGCCGACATCGACGCCAGGGACAACTACGGCGACACCCCGCTGCATACCGCGATTGCGAGCGACCGGCTGGATGTTGCCGTTGTCCTCCTTGAGAACGGCGCCGACGTCGACGCCAGGGACGACTTTGGTGACACCCCGCTGCATACCGCTGCACGTGTCTCCAAGGCATCCGCCGTCGAGGTGCTGCTTGACTTTGGGGCCGATATCGAGGCCAAGGACGAACTTGACAACACGCCGCTCGAGGAAGCGGCCGAACACGGCGACGCGGCCACGATGTCCGTACTGCTGGACCGAGGCGCCGAAGTCGGTGACCTCTATTGGAGTAAACCGTCACTTCGCCTAGTGATTGACGAGCGCCAGACCGGAACCTAGGCAGCGACGCCTAGCCCCGCGCCGAAACTCGCCGGCCGAATCGGCCTGTCGGGACTGGAGGGTCTGCCGCTACCCGCAGTCGCTGTAGCCGCAGGACACGCACTTCATGCAGCCCTCGGCGTAGTGGAGCTGGCTGCCGCCGCAGGACGGGCAGGCGCCCACAAAGCCCTGGTCGCGCGCGGCGCCCTCGACGTAGGTCTCGGCCGCCGGGGCCGAACCGCTGCCGAAGGTCGGTGCGGACTGGCGGGTCGCGGATGCTGTCGTAGCTGCGGGTTGCTCGGCTGGGGGCGTGTAGGTGCCCTCGCCCTGCAGATCCACCATGGGGACGAAGTCGCCGTTCTCGACGTCGATCCGCTTGGCCATCGCCTGCGCGATCCCGTCGCCGCAGGAAAGCACCCGCTCGGGGCCGAACCCGGCGGGCCGGTGGCAGGTGATCCCGCGCAGGGTCTTTTGCACCTCTTCGACCGGTACGCCCGAGCGCAGCGCCAGCGACGCCAGCCGGCCGATGGCTTCGGTTTGCGCCGCGGCGCAGCCGCCGGCCTTGCCCAGCGTCGCGAAGGTCTCGAACGGCAGCCCGCGCTCGTCGTCGTTGATCGTGACGAACAGCGGACCGCAACCCGTGCGGATGCGGGTGGTGGTGCCGTGAATCTGGTCGGGTCGCTCGCGCTCGACCGCGGCCACGATTGGCAGCGGCGTGCGGTCGGCGTGGTCGTCCGAGGCCCCGTTGGCTGCCGGCGTTGGCGTCAACTCGGGCGCGTGGCCGTTGCCGTGGCCGTTGACCGAGGCGGCCACTGGTGCGGGGGCCTCGGCGACGGGCGCCAGGGCCTCGGCGGCCTGCGGCTCATCGGTCTCGTCGCGGCGCGTCTTGTCGCCGCTGTCGCTGGTGGTCAGCACCTGGAAGTCACGGCTGCCGTCGCGGTAGACGGTCACGCCCTTGCAGCCCAGTTCGTAGGCCCGCCAGTAGCCGCGTTCCACGTCCTCGCGGGTGGCCTCGTGCGGGAAGTTGATCGTCTTGGACACCGCGTTCTCGGTGTGCGCCTGGAAGGCGCTCTGGACGCGGATGTGCCACTCGGGCGAGACATCGTGGGCAGTCACGAAGATGCGGCGGGCCGATTCCGGCACGCCCTCCAGCACCTGGCGAGCGTCCGCCGGCGTCTCATCGGTGATCCGCAGGCTGCCGTGGTTGGCCTCAATGGCGTCCACCAGCTCTTCGCTGAAGAAGCCGCGGCGGCGCGCGTAGGTCTCGAAGATCGGATTTACGTAGCGCAGCGTGGTGGCGGCGTTGTCGTCGCTGTCGCGCATCACGTTCTTCCAGAAGATCAGCGCGAACAGCGGCTCGATGCCGCTGGAGGCGTCCGCGATCATGCTGATCGTGCCGGTCGGCGCGATGGTGGTGACCGTAGCGTTGCGCCGCTCCGCGTGGCCCTTGCGGTCCCAGGCCGAGTTGGTGAAGTTGGGGAACGCGCCGCGAGCGGCGGCCAGTTCCTCGGAAGCACGCCGGCCTTCATCGTTGATGAATTGCATGACGTCGCTGGCCAGCGCCTCGGCTTCGGGGCTGTCGTAGGGCAGGCCCAGGTGGAACAGCACGTCGGCCCAGCCCATGACGCCAAGGCCCACACGGCGGTTGCCGTGCTTGACGATGTCGTCGATTTCCTTGAGCGGGAAGTTGGAGGCCTCGACCATGTCGTCCAGGAAGCGGACGGACAGGTGCACGTCACGGCGCAGAGCCTTCCAGTCGATGCGCGTGCGGTCCTCGGTGAGGTGCCAGTTCAGATTCAGGCTGCCCAGCACGCAGGCCTCGTAGGGCAGCAACGGCTGTTCGCCGCAGGGATTGGTGGTGTCCTGCAGCGCCACGTCCGGCGTCGGGTTGGTGCGCTCCAGCCGGTCCAGGAAGATCATCCCCGGTTCGCCGTTCAGCCAGGCGCCGTCGACCAGGCGGTCCCAGACGTCGCGGGCGCGCAGCCGCTTCGTCACCTCTTGGGTGCGTGGGTTGACCAGCTCGTAATCGGTGTCGTCACGCACGGCCTGCATGAAGGCGTCGGTGATGCCCACGGAGATGTTGAAGTTGGCGATCCGGCCGTCTTCGGTCTTGCACTCGATGAAGTCGAGGATGTCCGGGTGGTCGACGTTGAGGATGCCCATGTTGGCGCCGCGGCGCGTGCCGCCCTGCTTAATCTCGCCGCAGGAGTAGTCAATCATCGACATGAAGCTGATCGGGCCGCTGGCCACGCCGCCGGAGCTGCGCACGAAGTCGCCGCGCGGGCGGATGCGCGAGAAGTTGAATCCCGTGCCGCCACCGCTCTGGTGAATGATGGCCGCGTGCATGTCGGTGGTCTTGATGCTGAGCAGGTCGTCGTCGATGGGCAGCACGAAGCAGGCCGCCATCTGCGCGTAGCCCTGGGGCTTGCCGGCGTTCATTAGGCAGGGGCTGTTGGGGACGAAGCGCAGGCCGCGCAGCAGGTCGTACATCGCGTCGACGATTTCGGCGTGACCGTCGGCGTCCACCCAGCCGCGCTCTCGCTCCACATCCACGACGCCGCGCACGACGCGGTCAAAGAACTGGTCTGTGTCTTCAATGGGGTGGTCGACGCGGTCCTTCAGGAAGTAGCGCTTGCGCAGCACGGCCAGCGCGTTATCGGACAGGTCCGGATACGTTCTGCCGTTCTTATGCATAACGCGTCTTTGTTGGGACCGAGAACCTGTAGCTCGGTCTCCACCCTCCCCACGTGGCGGAAGGGATCTCCACCAGAGACCCGTCCTCAGTATTACCACGCTCGAGTTCGGTACGGATCTGCCCCAATCCTTCGCGCACCAGGGCATCGTGCGCGCCCCAGGTGCTGGCGGAGTCCTGCGGGAAGGCCACACCCATTGAGAACTCCGTTTCCGCGTGACGCAGGCCGAAGAGAACCAGGTCATATGCGCCCGTGGACGGGATGACCTGCGCGAAATCTATGGCGAACTGGCGACCATCGCGCGTGCGGTGCAGTTCGCCAAGCAGTCTGATCACCGCCACTCCCCCCATTCTTGTTCGCCCCACCCCACCGCCGCCGAAGGCTATGACTGGATGATCAGCGGCGAAGGCGACCAATGGGCTTACATACTACATGTAGGTGGGGGAGCATGTTGACATCCCCTATCTTGCGTGTCAATCGCCAGAGTTTCAACGATCTGGACAACTCGTTCGTCTGACGTTCGGTCAACTCGCGGATCGCCAGCTTCTGCGGCATCGACTTCGGCTCTTCGAGTACCGTGCCGGCCAACAGGGGCTCAGTGGGATGCTTGACTCCCACGCATCCCGAGTTACACACAAAGTCCACAGCGCATCCACAGGCCGTACACGCGCCGGGAAGCGGCGGCTCAGCCGGCGGCCGTCTGCAGTTCGGCGATGCGGCTGTCGCGTCCGACCACGATCAGCATGTCGCCCTCCATCACGCGCTCGGACAGGCCGGGGGTGACGATCAGTTCGTTGCCGCGCTTGATCACCAGCACGTTGACGTCGTAGCGGGCGGCCAGATTCAGATTAGCCAGCGACTGTTCCGCAAACGGCGTCCCGTCGATCTCCGTGATGCCGAGGTGCGGCAGCAGTTCCAGGTAATCGAGCATGCCGGGCGTGGACACGCTTTGGGCCAGGCGCAACGCCATGTCGCGCTCGGGAAACACCACGCGGTCCGCCCCCACGCGCTCCAGGATCAGGCGATGTACTTCACTGGAAGCCTTGGCGAACACGCGCGGCACCCGCAGGTTCTTCAGGTGCGTGGTGATCAGTACGCTGGCCTCGACTTCGGCCATGGCCACGATGGCCAGGTCCACGTCGTTTGCTCCAACCTCGCGCAGCACGGCCTCGTTGGTGGCGTCGCCCACGACGGCCTGATCCACCACGTCAGTTGCCATCTGGACGGCCTGCTCGGACGTGTCGAGCACGATGACTTCATGTCCGGATTCCGCCAGGGTGCGGGCCAGGCTGCTTCCGAACCGGCCAAGGCCGGTCACCAGGATCTGCATGGGTCGAGTCGGCGATTAACCGACTTTGATGGCCTCCTCCGGGTAGCGGACCGCCGGCTGATGCTCGCGCGTGACGAGCGCCTGGGCAAGGGTCAAAGCCCCGAGACGGCCCACGAACATGGTTCCAATGAGCACGAGTTTAGAAGCCACCGTCAAGTCGGCCGTGATGCCCGTGGAGTAGCCAACGACGGCAAAGGCGCTCACGGCCTCGAATAACAGGTTCGAAAGCACCGTGTCCGAACCGCGTTCCGCGATGGACATCAGCACGGTCGCCAGCAGCACCGCGACACCCGACAGCCCGACGACGGCTATTGCGCGCATGACGGAATGCTGAGCGATACGCCGGCCAAAGGCCTCGGGAAAACGGCGACCGCGAATGTGCGACACCATGGCAATGAAGAGCACGCTGAAAGTGTTGACGGTAATGCCGCCGGTGACCGCGGCCGAGGCGCCGCCGATAAACATCAGCACGATGAGCACGATCAGGGTATCGGTGTGCAGGCGGCCCATATCGATGGTCGAGAAACCCGTGGTGCGCCAGACGGCGTGATTAAGCGCGGCGTTTGAGCGCAGCCCGAGATCGTCCTCAGGCACCGCGCCGCCGAAATCGGGCGACAACACCAGGAGCAGCAAGAATCCGGCGATCAGGAGGGCCGGCATGGCCGTCAGGACAATGCGGGACTCGAGCCCCAGGCGCCGCCACAGCCGCCGCCGCATCACGTCGAAGATCACCATGAAACCGATGGCGCCCACGATGGCCAGCCCGGCCAATATGCCCACGGTGGTTGGGTCGTCCACCAGCCGCTCGAAGCTGACGGAGCCCGGCTCGATGTCGAACCCCGCGTTAGTGAACGCGGAGACGGCATGAAATATCGACCACCAGTGTGGATTCTCCACCGCCGCATCGCCGCGGACCCGCAGAAACAGCAGCACCGCCCCGACGCCCTGCAGCAACAGCGTGAATATGGCAATACGCCAGAACAGCCCCTTCAGGCCGCCGGGCTCGCCTCGTCCGATGTGCTGGCCGAACATCAGGCGTTCGCGGGTTGAGGTGCGCCGGCCGGCCAGCGAGAAGATCACGATGGCACCCACGATGAAGCCCAGGGCGCCGACCTGGATCAGCCCCAGAATCACGACTTGACCGAAGAGCGACCAATGGTCGTGGGTGGATACCACGGTCAGCCCTGTGACGCACACGGCGGAGGTTGCGGTAAACAGCGCCACCAGCAGATCAGGCTCGCGGCCTTCGGCCATGGAGAGCGGCAGCGCCAGCAGCGCGGTGCCCAACAGAATCAGGCTCGCAAACGTGACGACAAGGATGAGACCTGGCCGGAATGGACCGCGACGCGCCAGGGTCGTGTCCACCTGCAGGCTCATCGAGACTCGCCGCGGCACGCTGACCACGCGGCCGCCGGCGCCAAGCGGGCGTGGGGCGCCGTGGTGCCGGCGCGGACCTGCGGGCATCAGGCGTATCCAGCGCGCGCCCACTCACCGGCCGAGCCAGCCGGCGTGAACACTCGTGGCGTCAACCTGCACCGCATCACAGCCGGGCAGTGTAGACCCGCGTTGACGCTGCGGTGCGGCCGCCCCTAGGCTTCGGAGGTCTGCTGCCGGTCTTGATTACGTATGCCTGAGCCAACCCCCGTGCGAGTCGCCTTCATTGGCGTGGGCGGCATCGCCTCCATGCACCTGGCCAATCTGCTGCGCATGCCGGAAGCCGACGTGGTCGCTCTGGCGGACATCGATCTGGCGCGTATCCCGGACACGCTGCGGCTAGCCACGGCCAGGATGTCACCGCCAGTCGAGCCGCCGACCATCGAGACGTTCGACGACGCAGGGCGGATGCTGGCCGCGGCCGCGCCCGACTGCGTGTTCATCACGCTGCCGCCGTTCGCGCACGGCGAGGTGGAGTACCAGTGCATCGAGGCCGGGGTTCCCATGCTCGTCCAAAAGCCGGTGGGGCTGGACATGCCAACCGTGCGCGGGATCGAGCGGGCCATCGCGGAGCGCGGCCTGATCACCGCCGTGGGCTACCAGACGCGCTATAGCGAGGCCGCCGACACCGCCCGCGCGCTGCTGGCGGACCGCACCGTGGGCATGGCCATCGGCACCTACCTGGGCGGCATGCCCCGCACACTCTGGTGGCGCATCCAGGAGCAATCGGGCGGCCAGGTTGTGGAGCAGGCAACGCACGTTGTCGACTTGCAACGCTACCTCGTCGGCGAAATTGAGAGCGTCCACGCCGCCGCCGCGACCCGGCTGATGACCGACGCGCCGAGCCTGAACATCAACGACGTGTCCGCCGCTACCTTTCAGTTCGAGAACGGGGCCGTCGGCACGCTGCTCAACACCTGCGGCCTCAATGGCGTTCCGGGTGAGTCCTGGGACCACGGCGTCACGATCGTGGCGCGCGACCTGTCGATGTGGGTATGGCACGAAGGGGGACGCATCGCGCAGCCCGGCGAGGTCCGGGAACTCACCAACAGCACCGACTGCAAGTACCTGTTGGACCAGGCGTTCGTGCAGGCGGTCCAGTCGGGCGACGCGTCGAACATCCGATCCACCTACGCCGACGCCGTGCGGACTCTGCGGGTCACGTTGGCCATTGAGGAGTCCGCGCGCACGGGGGCGCCGGTGCGTCCCGCCGACCTGGGCTAACGGACGCCGTCGGTCGAAGTTTCTCCGGGCGTCGCCTACTCGTACGCGAAGTTGGCGCGCACGGTGGCGCGGATGCGCAACTCGCCGGCCTCCACCGGAACCGCGGCCGCGGCGGGTGCGGCTGCCATCGGCCGTGCCATGGCGAAGTCGCTGCGCGCCACCGGCACGTAGATGCTGTCTTCGTGTAGCGAGATAACGCCGCGCACGCTCCCGCGCAAGGCGTCGGCCACTGCGCGCGCCTTGGCGGCGGCGTCCAACGTGGCCAGGCGCAGCGCCTCGGCCTTGGCCGGGCCATCGTCCTGCAAGGTAAAGCTGATCGAACGCACGCTATTCGCGCCCGCGCTCAGCGCCGCGTCCAGCACCCTGGAGGTCAGGTCGATCTTGTCGATGGTCACGGTGACTGTGTTTGCCGACCGATAGCCGACCGGATCGGCTGACACGGTGCGCTGTTCGGGCGCGGCGGGCGGAAAGACGGGCGACAGGCTCAACCCGGTCGTCTGAATCAGGATCTCGTTTTCGTCCGAGCTGACGCCCCGAATGGCTTCGATCAGCTTCTCGGCCGTTGAGTTGGCCTCGTCGGCCGCTTGAGCCGCTGTCTCGGCTGACGCTTCGACGCCCAGCGTGACGATCGCCCGGTCGGGCGACACCACGACCTCGCCCTCGCCAATGACGTGAAGCCCGAACGGTCGCTCGCCCTGCGGAATCAGCGTCGCCGCGCCGCCCACGTCCACCGACGTCGGTTCCACGGAGACGTTCGGATCGCCGGCCTGGAACTGGCGCAGGGCCAGGAAGCCGATGACAATCAGGATGGCGACGATCGCGAAGATCGTCAGCAACTGCGCCTGCCAGGGGGCGCGCCGGTACAAAGCGAACATGCGTCAATCCTAGCCCGTTTGACCTAGACCATTCGTGCGAAAAGCCGGCAGCTCACGACCGGGCCGCCGGCTCTTCGCAACGGTCAGGTCGGTCTAGCCGAAGCGGCGCTCGACCTCTTCCCAGTTCACGACGTTCCAGAAGGCCGCGATGTAGTCCGGGCGGCGGTTCTGGTAGTTCAGATAGTAGGCGTGTTCCCACACGTCCAGGCCCAGGATCGGGATACCGCTGCCGTCCATGAGCGGGCTGTCCTGGTTGGGCGTGCTGGTAACGGCCAGGGAACCGTCGGGCTGCTTGATCAGCCAGGCCCAACCGGAGCCGAAGCGGGTCGTGGCGGCCTGGGCGAACTCCGCCTGAAAGGCTTCCAGGCTGCCAAAGGCCGCGTCCACGGCCTCGGCCAGCGCGCCATGCGGATGCGGATGGCTGTCGCCGCCGATCACCGTCCAGAACAGCGAATGGTTGGCGTGGCCGCCGCCGTTGTTCTGCACCGCCGTGCGGATGTCCTCGGGCACGGCATCCAGGTTGCTGATCAGGTCTTCAACGCTCTGCGCCGCCAGGTCATCGTGACCCTCCAGCGCGGCGTTGAGGTTCATCACGTACGTCGCGTGATGGCGGTCGTGGTGGATCTCCATCGTGCGCGCGTCAATGGTGGGTTCCAGCGCGTCGAAGGCGTAAGGAAGGTCGGGTACTTCGTAGGCCATTCCGCAGGTCCTTTGCTAGCTTCGGCCCCGCCGACGATCCGGCGGGTCGAGGGCTTGACTCAATCCTAGCCCGTTGCACGGCACGGCTAAAGCAACCGACCGGCTATACGGGCGGTGGACGTCGCCGCTCGCCATATAATCGGTGGTGCCCGCGTTCGCGCGGGCGGTTGTTCTGTCTGTTCGGTCCGTTCGAGCACTCCAGGGGGAAGTGTCGGAACTGGTAGACGAGCGTGATTTAGGATCACGTGGAGATTTCTCCGTGAGAGTTCGAGTCTCTCCTTCCCCACCAGCCCCACGACTGGCCGGTGGATTTCGCTCAGAGGATTGGTATGCCCGCGACCGCTGAGAAGCTTGAAGGCAGCCGCGTTCGGCTCGCGGTCGAAGTGCCGCCCGAGGACTTGCAAAAGGAGTACGGACGGGCGATTTTACGCGTCGGGCGCCGGGTCAAGATCCCCGGATTCCGACCCGGCAAGGCGCCGCGCCGCCTCGTGGAGAACGCCGCCGGGGTGGGCACGGTGATGCAGGACTTGCTGGAAGCCGTGGTGCCCCGGGCCTACACCTCAGCCCTCGACGAAACCGGGGTCACCCCGATCGACCAGCCCGAACTGGATGTGCCGGAGCTGCCGTCGCTGGACGCGCCCTTCCTGTTCTCGGCCGAAGTCGCCATCGCGCCGACGGTCGAACTGGGCGACGTAGACGACGTATCGCTCGAGGTAGCGGTCGACGACGTTACCGAAGACGAGGTCGAGGCCGAAATCGAGCAGTTGCGCACCACCCAGGCTTCCTGGGAGCCCGTGGAGCGTCCCGCGGTTGCCGAGGACATGGTCCAGACCCGCATCCGGATCGTCGGCGACGGAATCGAACCCGAAGACCCCCAGGCCTACAACGTGCTGGTTGGCAGTAACGGCTTTCCCGTGGGCTTTGACGGTGCCGTGACCGGTGCGGTGGCCGGCGACCAGGTGTCGTACAACGCTCAGATCCCGCCAAATGACCCCAATGAGGCGCTGCGCGGCAAGGACGTCACATTTGAAATCCAGATCGACGGCGTGAGCGAGCAGCAGTTGCCCGACCTTGACGACGAGTTCGCCCGCAGCGTGGGACCTTTCGAAACCCTCGAAGGCATGCGCGAACGCATTTCGGGGGCGCTCAGCGAGCGCAAAGCGCACGAAGCGCAGCACGAACTCGAGGAGCAAGCGGTGCAGGCCCTGATCCAGCGCGCCACGTTCGAGGTTGCCGATGTCCTGGTCGATCGCGAAAGCGAGGGCGTTATCCGCGAGCGCACCGACTTGCTGGTTCGCCGGGGCGTTCCCGTGGACACCTACCTGGCCATGCGCGAGCAGACGCGTGACGAGTGGGAAGAAGAAGCGCGCACCGAGGCGCTCAACCGCATTCACCGCAGCCTGGTGCTCAACGCCTACGCGGACGCGCACGACATCACGGCCGAGGCTGAGGAAATGCGGGCCGAGATCGATCGCGTGGCGGAGTACTACCCGCAAGAGCGCCGCAACATCATCCGCACCAACCTCATGCGCGACGAGGCGGGCCAGCATGTGGCGAGTAGTGTTCGTTCACGGAAGGCCATCCGGGCGCTGGTAGCTGCGGTCACCGATGGCGCGGCCCCACTGCACGACCACGACCATCACCATTCCGAACCCCCACCCGAGCTGGCGGCCGCCGCCGAGCCGGAGGACGACCCGGAAGCCGAACAGGCCTAGCGCCGCCGGCAGGGAAAGGACATTCGCATGGGCATTCTGGTTCCCTACGTAATCGAGCAGACGGACCGCGGCGAACGTGGCATGGACATCTACTCGCGCCTGCTGCGCGACCGGATCATCTTTCTGGGTACGCCCATCGATGACGCCGTGGCCAATACGGTCATTGCGCAGTTGTTGCTGCTGACCAGCGAGGACGCCGAAGCCGATATCAACATGTACATCAACTCGCCCGGCGGCAGCGTCAGCGCCGGCCTCGCCATCTTCGACACCATGCAATACGTGCCGAACGACGTGGCCACCACCTGCGTCGGGCTGGCCGCCAGCATGGGCAGCGTGATCCTGGCCGGAGGCTCGCAGGGCAAACGCTCGGCCCTGCCGCACAGCACCGTGCTGCTGCACCAGCCGTCGCAGGGATTCGAGGGTTTCGTACAGGCCGCCGATCTGCAGATTCGGGCTCGTGAGATCGGCAAGGTCCGCGACCGGATCGAGCAGATCTTCGTGGACGCCACCGGGCAGCCCAAGGAACGCATCCACGCGGACTCGGACCGTGACTTCTATCTCACGGCCGAAGAGGCTAAGGACTACGGGCTGATCGACCAGATCGTGACGCCGCGCTCGGCGACCGTGGGCCAGGACGGCCAAGACTCGGACTAGGCGGCATGCCCCGACCTCGGTACCCTGCCGGGACCTTTGTCCCCCGGAGCCGCCATGGCCCGTAGTCGCTCGAACCGCGCGAGCTACCGCTGCTCGTTCTGCGGCAAGACGCAGGACCAGGTTCGCCGCCTGATCTCAGGCTCGGCCGGCGTCTACATCTGCAACGAGTGCGTGAACCTGTGCGGCGACATCATTGATGAGGAGCAGACGCGCACACCCAGTCCACACGCGATGGCGGGACGCATCCCAACGCCGGAACGGCTGTTTGAGTTGCTCAGCGACTACGTGATTGGCCAGGACCGCGCCAAAAAGGTCGTCTCGGTTGCCGTCTACAACCACTACAAGCGCGTGGCGGCCGGCGCGTCGGACGACGAGTTCGAACTGCACAAGAGCAACATCTTGCTTCTGGGACCGACCGGCGTGGGCAAGAGCGAGATAGCCCGCACCCTGGCGCGCATCCTCAACGTGCCGTTCTGCATTGCCGATGCCACGGCCCTCACCGAAGCCGGCTACGTGGGCGAAGACGTGGAGAACATCCTGCTGCGCCTGTTGCAGGCCGCCGACTTCAACGTCCCGCGCGCCCAGACCGGCATCATCTTCATTGACGAGATCGACAAGGTCTCCCGCAAGGCCGACAACCCGTCGATCACGCGCGATGTCTCGGGCGAAGGCGTGCAGCAGGCGCTGCTCAAGATCATCGAGGGCGCCCAGGTCAACGTCCCGCCCCAGGGCGGGCGCAAACACCCGCACCAGGAATATATCCAGATGGATACGCGCGACATCCTGTTCGTGTGTGGGGGCGCGTTCGAGGGTCTGGAACGCATCATCGCCCGACGCATTGGCCACGCGGCCGGCGTCGGGTTCGGCAAGCGCGCCCACGGCGAGAAGGCCGAGAGCGTGATGCACGAGGTCGCTTCGGACGACCTGCTCAAGTACGGCCTGATCCCGGAGTTCGTCGGCCGTCTCCCGGTGGTGGCTGCGCTCGACGAGCTGGACGCCGAGGCTCTCGTCCGCATCATCTGCGAACCCAAGAACGCGCTGCTGCGCCAGTTCCAGAAGCTATTCGAAATGGACGGCGTGGAACTGGAAATCACCGAGGACGGCCTGGAGGCCATTGCCCGCCGCTCGCAGGAGACCAACACCGGCGCCCGCGGCCTGCGCACCACCCTTGAAGACCTGCTGATGGACACCATGTTCACGCTGCCCTCAAAGACCGGCGTCAAGAAGGTGGTGGTCAACCGCGAGACCGTCGACTCCAACAGCGCCCCCATCCTCGTCACCCAACCCGGCCACGCCGAAACCCAAACCCAACAAGCCGAAGAGTCGGCCTGACCCAGCGACGGCGCCCTAAGTCCAGTCCCACTCCGGCGGCTTGTGGAACAGAACCGCATAGTTAACAACTGACAGTCCGGGAGCGAGCAATGACGAAACTGGCGGCCTGGAGCTTCGACGCACAGCACGGCGAGGACGGCGCGCAGCCGTCGCAACCGCAAAACCTCGAGCGTTCGCACATCGAACTAGAGCAACATCTTGAAGACTGGATCGCGAACGATGTGACGCTGATCGGGGAGGGGTACACCCTCGTCGGCCGCCAGGTGACTATCGATGACGGACGGCTCGATCTGCTGGCTATCGACGCGCAGGATCGCTGGATCGTGATCGAAGTCAAGCCCGGCAGGCTCGGTTCCGGCGCGCTGGGCCAGGCGCTCAACTACGCCGCGTCGCTGGCCCGAATCAATGCGGATGAACTCTACGAGAAGCTCGAAGACCGTCTCCGCAAACTCAGTGATGCGAAAACTCTGTTGGAGCGAGTCAGGCAGCAATTGGATGGCGAAGCGGAGGAGCGGGAGATCGCCGTGCTGCTCGTCGGCGTTGGAATCCACGCCGGACTGGAACGCATGAACGAGTTCCTCGCGCGCTTCGGCGTCCCGATCAGCGTCGTCAGCTTCGAGGTGTTCGAGTTGGAGGGCGGCCCGAGGTTGTTGGTTCGTGAGGTAATTGACGAACCAGTCAAGCCGTCTGCTCCTAAACAACGCCGCACCGTTGAGGCGATCCGTGTCATGGCGAGCGTGGCAGGCGTAGTCGATCAGTTCGACCGCTTCGTCCTGATGTCGAAGGAGGCGGGCCTGCCGGTGCAGCCGCAAGCGGCGTCCGTGAGAATCGCGCCACCGCAAAACCGCAGCCGGTTCCTAATGTACGCGGGGCCGCGCGCCGGCGCTAACGGCGGAGAATTGGGCATCTGGGTCGGTCCGTGGCACTTCGCCGAGTGGTTTCAAGCCATAAACGAAGAGGACGCTGTCGCCGCGCTTGGTACGTACGACGACGGCGGGTACCTATCCGGCAAACAGCTGGACGACCGACTCGACCAAATCGCGCGCTTCCTGAAAGATAACTTCCCGCAGCCGGACTAGCGGTGGTTAACTCGTCTGGAGTGCCGGATGGACAGCCGCAAGTGAAAGTTCCCCAGGTCAAGCACTCCAGCCGGCCCCTGATTACCTTCGCAGAGCCCCGTAGACTCACGCGCTGATCGGTTCTCCGGAGCCACCCGCATGCGCGCCGTCGTACTTTCCTACAGTCATCACGGGTTTGGGATGGGCCGCACCGCGGTCCAGCTTGGGCATGAGCTTGCCGGCGCGTTCGACCCGCTGGAGTCGGAACGCACCACCATGGCGGAGACGTTTGGCTGCCCGGTTTACGACACCGCCGCCGAATGCCTGGAGACCGCGAAACCCGACCTAGCCCTGGTGTCCGGCCGCCACACCCTCGCGCCCAGCTACCTGCAAGCCTGCGTGGATGCCGGCGTGCCCTGCCTGTTCGACAAGCCCTGGGCGGACTGCGCCGACCGGCTGCGACCCGCAGTGGACGCCGCCGAGGCCGCCGGCCTGTGGGGCGCCCTCACCCTGCCCACGCGCGAGCTCAAAGTGTTTGACGTAATCGGCCAGTCGCTGACCGACGGCACCCTCGGAGACCTGGTGCACTTCCACAGCCGCCTCAGCACCTCAACGCCCGCCCGCTACGACAACATGCCCTCCGCCTGGCACAACGATCCGTCGATCTCGGGGGGCGGATGCTGGGCCGTGGAGTGCCAGCACGGCATCGACATCATGCTGGACGCCATGGGCGGGCAGCCTGTGCAGGCGGTCGCCGGCGTGACTTCAAACGCCATGTTCCAGCGCCCGTTCGATGACTACGCGGCCGGCCTATTCCGGGCCGCCGACGGCAGCACCGGCCTGGTGGAATGCAGCTACGCCTACCCGCTGGGCGACCACTCCGGCGAATACGTCATCCGCGCCGTGGGGACCAACGCCATCATCCTCGGCCAGTACACGGCCGACCTGGTCGGCCAGGTCCAGGTGCACACCAGCCAGGGCGTCAGGGTCTATGCCGAAACGCCGCGGGCCGACATGATGGCCAGCATCATGGGCCGCTCCATCCAGGCCCTGGAAAACGGCGACCCGCCGCCCATCCCCCTGCGCCAGGCCGTCCGCGTCCTGGAACTCCAGGACGCCGTCTACGACCTCGCCCGCCAATCCTCCGCCACCAACGGACCGCACCTCATGGCGGCGCCCGCGCCGCGACCCTAGGTCCCTCCAGGCGTTGCCTGGGCGGCATAGAGGCGCTGGTAAGGGCCGTCGGCTGCCATGAGTTGGTCGTGCGTCCCGGCCTCGGCGACCCGACCGTCTTCGAGAACGAAGATGCGGTCGGCGTTGCGCACGGTGGACAGGCGGTGGGCGATGACCAGCACGGTGCGGCTGTCTGAATCGGCCAGCACGCCGTCGTAGACCTCGCGCTCGGTCACGGAATCCAGGGCGGAGGTCGCCTCGTCCAGGATCAGGACGTCGGGGTCGGTGAGCAGCGCGCGAGCGATCGCCAGGCGCTGGCGCTCGCCGCCGGAGAGGTGCGAGGCCCGCTCGCCGATTTCCGTGTCGTAACCCTCGGGCAGCGACTGGATGAACTCGTGAATCCGCGCGATCTGGCACACCCGCGTGAGGTCGCGATCGTCGACATTGGCGAGCCCGAACGTCAGGTTCTCTCGGATGCTCGCGCTGAAGAAAAACGGATCCTGCGCTACCAACGCGATTGATCGCCGAACCTGATCGCGGCTCAGCGACCCAATCGGTCGCCCGTCCAGCTCGATCCGTCCCGAGTCGACATCAAAGAACCTGGCGACCAACTCCGCCGCGGTTGACTTGCCCGAACCGCTCTCGCCCACCAGCGCGGTCACCTGGCCGGCCGCCGCTCGCAGGCGGAAGTCGTCTAGCGGCTGCACATCGGTTGACCGATGGCGGACCGCGACGCCACGAAACGCCAGTGCGGGCGGCCGCGCCAGGCTTTGAGGTTCTGATACGGGGTCGTCCTCGGTCGGCAGACGCAACGTCTCGTTCAGTCGCCGAGCCACCGCAAAGATGGGCGCCAGCTCAAACCAATGCACGCTCGCCGTCCCCCCAACCTTGATCAGCGCCATCAACAGGCTGGTCAGCGCGGCGATGTCGCCGGTGGTGAGGCGACCGTTCAGATACTCGAAGCTGCCGAATCCAAACACCAGGATCGGTGCGCTCGTCCAGGTGAGCGCAATGCCGACGTCGCCCGAGGTTCGCCCTGCCAGGAACTCGCGCAGGTGGTCGCGGCTCAGCCGCTCGGCCAGGGCGAAAAACCGCCCCGTCTCCCGCTCCTCCGCCCGGCTCGCCTGAACCAGGCGGGCGGCGCCCAGCCGTTCCTGGGCGAAGGCCGCCAGGTCCGCCTGCGAAACCAGCCGATCGTAGGCGGCCAGCCGGCGCAGACGGTATCCGAACCGCCGGGTCAGCACGAAGAAGAGCGGCGATACCACCAGCGGCAGGGCAAGCAGGCGCCAGTTGATAATCGCCGTCGTCAGCAGCGTGGCCATGCCAAACGCCAGCGCGAATATGCCGGCTCCCGCGCTCCAGCGCGCCTGCCAGGCCAGCTCCGTCGGGTCGTCGATCACGCGCGCGGTCAGTTCGCCGGAGCGCATCCCGTCCAGCACGTCCATCCGCACGCGCTGGACATGGGCGAAGACCCGCTCCGTCAGCCGTGCGCTGGCTCGAAAGCCCAGCCGCTCCGCCCGGGCAGCCAGCAGCCAGCCGGTGCCGACCGATAACGTCGGGCCAGCCGCCGCCAGGATGAGCGCCCCGAGTGCGTCCGGGAAACCCTCATACACGCCCTCGTTCACGAGATCGCGCATTGCCAGGGCGCCGGCAACTGCAAATGCAATCGTCAACGACGCGAGCAGCACCGTAATGGCAATCGTCGTGCGCGTAGGCGGCGCGGCGCCTATTGCCTGCCGCAGTTCGCGCCAGCCGCCAGAATCGGCCGAGTTCTTGCCGGCCACGCTAGGCCCCCGCCGTTGCGAACTGCGTGTCGTACATCGCGCGGAAGAGCCCGTCCCGCTGTCGAAGTTCGGCAACGGTTCCCTGGTCGACGATGCGCCCGCCGTCCAGCACCAGTACCCGGTCGGCGTTGATGATGGTCGCCAGCCGGTGCGCAATGGCGATAACCGTGCGCCCCTCGCTGGCGCGATCCAGCGCGGCCTGGATGCGCCGCTCGGTCAGGCTGTCCAGCGAGGACGTCGCTTCATCCAGGATCAGCAGCGGCGGGTCCTGCAGCAGCACGCGGGCGATTGCCAGGCGCTGGCGTTGCCCGCCGCTCAGCCGAACCCCGCGATCGCCGATCACGGTGTCGTAGCCGTCCGGCAGCGAGGCCGCGAAGTCGTGAAGCTCCGCGGCACGCATGGCCTCTTCCAGGATCCGGTCGTCCGCGTCTGGCGCGGCGATCTGCAGGTTCTCGCGGATGCTCTCGTTCAGCAGCGCGGTGTCCTGCGGGACGATGCCCACCACGCCGCGGAGTCCATGTGCGGGCAGCGCCGAAACGTCCACGCCGTTCACCGACACCACGCCTGATTGCGGCGTGTAATAGCGCATCAGCAAATCGGCAACCGTGGTCTTGCCCGATCCCGTAGGCCCGACAATGGCCAGGAACTCGCCGGGCGCCACGTCGAAACCCACGTCGTGCAGCGGCGCCTCGCGGTCATCGGTGTAGGCAAATGAAACGTCGCTGAACGTCACGCCGGGAGGTCCCGCGGCCACGGACTCCTGGCTGTGGGCCGGCGCATCGGCCGCTTCCTCCAGCAGCGGCGCCACCCGTCGCCACGGCGCTAGCAGCCGGTGCAGCATCGTGTAGTAGTCCAGCATGAAGCCCAGCGCCGAGTAGAAGAGCATGGTCGTCAGCACAAAGGCCGCCAGCGTGCCCGGCGTGGTGCGGCCGGCGGCGGTTTCGGCGATGCCCACGGCAAACACCAGCAGCAGGCCCAGGCCGCGCGCCGTCATCCACATGTTGTGCTGGTAGCTCGCCAGCGTGGTGACCCGGTACGAGCCCTCCGTCAGCAGCCGTTCGTTCAGCTCCTGCAGTCGCGCCTGCGAATGCGCCTGAGTTTGCGAAGCCCGGATGAATCGACGGCCCGCGATGGCCTCCTGCGCGAACGAGCGCACCGCCCCGGCCAACTCCCGTTCGGTCCGCAGCGCCGCCTGCTCGCGCGGCGTGATGAAGCGCCGGATCAGCACCAGGATCGGCGCCAGCCCCAGCATCGCCGCCGCCATTCGCCAGTTCAGCAGGAGCGCCGCAATCAGAGGTCCGGCAAGCTCGATTGTCCCGAGGAAGCCCTTCATCACCAGGTGCTGGGACCACCAGCTGGCCTGTTGCGTGTCCCGGATAAGCCGGTCCGTCAGCTCCCCGCTGGTCTGCCGGTCAAAGAAGCGCCCATCGCGGCGGATCATGCTGGCGAACACGTCGGTGCGCAGATCCTGGTTCGTGCGCACCAATCCCCGCTCGCGGCCAATCCGGTTGACGATCACGGTTACCCGATGGAAACCGTGCGACGCGCCAATGGCCAGCACCAGGACCACGACCAGCCCGATCTCACGCGCGGGCAGCGCATCGTCCAGTAGCGCGCGGACGAGAAACGGACTAACCGTCTGCACCGCCACACCGGCTGAAGAGGCCAGCCACACCAGCGCATACATGCGCCAGCGCTTGATCATGTAGCCGGCAAGCAGCCGGGCCCCGGCCGGGATCCTGTGCGTCATCACGCCAGCGCCGTTGAAGCGCAGGACGTCATGGTTAGCCCCCCGCTACCAGTTCGTCACCGACCCGTCGGGGCGCGTGAGATGGGGGGCCTCCCAGTGGCTGACCGGGAGTTCCTTGACGACGTCCAGGTCGATCTCCACGCCCAGGCCCGGCGTGTCGAGCACGGGGTACCAGACGCCGTCCAGCTTGTGCTGGACCGGGAAGAGCTCGTCGGAATAGAGCCGTCCCAGGTCCGGGCCGCGGTCTTCCAGCCAGGCCCAGTTGGGCACCGCCGCGCCCATGTGCACGCTGGCCGCCGTACACACCGGCCCCAGCGGGTTGTGCGGCATCAGGTCGATGTAATGGACCTCGCACCAGCCCGCCACCTTCATGGCCTCGGTGAACCCGCCGACGTTGCAGATGTCCACGCGGGCAAAGTTGGTCAGGCCCTGCTCGATGTAGGGCGCGAACTGCCATTTGCTCGAGAACTCCTCGCCAATCGCGAACGGCACATCGGTCATGGTGCGCAAGGTGGCGTAGGCGCTGGGGCTCTCGTCGCGAATCGGCTCTTCCAGGAAATCGATCGTGCCCGGCGGCATGCGCTGGCAGTAGGAAGCCGCCTCGGCCACGCTCAGCCGGTGGTGGTAGTCGGGACCCAGCACCGGCCCGGACCCCACGGCCTCGCGCAGCGCCGTGTGCCACTCGGCGGTCACGGCCACGGACGCACGCGGCTCGAACAGGTTGCTGCCGTCGCTGATCCCGGGACCGTACATGGAGGTGCGAATGCACTCCCAGCCATCCGCCACCAGGCTCTTCACCTCCGCGATCAGGTCGTCCAGGTTGCTGGAGCGCGTGGTCACGAAGCAGGGCACGAAGTCGCGCTGCTTGCCGCCCAGCAACTGGTAGACCGGCACGCCCAGGCTCTTGGCCACCAGGTCGTACAGCGCAATGTCGATGGCCGACATCGCGGAGGTCAGCACCCGCCCGCCCTCGAAGTACTGGCTGCGATAGACCTCCTGCCAGATACGTCCGATCTGGCGCGGGTCCTGGCCGATCAGGAAATCGCGAAAGTGCGACACCGCGCCGCCCACCGCCAGGTCGCGGGTGCTCAGGCCGGCTTCGCCCCAGCCGTAGTAACCGTTGTCCGACTCGATCCGCACCGTCTGCACGTTGCGGAAGCCCGGGTTGAAGGCGTGAAACTGGATATCGGCGATTTTCATAGCGGCGCCTGGCTCGAGAGCAAACGGCACGCCTCATGGTGCCAGCCGTCGCAGCGACTCGGTGCGGTCAGTTGCTATTCAGCGATGGCGAACTGAATCTCGCGCGTGTTCTGCACAACCCGCGAAGCGTTAAGCACCTCAAAGCGCACAACCTCACCGGCCGAATCAAAGTCCGCGATCACGCCCGGTCGGACTTCGTCGCTCTCCTCGATGGCCGACTCGCGCAGGCTGATAACTACCGTGTCCGCCTCCGGGTCATAGACCACTCTCATGACCGTTCGCTCCGGACAGCGACCGTTGCATAGCGTCCCTCGTCCTCCAAGGCGCGACCGCACCTACTCCCGCCCCGGGGGATAGTAACTGTGTTCGGTCTCAAACCAATCAGGGGGACGCCGTTCTTCACCCTCTCCGAGGGGAGAGGCAGAATCGGCCGTCTTCGGCCGAATTCGGTGAGGGGTCTTCCGGGCACCCAACCCTGGGTTACGCAAGGGTCTTTCCGACGATTCACCTGGCCGTGGAGAGTCTTGTTCATCGTGCCCGCGACGCTCAGAAGTTCGTCACCGAGCCGTCCTGTCGCACCGTATGCGGGGTTTCGGTTTGGCGGGAGGGAATCTCCTTGATCACATCCAGGTCGATCTCCACGCCCAGGCCGGGAGTGTCGAGCACCGGATACCAGACCCCGTCCAGCTTGGGCTGCACGGGAAAGATCTCATCCGAGTACAGCCGGCCCAGGTCAACGGTCCGGTCTTCCAGCCACGCCCAGTTGGGCACGGCCGCGCCCAGTTGCACGCTGGCCGCCGTGCAGACCGGCCCCAGCGGGTTGTGCGGCATCAGGTCGATGTAGTGCGTCTCGCACCAGCCCGCCACCTTCATGGCCTCCGTAAACCCGCCCACGTTGCAAATGTCCAGCCTGGCGAAGTTGGTCAGCCCCTGCTCGATGTACGGCGCGAACTGCCACTTGCTGGAGAACTCCTCGCCGATGGCGAACGGGATGTCGGTCATGGAGCGCAGGGTTGCGTAGGCGGCCGGCGTCTCGTCGCGGATCGGTTCTTCGAGAAAATCGATGGTCCCCGGCGGCATGCGCTGGCAGTAGGAGGCCGCTTCGGCCACGCTCAGCCGGTGGTGGTAGTCCGGCCCGATCACCGGACCCGGCCCCACAGCCTCCCGCACCGCCGTGTGCCACTCGGCGGTGATGGCCACGGACTCGCGCGGCGAAAAGACCTGCCCCTCGGTCTCCCAAAGGCCCCAGACCAGCGTCCGGATGCACTCCCAGCCGTCCGCCACCAGGCCCTTCACCTCCTCGACCAGGTCGTCCTGGTTCCGTGAGTTGGTGGTGACGAAGCAGGGCACGAAGTCGCGCTGCTTGCCGCCCAGCAGCTGATAGACGGGCACGCCGAGGCTCTTGGCCACCAGGTCGTGCAGGGCAATGTCGATGGCCGCCATGGCGCTGGTCAGCACGCGCCCGCCCTCGAAGTACTGGCTGCGGTACGTCTCCTGCCAGATACGCCCGATCCGCCGCGGGTCCTGCCCGATCAGGAAGTCCCGAAAGTGCGACACGGCCCCGCCCACCGCCCGGTCCCGCGAGGTCAGGCCTATCTCGCCCCAGCCGTAGTACCCGTTGTCCGACTCGACCCGCACCACCTCCAGGTTCCGACGGCCCGGATTGAATGAGTAGAACTGGATATCGGCAATCTTCATGGCAGCGCCTGGTACGGGATCGAACAACCAACCTCATAGTGCCAGCCGGCCACCCGGAGTGACCGAAGCGAGCGCCTACTCGAAGAATCCTGCGATTCGCTCGGCAAGTTCGGCGCGCTCCTCGTAGGGAATCACGGGTCCCTTCTCGGGAATCGCGCCGTCGTCGTAGTGATAGCGAGGGACCACGTGCATGTGAACGTGCGGAATCTCGTGGCCCGCCCCGACGCCGTTGTTCTGATAAATCGTCAGGCCGTCGGGCCTCACGGATGTACTGTGCTTCGCAGTTAGTTCGGGGCCTACAGCTATTTCCGAACCCTCCTCGCAAAACTCATTATTGCACTTCTTATTTTAGATAGTCCAACAGCTTATCCTGGCGCTTCTGAGGGCCTGGTGTGGAAGTTGAGCCAGAATGAGATCCGTGACTTGATTCGGCAACTTGAGTCGGCTTTGCAACAGCTTGAGTTGTCATGTTACTACTCTTGCCGGTTAGTAGCCAAGTTTGATATAAGCCCTAATATTCTTGTCAATCCTGTATCTTATCTATTTCCCTAACCATTCGTAGTGCGTACTTGTTCTTTGTGGCTTCGTCAACTTCAGACCAGTCTGGTCCAGCCACAAGAAAGTCGATTAGAAACCGTCGAAGCACTAGGTTCCGTTTGCCCATTAGAACCAATATCAGTAATGGCAAAATCCCAATTGCTCCAAGAATACCGAAAGTCACCAAACCTCGCAGTCGCATTTCTCTAGCTGATTGCGGAAGGACGCGCAGCGTTGCGATATTGTCTATTCTGTCTGAATCCCACACATATACAGCCCGGTCAATATCTCGTCCCGGAGTCTGCCCTGGGACAGTGCCGGAAACACTATGCAGTACATAATAGGAGCCATAGATGCCAATTGATACGTGAACAACTAGTCCGATTAGAAGATGCTGTACAAATTGCATCCACTGAACTGCTCCACATGTATCCATATGTGCTTCTAGTTACCAGCGGACGAAACGGAGGCGCCAACCGGCGGGCGAGAAGCGGATGGGGCAAGGGCCATTGGAAAACCTGTTGGGCGTTCATCGTCACCATTGTACACGAGAGGAGCACGAATCGCAATTCACGTTCGGCAGGCCAGGGTCGGACGGCGGAGATTGCCTGAGTGCCGCGCGGGCTTTGGCCTAGGTGACGAACTGCTTGATCCGCGCCGCGACCTCCGCGCGCTCCTCGTAGGCGATCACGGGACCCTTCCTGGGAATCGCACCATCGTCGTCGTGATAGCG
>JAPPFO010000042.1:18440-34252 GCA_028875175.1 Chloroflexota bacterium | reverse complement strand
GCATGTGAACGTGCGGAATCTCGTGGCCCGCCCCGACGCCGTTGTTCTGATAGATCGTCAGGCCGTCAGGCTTGAACGCCTTGGTCACGGCCAAGGCCGCACGCCGCGTGTCCCGCATGATCGCCGCCGCCTCGCGGTCCGTCAGGTCTAGCAAGGTTGCGACATGACGCTTGCTGATCACCAGCAGCCGGCCATGGTGCTGGCGCCTCGGAGCAACGAACGTCAGCGTCAGTTCGGTCTCCGCCACGACAGCACAGCGCGTGCCCCGCTCGGTGACTCGGCCAGCCACGTTGTCGCAAAAGGGACACCGCTCGCGACGAGGCTTCGGCAACTCGAAATAGCTCATCCCCTCCGTCATCCCGGCGTCTTTAGCCGGGATCCAGTCTTACGCCCCTCTCCCCGCCCAATGGTGAGCAGTCTTCTGGGCAACCATCCCCGGGCTACGCAATGGTCCCCACCAGAGTTTGGCCGAACGATGAAGGGGCGCCGTTTCTTCATAGGCGTAGAGCAGCAGGTTGACGTCCGGGAACGATCACTCCCGGTGTTCTTCGAGGAGCTTCCGATGCTCTTCGAGGAAGTCCTCGACCTCAAGCTGGTCGTTGAGCTGGTTCAGCTTCATGGGGTCGATCCCCGGCCGGAATCCGCTGCGAAGCGGTCGGACGCGAAACACTGGCCGATCCTCGGGAGCTTCAGGCGCCAGGCCGCGCCGCAGGGTGTCGTTGACAACCTGCTTGAACGGCACGCCCAAAGCCTTCGCCCGCTGCTTCAGCTCGTCGGCCAGATCGTCGTCCAGGGTCAGCGTGGTTCGCATGAATGCATCGAAGCATCACCACCCCGTGGCGTCAAGGTGTTCGCATGGGCCGACTCGAACGACGAACGCGTCGGAGTTCAAGGTGATGTATCTGAATCTGATGGACGAGATGGCGGGGTCGGCGAGAGGACTTTGATTGCCAGGCGAGGACGGCTCGGCGGGCAGCGACCCGAGCGGCCTCATCTCTCGCTACCCTTTCCCGGGACGGCAGCCGCTCCTTGGCGCTGCCCGAAGCGCATGATGCAAGGGTCGCCGCTGGAGGGAGACGCACAATGGATCTGGTGAATGGGGTACCGCGCAGTCCGTACGAATCGATGCACGGGATCGTGTTTTTGCCGCGGGCCATCGACAAGGTGCGCGCCGAGATCGCCGGCGCGCTTGGGGACTACATCTCGCGCACCTTCTTTTCCGGAATGCTGCTGGAGTTCCTGGGGATCGAGCCGCAGGACTTCGTCGACGCCGTGGCCGCGCGCGACAGCGACGAGGAGGTCTGGGCCTGGGTCAAGGCTCGGATGCGGCCCCGCTCCGCCACCGAGATCATGGCGTTCAATCACGAGATGATGACGCGGACCCCCGACGACGACGCGGCCCGCGAGCGCTTCTGGCAGTTCATGGCCGACATCGGCCAGTCCCACCGCACCGACGTCAGCCGCCAGTTCGACCGCCTGGACCTCGACGAAGGCCGCGACGTGCCGCTGGGCGGACGACAGTAGGCGGAAACCGACGGCTAACGGGGAAGAGGCCCATCAGGCCGTGAAACCGGAGTCCAGCGCGGGGCCTGTCGCGGAGTCGTCGCGCATTACCAGCCTGGACCTGGT
The DNA here is from genome assembly GCA_028875175.1 of Chloroflexota bacterium. GTDB lineage: Bacteria > Chloroflexota > UBA11872 > UBA11872 > UBA11872 > UBA11872. The sequence continues at coordinate 32,623 of JAPPFO010000042.1, read as the reverse complement.
GCGAGGCGTGGCGGTGCTGGGGATCCTGCTGATGAACGCCGTGCACTTCAAGTTCGGACGCGTGCCCTATCTCAACCTGAGCGCGGGCGGTTCGGAGTCCTGGCTGGACTGGGCGGTGGGCATCGGCGGCGAAGTCTTCGTCGACCAGAAGTTCATGGGGCTGTTTTCGCTGCTCTTTGGCGCCGGGATCCTGCTGTTCATCGAGCGGGCCGAGGCCAGGGGCGGGCGGCCCGTCCGGCTGAATCTCTGGCGGAATGCGCTGCTGCTGGGCATCGGCATCCTGCACAGCGTGCTGTGGGAAGGCGACGTGCTGATCGTCTATGCCGTGTCGGCCCTGTTCCTCATCGCCTTGCGGAAGCTCCCGGGTCCGTGGCTGATCGCGGTTGGGACCGGCGTCTTTCTGCTTTCCGCTCCGGTGCTGCTCGTAATGCAAGCCGTCACCAACGCAACCGACGTCGCGCTCAGCGGCGTTTGGACGCCCTCCCGGGGAGACGACGTCGATTTCGCCGGTCTCAACGGCGCCGTGCTGGGACTCTCGCTCACGGGCTACTTTCTGCGCGGCCTGGGCCTGATCCTGATGGGCGCCGGGCTGTACCGCCTGGGATTCATGCAGGGAGACTGGTCGGCCAGGACGTACCGATTGGTGGCCGGCGTTGGGATTGGCGCCGGCCTGACGCTCGCCGCGGTCGGCGTCCCGATCACGGCGCTAGGCGACTATTCGAGGGACGTGGCGTTCATCGGGCAGATCCCCAATACCCTCGGCACGATTCCGGCTTCGCTGGGCTATATGAGCCTGATCGTGCTCTGGAATCGAGGCCCGGACCGCGCCCTGAAACAGCGCTTCCGCGCCGTGGGCCGCATGGCCCTCACCAACTACCTGACGCAGACGGTGCTGGGAGTGCTAGTCCTTACAACAGTCCTAGAAGCCGCGCCCGTCAATCGCGCCGGCATTCTGCTTTTCGTCCTGGCCGTGTGGTCGCTGCAGCTCTGGTGGTCACAGACCTGGATGCAGCGGTTCCGCTTCGGTCCGGCGGAGTGGCTGTGGCGGGTTGCGACGTACCGGCGGGGCCAGGCTCTGCGCCGGGCGTGACTCCGCAAACCCCGACCTACCAGACGGTGAAGCCGCCGTCGACGATCAGGTCGTGGCCGGTGACGTAGGAGGAGGCGTCGGAGGCCAGGAAGACGGCGGCGCCTTGCAGTTCCTCGACCTCGGCCATGCGGCCCAGGGGGGTGTCGCGATTCCAGATCGGCTGGGCCTCGCGGGTGCGGGGGGCGTCGGCCATCTCGGTGCGGGTGTACCCGGGACTCAGCGAGTTCGCCCGCACGCCGTGCGGCGCCCACTCGGCGGCTAACGACTTGCTCAACTGCACCAGCGCAGCCTTCGACGAGTTGTAGTGCGACTGCGGCTGCGGCCGGTTGGTGATGATGGCGGAGATCGACGCCAGGTTGATGATCGAGCCGCGGCCGGCGGCAATCATCACGCGGGCCTCGGCCTGCGAGCATAGAAACGCGCCCTTGACGTTGGTGTCGTAGATCCAGTCCCAGTCCTCTTCCGACATACCCGCCGCGTCCACCCAGTTGTTGACGCCGGCGTTGTTGCAGGCGATATCCAGCCGGCCTCAGGCGCTCACGATCCGGTCGATCAACCGGTTGACCTCGTCCGCCTTTGTGACGTCGGCGGTCAGCGCCAGCGCGCGCCGGCCCGTGGCCTCGATAGCGGCGGCCGCGTCGTCCAGGGTCGCCTGCGTTCGGCCGCAAACCACCACGTCGGCACCAGCCTCCGCAAACCCAACCGCCAGCGCCTTGCCGATTCCGGTCCCGCCGCCGGTAACCAGGGCGGTTCGGCCGGCCAGACTGAATTGATCCAGGACACCCATCTGCCAACCTCAGACCAGAGACACCGCCGTCGCGAGCGGTGTGCGCAATCCTACGAGCCTAGCCGCCGCTGGCGGGGGTTGCCTGCTGGCTCTCGCGTTCGGCCTGGTTGGCGAGGGCTTGTTGGCGGAGCTTTTCGCGGTCTTCGTCGCTCATGTAGTCGTCACTGCTGGGGCGCTGCTTGGGGAAGGCGTAGCCGCCGGGGGCGTCGACCCGGCTGCCGCAGGCAGCCAAGGCGGGCAGCCCGAGCAGGGCAACAGGCGCAAGCCTCAGAATGGACCGTCGCGACTTCATTGGTCTCGGTACCGCTCGCTAGCTACCGGGGGTTGGTGTGGGAGTGTAGCCAGCGGCGGCCTGCTCTTGCAGCCTGGCACGCTCTTCTTCCGAGATGTAGTACTGGTGCCCGTCGCGAACCCTGGGGAAGCTGAACTGGCCCGGGGCATCGGCATCCGAGCCGGCGCAGGCAGAGCCCGCCCCCGCTCCCAGGGCGACCAGCACCAGCGGCGCAAGACGAACCACGCTACGCCTGGAAATCACGCATCGAGTCCACCAGCCAGTCGCCAATAGTACCCGCATTCACAGGTGAGACGGACTGGCGGGGCCGACCTGGGCGAGGGAGCACCGAGCCCGGCCCCAGAGGCCGACCGACGCGACCGCCGCGCTCAGCCGGGACTCAACTCCACAGCCGATCTGCGGCCACGGCGATGGCGACGGCGGTGCCCACCGAGCCGATCATCAAGCCGATCATCCACCTGACCAGGCGCGACTCTAGCGAGTGCAGGTCCGCCTTGGTGGCGTAGTGGGTCACGATCTCCGTGCGTAGCAGGTTCATTTCGACGCGGAAGTCATCGCGCGTCTGGCTCATCTCGGCACGGAGTTCTTCCCGCGTGTGGCTCATCTCAGCCTGGAGATCGTCCCGCGTCTGGCTCATCTCAGCCCGGAGTTCATCCCGCGTCTGGCTCATCTCAGCCCGGAGTTCGTGCCGCGTCTGGCTCATCTCAGCCCGGAACTCGTCCCGCGTCCGGCTCAATTCAGCCCGGAACTCGTCCCGCGTCCGGCCTTCCTCAGCACGGAACTCGTCCTGTGTGCGGCCGAGCTCGAACCGAAGTTCATCCTGTGTGATTGGGTGCGCGTCAACTGCCACGTCACTGACTCCCTGGCATGCCGGAGGACTTTCCGGCATCTCGGCGGCTTGACCCTGGTTCCGGGTCGCTACCGCGTCGGTACCAAGCGCGCCCCACCCTTGGCACGGCTGGGCCGCTTGACGCGCACCTCCATCATAGCTTTGGCCGCTGAGGGACCGCTGCTTTCGGCCACCCGCCTCAATGCCGCCGGGGTCTTCCGCGCCTGGAATTGACGCCCGCACGCCCGGCTGGCACGGTCCGCATGGTTGCTCGTCGAGGTACCCGGCACGATGTTGCGAGTTGGAATGATCGGTCTGGGCGGCATCGCCCGTTCTCACGCCCAGGGCATCGCGGAGTTGGACGACGTTGAGATCGTGGCCTGCGCCGACCTGATCGAGGCGACGCGCGCCGAGTACATGGATACGTACGACGTGCCGAAGGGCTACGCGTCGCACACGGAACTGCTGGAGGACCCCGACATCGACGCCGTAGGCGTGGTGCTCGGACACCACCTGCACCACCGGCTGAGCGTGGACGCGCTGAACGCGGGCAAGCACGTGCTGGTGGAGAAGCCGATGGCGCTGACGCTGGAGGAGTGCGACGAGATGATCGCGGCCGCCCGCGCCAACGGCGTGAAGCTGATGGTGGGGCTAACCAACCACTTCCTGCCCGTGAACATCAAGGCCAAGGAGATCCTGGACTCGGGCGAACTGGGGCCCCTGATCACCATCGTGAGCTACATGTCCAAGAACTGGAACCACGCCAGCCGCCGGCCGCAGTACCGCAGCCGCTATCACGGCGGGGGCATGTGGCTGAGCAACGGGGTGCACGTGGTGGACCGGGTGACGTGGTTCATGGGCTCGCAGGCCACGTCGGTGTCGGCCTCGATCGGCACGCGGGCGCACTACCAGGCCGGCGACGATTCGGCCACGGCCTTCATCCGCTACAAGAACGGGCTGGCGGGAGTGGCGGTGTCGGTGGGCTTTGCCGACGGGGGACCGATGCACGATACGCACGTGATCTGCGCCAACGGCGGCCTGAAGTTCGCGCACAGCGCCTCCGGCCGCGGCCTCTGGATCGGCAAGAACAACAGCTGGGAGGAAGTGGAGTACGACTACTGGCCACAGAACATGCGGCTGGAGTGGGGGCGGTTCGCCGAGGCGATCGAGCAGGACATCGAGAGCCCGGTGCCCGGCGAATACGGGCGTCACATCCAGGAGATTCTGCTGGCCGCGGAGACCTCGGAGATCACGCGCAGCGAGGTCGTGCTGGAGTCGGGCGAGGAGTGGTCCAGCCAGGCCACGGGCGAGCCCGTGCAGATCCAGCACGGCTGGGTGTAGTGGCGTGAGCGCGCTGGAACGGCGCCGCCTGGGCCGGACCAACCTGTATCCAACCCGCCTGGCCCTGGGGGCCGCGCACATGGGCGGGATGGTGCACGCCATCACCATTCCCGAGGTGCGCGCCACGTTGCAACGCATGTACGACCTGGGGGTGCGCTGCCTGGATACCTCGCCGCTCTACGGCAACAGCCAGGAAAACCTGGGCAAGGCGATGGAGGGCATGGACCTGCCGGAATTGCTGATCTCCACCAAGGTCGGGTCGCATCCCAGCCGGCAGTTCAGCTACACCGCCGAGGACGTGCGCTGGTCGCTGGACGACAGTTCGCGGCTGCTGGGTCGCCAGAAACTGGACCTGGTGCTGATCCACGACCCGCCCACGATGGAGCCGGTATTCGCGGCCGGCGACGGCTTCGACACGCTGGCGGCGCTGCGAGACGAGGGCCGGCTGGAAGCGATCGGGCTGGGCGTGCGCGACCTGGACTTCCACCGCCAGGCCATCGATGCGGGCCGGGTTGACGCGATCCTGACGTACGCCGACTACAGCCTGGTCCGCCGGACAGCCGCGCCGCTGATCCGCCACGCCAAGGCCAACGGCGTGGGCGTGATCCTGGGCTCGCCGCAGCTGCAGGGGCTGCTGGCTCACGGCGACCCGATGATCGCGCTAAAGGTCCGGCCCAACCTGACCGACCTGTACCCGCCGGAAGACATCCAGGCCGCCTGCGACTGGTGGGCCTGGTGCCGCGAACGGCAGGTGGACCTGCGCCACCTGAACATGCGGTTCGTGCTGGCCAACGAGGACATCGACGTGGTCCTGACCGGCGCGGCCTCGGCCTACGAGATGGAGACCAACGTCCGCGAGGCCACCTCAGCCATCCCGGCCGATATCTGGGCCGAGGCGCTGGAGCGGGTGGCGGAATTGGAGGAGCGGGCGGGTTAGGCCGCGGCCAACCTACTGATCCACCACCGCCCCGTCGGCGCCCAGCCGAGTGTGGATTTCTCGCGGCTTGTAGGGGGCGTTCTGGGCGGCGTCGGGTTTGAGGGTGACGCCGATGCCGGGGCGGTCGGTGAGGCGGATGTAGCCCTCGCCGTCGTGCGGGTGGATGCCCTCCACCATGGCGCTCTTGGGCGGCACCGTCTCGCCGAGCGGTAGCTCCTGCAGCGCGAAGTTGGGCACCGCGGCGGCTACCTGGAGGCAAGCGGCCGTGCTGACCGGGCTGAGCGGGTTGTGTGGGACGACGCCCACATGCCGGGCCTCGGCCAGGGCGGCGACCTTTTTGCTGCCCGTAATGCCGCCGACCATGCACACGTCGGGGCGCACGTACTGCACGGCGTCGCGGCGAAGGCACATGTCGAACTCCCAGATGGAGCTGAAGCGTTCGCCGGTGGCGATGGGGATATTGATCTTGGAGGCCACGTAGGCCATCTCGTCCAGGTTGTCGGGCGTGACGGGGTCCTCAAAGAAGTACGGGGTGTATTTCTCTATGGCGCGGCCCAGCTGGACGGCCTCGGTGGGGGTCATGCGACGGTGGATTTCGACGCAGAGGTCCACCTCATTGCCGGCGGCTTCCCGGTAGAGCCGCACGGCTTCGGTGGCGTCTTCGATCTTGTCGACATGCGTCTTGAAGTAGACGACATCGCGTTCTTCGTCCAGGAACGGTGAGAGGTGGCCGACGGCGGTATAGCCTTCCTTGCGCGCGTTGGCCACACCCTGCACGAGGGCTTCGCGGGTGTCGCCGAGAACGTGGTAATAGACGCGGCAGCGGTCGCGCACGTGGCCGCCGAGCAGCTGATAGACGGGCACCTCAAAATACTTGCCGGCTATGTCCCAGAGCGCGATGTCGATGGCGCTGAGTGCGCCCATGACCGCGGCGCCGCGGAAGTGGCTCCAGCGGTACATGTACTGCCAGTGGTGCTCGATCCGCAGCGGGTCCTCGCCAATCAGATAGCGGCCCATTTTCTCGATGGCGGCGGCGGAGGCTTCCAGGAAACCCCAGGAACCGGACTCGCCCAGGCCGACCAGCCCGTTGTCCGTATGCACCTGCACCAGCAGGTATTGGTCCAGGAACAGCGGTTCGACTTTGGTGATTTGCATGAATGCTCCAGGTAGACGCCGGGAGCCTGCATCGTACGCGCAACGGGCGGCTGTGGCAGGCTTCCGGTGTTCGGATGGCAGCCCAAGGCGGCCGGTCGCATGCAAGCGCAAGTCCTGGTCAGTCACTCGGTCGAGACGATTCAAATGGAGACGATTGAGCTGGGCGACCCGGGCCCCGGCCAAGTCCTGGTGCGCCACCACGTCACCGCCATGTCGCCCGGCACGGAGCGGGCCTCGCTGCTGCAGCTGCCGAATATCCCGACCCATGGCTGGCCGCGAAGCGTGGGCTACAGCGCGGTGGGCGAGGTTGTGGCGGCGGGCGAGGGCGTGGACCTGGCGCCGGGCACGCGGGTGCTGACCAGGGGGCGGCACGGCACGGCCGACCTGGCCCCCATGCGCGACGTATTCATGGTCGACGACGACGTGGCCGACCAGGACGCGGCGTTCCACACCCTGCTGCGGATCACCATGCAGGCGGTGCGCAAGGCGCGCGTGGAACTTGGCGAAACGGTGCTGGTGATTGGCGGCGGCCTGATCGGGCAGCTGGCCGCGCAGTGGGCCTATGTGGCCGGGGCCGGGCGCGTGCTCGTGGCGGACCTGGATCCTCAGCGCCGCGCCATGGCGGAAGCCGTGCCGTGGTTGGAGAGCATGGACCCGGCGTCAGAAGAGGAGCGGGCCGCGCTGGCCGAGGGACCAACGGGCGGGCCGCCGGTGGTGATCGAATCCACCGGGTTTCCGGCACCGATCAATGACGCCTTTATCATTGCCGGGCACTTTGCGCGGGTGGTGCTGCTGGGGAGCACGCGCGGGTCAACCGAGAGCGTCAACTTCTACCGCGACGTGCATAAGAAGGGGCTGACGATCATCGGCGCGCACGATTCGATCCGTCAGCCGGACGCCGGCGACAACCCGTTTCTGAACGCGCTGGCCGTGCACTGGTCGGCGCGCCGGGACGTGGCGGTGGCGATGCGGATGGCGGCGGCCGGACGAATCACGCTGGATCCGTTGATTACGCACCGGGTGAAGGGCAGCGAGTACGAGGCGGTGTACGACCTGTTGTTCGACTTCGAGCCGTCGCTGGTGGGCTGCCTGTTCGACTGGCGCTAGCGGTCCAGGGCTGGCTCAGGCGTCGTCCAGGCGGCGCACGTAGTGAATCTGGCGGGCGACTTCCTGGAAACCGAAGCTCGGGTAGAGGGTCTGCCCCTGAGCGTTCTGGACCAGGGTTTCGATCTTGGCGACGCGCATGCCGGAGGCGCGTAGATGGTCGAGGGCGTGCTCGATGAGGCGCGAGGCCACGCCGCGCCGTCGATAGCGGGCGTCCACGGCCATGTTGGGTATCTGGCCGATGCCGGCGGCCGGTTGCGGGTGGGTGGTGATGTAGCCGATGACCTCGCCGTTCAACTCGGCCACGAAGTGGTCGCACGGTGAGGCTTCCAGTTCCGCCTGCACGCCCGCCCACTTGCGCGTCTCCCAGAGCGGCTCCGAGTCCAGGGCCAGTAGTCCGTCAGCGTTCTGGTCGATGCTGACGCCGTCGAAGCCCTCGAGGGTCAACTCGCGGATGCGGGCCTGGTCGCGGGGTTGGTAGCCGCGGATGGTGATGGGGAGGTCGGGCTGGCGCATCGGAGTCTTTGCTGGTTCAGGCTGCCCTGAGCCTATTCGTAGCCATTCCTACCGTCTAACGGTGACCGACCGGATAGCGTACGAGGCATCTGAGTTCTGAGGATCCGCCCACGTCATGCGTCAAGAACCGATAGCCGCCGTCGCCGACGACGGTGAGCTGATAGACCCCGATCCCTTTGCGATCGCACTTGGAATCATGGGCGTGGTGGCGGGCGGCGCCGCGTTCCTTGAGACCCGAAGATCGCGCCAGTTTCAGGAGCGAACCCATCGCGACCGCTTTCGGGCCGCATGGTTTGACTCGCGACGGACGCTCATACATTTCCAGCAGGTGCTCGCGGAGTTTGAGGCGTACATGCTCGAAGACGGATATGGAGGCATGGTGTTCCGGCTGGGAGCCGTTCAACTGCGAGTCGACCCTCGCAAGCACCACGCGCTGCGGCGAATCCATGGACAGACGCTGACGACCGCCAACTACCTGGCGGACAACATTGACCGTCTTTCCGAGTTCCTGGGACCTGAGGATCAGGAACTCGTGGACCACATCAAGGCACGCTTAGCTGAAATGACGATTCCTGAACGATTTGGCCAGGTCATTCGACTCGCGCGCCAGGGGCACTCGCTGTTCGCTGAGCTCCTCGAGTCAATCGACGATCGGGAGCGATTTATTGAGGGCGGATAGTGCCCAGGTGGCCGTGGTTGTTGCGTCTGCGGCGCGGGTCTAGAATGTCTTCAGGTTTGGGGAAGACAAAGCTATAGCGTGATTCTCGCCGGCCGCCAGGCTGGCAGCTTGCAGTTGAAGGTAAGGAGTTCGAGAGGGGCCGTCGGGCTAACCCCCGCCGCCCCTCTCGACGCGTTTAAGGGCTAGCGTGCGTCCGCGGCCCAGTTGGCGGTGGTGACGCCGCTGGACAGGCGCCAGTCGCGCAGGGCGTCCAGGAGTTCGCGGCGGGCGGGTGCGGCGGCGGGGTCGTTCCAGAGGTTGCGTTCTTCGTGAGGATCGTTTTGCAGGTCGAAGAGTTGGCCCTCGTCTTCGCCGAGGAAGTGGACGAGTTTCCAGGATTGGCTGCGGACGGCGGTGACCAAGTCAACGTGGAGGCCGTTGCCGTCGTCGCGGCCCTGTTCGGTGAAGACGTAGTTGCGGTGAGGGGCCTGGCCGCCTTCGAGCGCCGGGAGGAGTGAGTGGGCTTCCATGGACGGGTCCGGCCGGCAGCCGGCGAGTTCGAGGATGGTGGGGCCTAGGTCGAACCACTGGACCAGGTCGTCGATCCGGCGGCCGCCGGCAAACCGACCGGGCGCCCAGACGATGCAGGGGACGCGGGTGATCGTGTCGTACATGGTCCACTTCTGGATGTGGCCGTGGTCGCCCAGGCAGTCGCCGTGGTCGGACGTAAAGATGACCACGCAGTCCTCGGCGTAGCCGTTGCGCTCCAGGGCGTCCATGAGTTCGCCCATCTGCGTGTCGATCATCGTCACGTTGGCCAGGTAGTGCGCCCGTTGGCGGTGCCGTGACTCAAGCGGCGGATCGACGATGTGCATGACGGAGTCGTGGTCGACCTCGGTGTTGTGCTAGCGCAAGACGCGCAGCGCCTCGGGCTGGCCGTCCAGGTCGGCCTGTGAGACCGGGCGGATAGGCAGGTCGCGGTCCAGGTACGGGGCCAGCGCCTCGGGCGTTGGGTCGTAGGGCGGGTGCGGGCCGGGGAAGCCAACTTCGAGGAAAAGCGGCTGGGTGGTTGGGTAGGTGTCCAGCCACCAGCGGGCCAGGCCGCCAACGAAGTTGTCGCTGTGCATGTCGGGCGGCAGGTCCCAGGTGAAGGCGCCCATGGCCTCGCGGTAGTCGGGCCGCTGGCGGTAGAGCTCGCGTTGCTGCTTGACGAGGCCGCGGGCGGCCAGGGCTTTGTCCCACTCGTCGAAGTAGTAGCGGCCTTCCAGGAAGCGGTCTTTGTTTTCGACGACGTAGCGCTCGTGGAAGCCGAGCGGAGTCTCGAAGGGGATGGTGTGCATCTTGCCGACGTTGACGCAGTGGTAGCCCGAGTCGGCCAACTGCTCGACCCACGACCGCCGCCACTCGCAGCCGTTGCGGAGTACGCCGGTGGTGTGGGGATAGAGGCCGTTGAAGAGGCTGGCGCGGGCGGGCACGCAGGAGGCGGCGGTGACGTGGCACTGGTCGAAGCTGACACCTTCGCGGACCAGCCGGTCGAGGTTGGGCGTGTCGACGTGGGGGTGGCCGAGGGCGGCGATGGTGTCGTAGCGCTGCTGGTCGGTGATGACCAGGATGATGTTCGGTCGCCCGCCGGCGGCCGTGGGCGGCATCAGGCGGCGGCGAAGCGCTTCCAGGCGCGCGCGTAAATCTCGGCCGCCAGGACGACTTCCGCCATGGGCACGAACTCGTCGGCGCTGTGCGCGTAGGCGATGTCGCCGGGACCGCAGAGCACGCTGGGGATACCGGCGGCCGCCAGGGTGGCGGCGTCGGAGCCGTAAGAGACGCCGATTACGTTGGCCGAGCCGCACACGTCGGCAACGGCGTCGCTCACCACCTGGACAATCGGGGCGTCGGCGGGAGTGTCCAGCACGTCTCCGAAGACAAACGGCGCCTGGACTTCCACGTTCAGGTCGGGATGGCCGCGGCGGGCGATGTTGAGGATTTCCTTGAGTTCCGCTTCCACGTCGTCCACCGACTCGCCGGGGATCTGGCGCCGTTCGATGATGGCCTCGCAACGGTCGGGAACCATGTTGAACGAGGTTCCGGCCTTGATGATGCCGACCGAGAACGACGAGTTTCCGACCAGCGGGTGCGTGCGGCCGGACAGCCGGCGGCCGTATTCCTCGCGAAGGACGTGCAGGACGTCAGCCATGCGGAGGATGGCGTTGTCGCCGAGTTCGGGCGTGGAGCTATGGACGGCGGTGCCGTGGGTGATGAGGGGCCAGTAGCGGCCGCCACGGTGCGAACGAACCACCTCCAAGCTCGTGGGTTCGCCCACGATCGCGCCGTCCACCCTGACTCCGGAATGCGGCAGGGCCTTGGCCCCGGCGCTGCCGGTTTCCTCGTCCACGGCCGCGGCCACGGTGAGCGGACCTTCAGGATCGGAGTCACCGGCCGCCCACTGGAGCGCGAGCAGCATGGCCGCCAGCGAGCCCTTGGTGTCGCAAGAGCCGCGGCCGTGCAGCTTGCCCTCATCGTCCATGTATGGCTGGTGCCCGTTGGTCATGGGGCCCAGCGCCACGGTGTCCATGTGCGCTTCCAGCATCAGGTGCGGCCCCGGGGCGTCGGGGGCGATGGTGCAGATCACGTTTTCGCGACCCGGGAAAACCTCCTGGCGCGTGACCTGCGCACCAATGGAGCGGGCGAATTCCTCCACGAGGTCGGACATCGCGGCTTCGCCGGTGCCGCCCTCGACTTCCGGCGTCACGCTGGGAGTGGCAACCAGCCGACTCAACAGGTCGATGGCTTCGCGTTCGGTTGTGACGTGGGCGCTCATGGGCGCGCCATATTGGCATCCAGGCACGGCTGGCGGCCAATCGCCGCGCCTGCTCGAGCCTGCACGCCGTCTAGGCCGGGTCGTCGAAGAGGCTGGCCGGAAGTTCGAGGTCCACGAGGCGGTCCTCGAGCTGGCTGGTGACCGTGGCCTCGATGGTGTACATGTTCACGACGGTCTGGATCAGCGGCATCACCGGCTCGGCAACACCCTGCGCCACGTCCGCGAAGTTCTCCATCTGCAAGCGGTACATCTCGGCGCCTGAAACGGGTATTTCCCGCCATTCGCCGTTGCCGTACTGGTGCTCGATCACGGGCTCGGCGTGCGGGCGCCAGGCGCGGCGGATGAGCAGTCGGCCTTCCCTTCCGGCGATGTGCAACTCCTCGCTGATGTGGGCTTGGCGGCTGCCTTCCACGTAGCCGACGCAGCCGCTGTCGTATTCGATCAGGCCGAACTGGCGATTCAGGGTGCCGTAGACCTGGCTGACGCTGCCAACCGACCAAACGCGGGTCGGCCGGGCGGCGACGAGGCTCTTGGCGTCGGAACCGAGCGTTCCATCGGGGTTCGACCCTTTGCCGGTGCCGCGTCCACCCGCCCCCATCGAAGCAAAGTGGTTGACGGCGTTGATGGCGTAGCAGGTGATATCCCAGGGTGAGCCGCCCAGGCGCTCGGGGTCGCGCCGCCAGTTGCGGTTGGGATCGTCGGGGCTCTCTTCTTCGTAATCGAGGGTGCTGAACTTGGAACTGACGGAATCGATCTGGCCGATCGTCCCGGCGGCCACCTGGCGCTCCAGCTCGGCCACGAACGGGTGGTGGCGGTACATGAAGCCTTCCATCAGGTATGCGCCAGCGTCCTCGACGAGTTGCGCGAGTTCCAGGGCTTCCTGCCCGTCGGCGGTCAGCGACTTCTCGCTGAGGATGTTGCGGGCGCCGGCGTTGAGGCAACGCTCCACCTGTTCCCGGTGCTGGTTCGGCCAGGTGGCCAGCACCACGCCGTCCAGGTCCTGGTCGCGGATCATCTGTTCGTAGTCGGTGTACCAGGCCTCGCAGTCGTAGGTCTCGGCCCACTCGCGGGCCACCGACTCGCGGATATCACAGCAGGCGACGAGCTGGAGCTTTTCGGACTCCAGGCCGGCGCGACCGTGGCGGGAGCTGATCCCGCCGCATCCAACCACCCCGATACGAAAGGCCGGGAGATCGCTGGCTGACATGTCTCCACCCCCTGCGAGAGATCAGCGCCCCAGGCGGTTGCCGGACAGGCCGCCGACCGGTACGAGCAGCATCATCGCAGACGCAGGCGCGACGCGGTCCCCGATCTGGTGCTTACGCCGTCCAGTGGTCGAAGGGGTTCTTGCCGTCTGGCAGCGGCAGGCCGACGCGGGCGCCTTGCATGTGCGAGGCGTGGGCCAGCAGGGCCATCTCCAGGTAGAGCCTTGCGTTCGGCAGCTGCACCAGGTCCCACTCCGGCTGTTTGCCCTCCAGCATGTCCATCATCGAGCGGGCCATGCGCCGGTGGGCGCGCAACCACTTGTGGCGGTCCGGCGGCGGCTCGGCGGGAATGACCTGCCAGCCGCCGTCGTCGATCAGTTCCGGGTTGGCACGGGGGTGCCAGTAGATGTCTGGGCCGCGTCCCATCGGCCCGGGCAGGGAGATCGTGCCCTCGGTGCCGTAGATGTCGACGCGGTAGGGGTCCGAGGCGCCGTCGCCCTGGTAGGACTCGAAGTCGGCCGCGACGCCGCCCTCAAAGCAGTAGTAGGCCTTCAGGCCGTTGCCGGCCACCAGGCCCATGCCCTCCCAGCCGGGCCGGAGATCGGATTGCTCGCAGGTGCGGCCGTCCTGGGTCAGGTGGGCGCTGCACCACAGCGGTGCGCCGAAGAGCTGCCACAGGAAATCGAAGAAGTGGGGATAGAGGTCCAGGAACATCTCGTTCCCGCCCTTCTCGCCGTCCTTGCCGAAGACGCGGACCAGGCGGGGCTCGCCAATTCGTCCCGAATTGATGAGCGGAATCGCCACCCGCTGGATTGGCGGGTGGCCGCGCCAGGGATGAGCGACCACGCAGATCACCGATGACTCGTCGCAAGCGGCCTGCATGGCGTCGACGTCCTCCGGCGCGGTAGCGACGGGCTTCTCCAAGTAGACATTGGCGCCCGCTTGGGAGGCGTCTACGACCAGGTCGCGGTGATCGCCGACCTCCCGCGAGGCCACCACGGCGATGTCGGGCTTCTCCCGGTCCAGCATCTCGCGGTAGTCCGCGTACGCCGTGCGGGCGCCGGTTTTCTCGGCTGCTTCGGCCCGCCCCTCGTCGTCCGGGTCGGCGAGCGCCGCGATCTCCGCGCCCTCCACCCCGACAAAGGCCATGTCCAGGTAGTGGCCGTAATTGCCTCGCCCGGTATGCCCGATGATCCCGACTTTGAAGCTCATGCCGGTTTGCTCCCCATTGGCCGTGTTGGACGCAGCGGCCTGCAGCCGGCCCAACGCGTTGCGTGCGGCGTCAGCAATCGGAGCCTATCGCAGGGCTATGGCGAACCCGCGTCCAGCAACCGGTCGGCCTGGGCCTTAAACGACCCGTGGGGGGCCCGGGGGGGGGGGGGGCCGGGGAAAGCCCCCCAACTGGGGGGGCAGTGTGTGGGGGTGGGGGGGAGGGGGGCGGCGGGGCGGCACGC
>JAPPFO010000042.1:1826-18430 GCA_028875175.1 Chloroflexota bacterium | reverse complement strand
CCGGGCAATGCCCCACCCCGCCCCCCCAACCGGGGGGCCGGGGCCAAAACCCCCCCCGGCGCCCGGGGGGGGCCGGGCCCGACGGTCTCTCGCCCGAGAAGTCGGACGAAGGTCTGGCGCTTAGGCCGTAGGCGGCAGCGCGTCGATCCAGGCCTTCCACTCGTCGTACTCCTCCTTGGTGTTCTCAAGAACACGGTCGGAGGTGTTGATGATGTGCTGCATACCCTCGTCGATCGACATGTCGCCGATGAAGGGCGGGTCGGCCGCACGGAAGGACTCGTACCACTCCCACCAGTTGGGGTGGCCGTTCTGCCAGTGGTGATGATCCGTCTTGTCCATCCAGGTCTTGTAGTACCCGTGGTTTTCGGGCGGCCCGGCCTTGAACTCGTCGGACTCGATCACGGTCTTGAGCATGGGCAGCGAGCCGCGGTCGATGGCGATGCGGCCCTGCACCTGCGGACCCGCGAAGAACAGCAGGGTCTCGGCGCACTCCTCGATCAGGCCATTCCTTTCGGCCGTGGCCGTGCAGTACTGGCCCTGGTTGGTGAAGTGGTGTGGCGCCCCGCCACGGTCGCCTTCCTCGATGGGGCCAAGACCCCAGGAAAAGCGGTCCTTGATCCGCGGAATGGTTCCGCCGACGCCGCCACCGGTCCAGTACGTGGCCATCTTGCCGGCCGAGAACGGGTCTCCGAACTCCCCGGCGATCTGCTGGAGCTGGTCAAACGGCGGTGCTACGGCGTCCGCCTGCACGCTGTTGACCGCGTAGGCAAAGCCCCGGTCGCCGCCGTCATTGAAGATGTCCCAGTGCAACTGGTCGGGGGCGCGGTACATGTGATTCCCGCTGTTTTGCAAGGCGCGCGCCCAGCTGCCCCAGACGATCCAGGCATTGGACGCCATCCGCAGACCCCAGGTGCCTGCCTCAGGGTCTGAGGCTTGCATGTACAGGTCCCAGGCCTCGCGCTCCAGGTGGAACGAGCCCTCCACAGGCATGGGAATGCCCTTCTCCTCCAGCAGTGTGAAGTTGAAGATCTTCCCGTTGATGTTGCCCTGATATGGCATCCCAAACTGGGCGACCCCACCGTATCCCGTGGTGTGCGGGGCGGGGCGGGAGGCCCGGTCGTCGTCGAACTGACCGACCGTCATTTCGTCCGGCGGGGCGTACCACTTGGAGGGATCCCAATCCGGATGCTTGCTCAGCGCGCCGTCGATGCGCGCGAAACCGCCTCGGTGCACCCAGGTGTTGAAGAACCCACCGTCCAGCAGGGCCAGTTCGGCCTGCGTGCCGGCGGCGATGTGGATCGAGAACGAGTCCACGTACAGGTGGTCCTGCGGCTCGAACTTGATGGCGATGTGGGGGAACTCCTGGTGGAATTTCTCCAGCGCCCAGTTCATCGCCGCGCCGCGAGCGCCGGAGGAGTGGTCGTTGGCCAGGCGAATGACCGCGCGCGGGCGCTGCGGCATGGCCTCGACCTCGACAACCTTCTCAACCTCGACGACCCTCTCGACTTCGACAACCTTCTCAACTTCCTGCGTGACGACCTTCTCGACGACCTTCTGAACCTCAACGACCTTCTCAACCGGAACTTCCTCGCGGACGACGTTCACGACCTCTTGCGTGACGATTTTCTCAACCTGCTGCGTGACGATCTTCTCGACCGGGACTTCCTTGACGACGACCCGCTCAACGGGGACTTCCTTGGTGACAACCTGCGTCTCGCCGCAAGCGGCCAGCGCTACGGCGCCGGAAATCCCCAAGGCGGCGGTCCCGCCCCTTCGAAGCAACTGCCTTCGAGTAATCATGTTCCGCGATGCCTCCCTCTCGGCCGGCCCCCGTCCAACGAGGCCCCAAGCCGCGTCTAGCGAACCCGGCAGGCAAGCCTCGCCACTTCAAGGGCGGGAAAGTAGCGCAGCCTAACCAGCGTACGGATTTGGGTCAAGGTTCAGGCTCCGCCGAATCCGGCGGCTAACGGCGCTTGAACCCAGGACACGACGCCGGCCGGCTTGTCAACTCGAGGCCAGACGCCAGCCCCGGCGCGGGTCTTCGGAACCTGCCCGCCAAAAAACCAACCGGCCGGCGCCACCCGGCGCCGGCCGGTTGACTTGCGTGCGCCCAGGGCGCGCGCCCCTAGCCCGCCCCGGGGGGGGGTTTTGCAACCCGCCCCCAAAAAACCCACCCCGCCGGGCGCCCGGGGGCGCGGGCGGTTTTATTTGCGGGCGCCCTGGGCGCGCGACCCTAGCCGGAAAGGGTGCTTGCCCACTCCTTGTAGTTGACCCAGGCGTCGTGCTGGCTCTCGAGGATGTTGTTCGAGGCAGCCATCAGCGCCTCTCGACCTTCCTCTGGAGAGGCTTCGCCGATGAAGGAGCGGTCAGCGCCGCCGCGCCATCCGTCAAACCACTCCCACCAGCTGGGGTGCGCCGACTGCCAGTGCTGGTGGTCGTCGCGACTCGTCAGGATGCGGGTAATGTGCTCGTGCCCCTGCGGGGGCGCCGCCTGCATTGCGGGACCCGCATGAACGTTTAGGTTGACTGGAATAAAGCCGCGGTCTATCGCAGCCCGCTCCTGAACCTCGGGTCCAGCAAAGAACACCAGCATGTCCACGGTCTGCTCAATCACGCCATTGGACTCGGCGGCGTTGGTAACCAGATGCGGTTGCTGTGAAGTGTGAATCGGCGCCTCACCACGCGCGCCCTCCGGCTGGACATTGATGCCCCAGTCGAATCGTCCGGCAATGCGGACCACGAAATTGCCGGCGCTCCCGAAGTTCGCCACGCCCATCTTGCCGGCGGAGAACGGGTCGCTGAACTCGCCGGAGAGGATCTTGGCATCCTCAAGTTTGTTGGAGATGCCCTCTTGCCAGATGGCGTTCACAACGAAGTCGTGCGCCCGGTGGGCGCCGTCATCGAAGATCGTCATCCGGGTGGCGTTCTCGTCGTAGTACAGCAAGTCCTGGTTGCCGTCGGCCAGCGCACGGCCCCAGCCGGCCCAATAGGCCCACATCGCCGACGACGAACGGAATCCGTACTGGTTGTTTTCCGGATCGGTGAGAGCCCGCATCGCGTCGTGAAACTCAGTCAGAATGCCCCAGTTCCCGGATGACGGCTGCGGGATTCCCGCTTCCTCGAACAGCGAGTAGTTGTAGAGCACACCGTTCATGCCGGCCTGGAAGGGCAAGCCGAACGCCGGACCTGTGATGCCCTGGTTCCAGGGAATCGGATGCTTGTTGGCGAAGTTGATCGTGTGCTGATCCGGCCACATCCCGTAGTGCGTGGGGTCCCAGTCGGCGTGCTTGTCCAGCATGTCGTTGATCTGGATGAACCCGCCCTTGTCTACCCACTGGTGGAAAAACCCGCCGTCGAGCAAGGCGGCCTCCGCCTGCGTCCCTCCGGCGAGCTGAATTCCAAACGAGTCCTGGAACATGTGGTTCTGGGGCTCGAACTTCACGGCGATGTCCGGGCGCACCTGCGCGAAGCGGTCCAACGCCCACTGCATCTGCTTGCCGCGCAGACCAGACGAGTGGTCGTGAGCAAAGCGAATGACGGCGTTGACGCGCGTCGGCGGAGCCTGGACCTCGACGACCTTCTCGACCTCGACGACCTTCTCGACCTCAACCTGTTGCGTCACGACCCTTTCGACCGGGACCTCCACGACTTTCTGGACCTCGACGACCTTCTCGACCGGAACTTCCTCGCGAACAACGTTCACGACCTCTTGTGTTACGACTCTCTCGACCTGCTGCGTGACGATCTTCTCAACCGGGACTTCCTTGACCACGACCCGCTCAACGGGGACTTCCTTGGTGACGACCTGCGTCTCGCCGCACGCCGCCAGCGCTACGGCGCCGGAAATGCCCAGGGCGGCGGTACCGCCCATACGAAGTAGCTGTCTCCGCGTGACCATTCGTGCGACCGCTCCCTCCTGAGTAGCCCTCGATCGACAGGTCGCGTGGCCGTATCTGGCCGATACAGACCGAAGAGGCCCGCCACTTCAAGAGCCGAAAGTAGGGCAGACTAGCGAGCAAGGCGAATAGAGGTCAAGGCTGCCGGGTCGCTCGCTCAGCACCCGTGCGCGCCTCCCATCAGGTCTACCAATGCAGATTCAGTTCCAGAAACCGCGCTTCTTCAACCGTCTGAGGGTGCTGGACGGCGGTCGTCCGGTCATGGCCCTCAACCTGGGCGGCGCGGACAAGGACCTGTTTCTGATGCGCCCGTGCGTGCACCCGCTGTACACCCCGGCCGGGTATCCCGTGACTGAAATGGGCGCGCACAACTTCCCGCACCACAAGGGCGTCTGGATCGGGCACGCACAGGTCAACGGCAGGAACTTCTTTCACGACCTGGTTGACGCTGGCTGGATCGTGCCGGTTCAGGTTTCCTCACACGCCGACGACCAGAGCGCACGGATTGACCTGGACCTGGAGTGGCGCGATCAGCGCGGCACGGTCATCGCGACCGAGGTCCGCCGCCACGAGGTGCGGCGCACCGGGCAGGCGAACCTACTGGACATGGTTTCCACACTGCATGCGTCGCACGGCGCGCTGGAGCTCGGAGTGGACAACCACTCGTGGGCCGGCTGTCGCCTGATTGACGCCTTGGATCAGGATGACGGCGGCTCGATGTCCGACTCGGAGGGGCGAGTAGGCGCCGACGCGATCAACGGGCAGCCCGTCCGCTGGGTGGACATTCGCGGCGCCATCGGCGACCACACGTGCGGGGCCGCATTGATGGCGCACCCTGCCTCGGCGCCAGTGCCAACCTTCGCCCGTTTCTATGGAACCAGCCTGCTGAACCCCACGATGTACGAACCGCTGACCATCGCGGACGGCGCATCGTGGACCTTCGGGACGCGGGTTGCCGCGTACGACGGATCGCCCACGGCGGCCGACCTAAAACGCTGGTGGTCAGAGGCTGGCCAGGACCTGGCCTGACGCCGCGGGGCTACAGCCGCTCGGCGTGCTCCAGTTTCAGCACAAACATCGCGGCGCCGCCGACTTCGACTTCAACGGGCAGCGAGAGGTCGATTTCCCCGGTCCAGGGCAGGGTGACCAGCTCGGTTCGCGTGATGCAGGTACGAGCGGTTAGCTCTTTGAGCTCGTCCATTCGCTCGGCCTCAAGCGCCACGACGAAGACGGCGTTGGTGGCCTGCAGGAATCCGCCGGCGCTGGCTACGCGCGTGTGCGAGATTCCGGCTTCGCGCAGCGCATTGGAGTACTCGCCCGCGTCATCGTCCTGCACAACGCACAGCACCATCCGGTCGTAGGCCAGGGGATCAGGCATTGCGTGCTTCCATCACCCAGGCGCTCACAGGCGGGCAAAGGCGTCCACGCGGACCACAAACACGATGCCGTAGGCCGACCCGCTCTTGGACTGCCCGGAGGCGTGCCGGGCCGCGCCGCGAACCTTCTCGATCACATCGTCAACCTGTTCGGCCGCGACACCGACCATAAACACCGCATTGCCGCGGCGCAGAAAGCCGCCCTGCGCGTCGATCCGGGTCGCGCGGTAGCCGGACTCGACCAGGATCCGGGTCACGCTTTCGGCGTCGTCCCGGTGCACGACAGCAAAGATCAGGCGCTGGACTTCGTCGGGACTCGCCGCCACCGCACCTCAACCTCTGAACGACTGCCTACTCACCATAACGGAGCAGTCGGCCCTTCTGCTATTGCCCTGGTCCAAATGAGCGGGGTATCTCCTTCAAGCAGCGTCGCCGAGCCGGAGAACGCGCTGCAGAAAGCGGCGATCGTCAGGCGCTAGATCCAACTCGACCGCCAGCGCGCGGGCTTCGGCCGACATCTTGTCCCACGTCTTCCGCAGGATTTCGGCCACGCGGCCGTCCGGCTGCCGAGTGCGGAACTCCCCCAGTTGCGTCTCCAGAAAGACCAGGCAGAGCGCGTCTTCCAGGGCCTGGACGTCCGGGTCGCGCCGCAGGTTCCTCTTGCGCACCAGGTCCTGCACTCGTGCGATGACGACCCTGTCGTAGCCGGCCTCGGTCATCACCTCCTCAAGCGTGTCGGCGTGGAGTTCCTGCAGGGCCTGCCGCCACCGCAGGTAACCGCGACGCCCCGGCGGATACTCACCGCGCGGAATGGCCCAGCGCCGCACATGGTGGCCGCGCGCCGCGATCCGCAGGGCGTCGTCCGCATCGGGACGCAGCCGCTCGATCCAGGCCGACACCATGGCCGCGTGCGTCAACTCCTTGGGCCGGGCCTTGCCACGAACCAGGATCTCGTGCGGGTCGGCACGGTTGATCTCGTCAATGCAGTCCAGTGCCTGCCTGAGTCGCGCCGAGGTCATTGGCTAGGTCCGCGCTGCTAACGGCCAATTGTGTACGTGCCGGAGGCAAGCCGCCAGCCGTTCACTCGTCGTATGCTGAACCCGTTCAGGCCAACGGAGAAGCCCCATGGCGGTTCGTACGACCGAGAAGCCGTTTGTGGTGGCGCCGGACGACGCGCCAACGCTGGATGTTTCGCCGCAAGGCGTCGGAACCGTTATCAAGCACGACCTGGTGGCCAGTCAGGTGTCGCCGCCAAATTTCGCGATGCGGTTGTTCGACGTGGCGCCGGCCGGCGCCACGCCCTACCACCAGCATCCCTGGGAACACGAGGTCTACATCGTGGAGGGCGCAGGCGAGTTGAAGACGGCCACGGGCGCCGAGCCGTTTGCGGCCGGGGAGGCCGTGTACGTGCCGCCCGACGCCATGCACCAGTTCCGCAACACGGGCGAGGGTCGCCTGAAGTTCATCTGCGTGATCCCCAACAGTGGGGATTGCTAAGCAGCGCGAGGCGTCGCGGTACCCCCGAGGGAAGTCGAATCCCTGTCTCCACCTTGAAAGGGTGGTGTCCTAGGCCTCTAGACGACGGGGGCAGGGCGTGCAGGTGCGGGCTGAACTCAAGCCTAGCACCGGGCACGTGCCTTGCGGCGAGCGCGTCTCAGGTCGCACACTGGCCGTCCAGCCCCGCTCCAGCGGCCGCGTTCTGCACGGCCGCGCGGTCGAGAGGATCTCCCTAGATGGCCAAAGTCGTTGCCCGCCAAGTGGTCTCAGGTTCGCAGGAACTCGTGTGGCATGTGTTGTCCGACTTCGACCGGATGCCTGAATGGCTGCCCGGCGTCACCTCGATCGAGCACACCGGCGGACCGCCCAAGGCATTCGGCCGGGAACACGTGGCCCAGATGGAAGGCGGGGTCGAAGCGCATCAGCGCATCGTGGCCTGGGACAACTCGCGGCGTATCGCCTGGCGAAACGTCCGGGAGGTTCGGGACGGTCGTGACGTCGCCTCCCTTCAGAACTTTCGGATCACCATCGACCTCCGCCCCAGCGCCGCCAACACCGAGATTACGCTCACCGGAACCTGGTCAGGCGGAGGGCCCTTGGGCCTGATCCGCTCGTTGACCAATCGAGGTCGGATCACGAGCGAGTTGGAGCAGGCGTTGGCCAATCTGGACGAGTTGTTGTCCGGCGGCGCCGCAGGCGGCGATTAGCGCCGAGACCGACCCGACGAGGGCGCCAGTGATGGAACGAGAGTCGCGCCTTCCCGACGAGGCCAGCCTGGCGGCGGCACGGCGGAGAATCGCGCAGGCGCGCACGCTGCGCGATAGCACGGACATCATGGAGTTGCGCGCGGCCACCGACTTGCTGGTCGTGGCGGCCGCCACGTTGGAGGTGGCGGCCCTCCCGGTGGAATTCGGGTCGCTGCACCTGGACCTGGCCGACACCCTGAACCTGCGGGCGCGCCTGGGCGATCCGGACGTGCTGGACGAGGCCATTGACTGCTACCAGAAGGCGATTGTCGTATTCAACCGCGACGAGTTCCCGGAGGCTTTTGCGCGCGCGTTCCACGGGCTGGGCCTGGCGAATTGGGCTGGCGGTCAGCTGGAGGCCGCGCGCTGGTGCTTCGAAACCGTGCTGGAAGCCCTGTCGCCGGACGTCTCACCCCTGGAATACGCGCGGGCCCGAACCAACGTAGCCGCCGTGTTGGCGGCATCGCCCGAAGCCCAAGCCCGGGCGCAGGCGGTAGCGATCTACGAAGCGGTGCTGGACGCGGTATCCGCGGAGGCACATCCGGCCGAGCACGCCGGGTTTTTGCTCGCGCTGGGCCAGACGCGGCGCGTGCAACTGCAGGGAAGCCGGCAGGGTCAGTTGGAAGCGGCCGTCTCGGCATTCACGCGCGCCGCTGACGTAGCAGGCGCCGGCGACCATTCCGACCTGCGATCCGCCGCCCTGGCGGAGGCCGCGCTGACGCAGGTTGAGCTGACGACGCTGGATCCGACGCGATTCGACGAGGCCGAGCAGGCGTTTGACCTGGCCCTGGGCGGTATTCAGGCCGAGTCGCAGGCGGACCGGCACGCGGAACTCCGGCTCGGATTTGGCCGGCTGTGGGCCGGTCGGCTACCCGCCGGCGGCGAGGCGGCTTGCGATGCGGCCCTGACGCACTTCGAAGCCGCGATTGCCCTGGCGTCGCGAGTGAGTACTGCGGCGCTGGTCGCGCCGGCCCTGATCGAAGCCCCGCGGATCATGGTGGAGGGGCCGGCGCGCACCCAGGCGCGCATTGACCGCGCGATCGAGATGAGCCGCCACGCCTTGTCGGCCTGGCCGCGCGCCCAGTTCCCCACCGAGTACGCGCGAGTCAACCTGACGCTGGGCACAGCGTTGCTGGCCTCGGCCGTCGGGGACCGCACCTCCAACGTCCGCGAGGCTATTGAGGCGTTCGAGGCCGGGCTGGACGCCATCAACCGGGACACCGAGCCCGTGGCCTATGCCTCGCTGCAGGTCGCGCTGGCCGAGGCCCTGGCCGCGCGGACCGACGGTGACCGAACCGACAATGTGCGTCGCGCGGCCGCCGCGGCCAATCGAGCCCTGGAGGCGTCCGACGAGGACCGGGCCGTGGTCGGACGGGCGAACCACCTGCTCGGCCGTCTGGCGCTGGAGACGGGCGGCGCAACGCCCCAGGGACTGGCCGAGGGCGCGTCTCACCTCTATCGGGCGCTTGAGGACCGACCTCGCGAGAGGGACCCGGTCGCCCACGCCGAAACCCAGATGCTCCTCGGTATGGCGCTCGCATCCCAGGCCGCGCACGGCGAGCCGCACCTGCTGGCCGGCGCAATCGAGGCTTACCGAGCTTCGGCCGCCGCCTACGACGTCGAGTCCCACCCACGCGAGTCCGCCAGCGTTCACTTCAATCTGGCGGTCGCCCTCATGCAGCCCGGCAGCGGAGCCCAGAACCTGGAAGAAGCGGTCCGCAGTTTCGAGGTCGCGGCGAGGGTGTTCAACGCCGCCGCCTACCCCCAACAGCATGCGATGATCACGAGCAACCTCGCGCAGGCGCGCGCCCGGCTGAAGGCGCTGGCATGAGCACCCGTCCGGTCGACGGCTTTGAAGTCGATGTCGCCGTCATCGGCGGCGGGCCGGCCGGCTCCACGGCCGCCACCCTGCTGTCGCGCGCTGGCTTCCGGGTTGCCGTGCTGGAGCGTGAGCGCTTCCCACGCGAGCACATCGGCGAATCGCTGCTGCCCATCGCGTTCCTGGCGCTGGATCAGATGGGCATTACCGAGAAAGTTCTGCAGGCCGGCTTCGTCCGCAAGTACGGGGCCACCTACATCTGGGGTCGCAGCCGTGAGCCCTGGACACTGCGGTTTTCGGAAATGATCGACGACGCCTTCTTTGCCTTTCAGGTTCGGCGGGCCGATTTCGACAAGATCCTGCTGGACCACAGCGAGGACTGCGGCGCCGCCGTGTGGGAGGAAACCCGGGTCACCGACACCATCCAGGTGGGCGGACGCGTGACCGGACTGCGCTGGCGCGGCCCGGACGGTGCCGAAGGCAAGCTGCTGTCCCGCTATGTCCTGGACTGTTCGGGCCAGTCGTCTCTCCTGGGCACGCGCTTCAAAATGCGCGAGTTCAACGAGGAGATGCGGCACATCTCCCTTTCCGGGTACTACCGGGGCGCCCGCAAGCTCTCCGAGGTCTATCCGGACCTGACGCTCAACGACGACGGCAATTTGCACATCGTGTCCAGCGAGGCGGGTTGGTTCTGGCACATCCCCCTGGCCGGCGAGATCAGCAGCGTGGGCTTCGTAACCGACCCCGCTCACGTTCGAGGGATGAAGCCGGAGCAGCGAGTCGAGTTCTTCCTTGAGAACGTGGCCATTACGCCGGAATTGTTACGCCTGCTGGATCAGGCGGAGTGGATCTCGGATCGCGTCGAGATGGACAGCGACTGGTCGTTCTTCTGCAAGGCGTTCCACGGCCCCGGCTACATGCTGTGCGGAGACGCCGCCTGTTTCGTCGACCCGGTGCTCTCCACGGGAATTGCGCTGGCCATGAACGGAGCCATTCGCGCCGCGCTGACCCTGACCGCCGCGCTCCGCCAGCCCGAGGTGGAGCCCCTGGCCATGCACTGGTACGACAGCGAGTACCGCAAGACGGCGCAGGACTTCCTGGAACTGGCCCTGCACTGGTATCACGGCGAACGCAACCGGGATGACTGGTTCTGGCAGGCCCGGCGCATCGTGGACCCGTCCCAGAGTTTCTCGCTTCAACAGGCGTTCTCGCTGATTGCCGCCGGCGTGTCACGCAGCCCCGGCGCCACCAGCCACCTGAAGCTCAAGCACGCCGGCGGGTTCAGTCCCGAACAGCTCAAGATCATCTATCAGAACTTCGAACTGGAACTTAGCGACGAGCAGCAGGAGCAGCTGGAGGACTACCTGGAGGAGGAGCGGCAGGCCCGGGACTACCAACCGGTGACCGTGGAGCAGCTGCTTGGCGGCATACCGACGTGGGCCGAAGGCGTGCAGTGGCAGCCGTACATGCTCAACGACCAGGAAGACGTGCTGCGCCCGGCCACGCTGGTGGAAATCCCGGACGGCGACAACACCAAGACCCACTTTCTCTCCATCGCCGCCACGTCGCTGCTGCG
This sequence comes from Chloroflexota bacterium, assembly GCA_028875175.1. Lineage (GTDB taxonomy): Bacteria > Chloroflexota > UBA11872 > UBA11872 > UBA11872 > UBA11872. Next base: position 7,520 of record JAPPFO010000042.1, on the reverse strand, counting down.
CCTGCTGGATGGATCCCGAACCGGCCAGCAGATCGTGGACGACGCTATCGAAACGTGGGGATCGGCCGTCGGCAAGTCCGCCACCTCAGTCCGCACGCTGGTGGCCGACACGCTGCAAGAGTTGCACGAAGAAGGCGCGCTGACCGTCGCCTGACTTGGGGCACTTGCACTCTGTTTCGGATTGGATTTGGGTCATCGAGCGCCCTTCACCAATGCCAGGCTGGCTAGAACTCACCGATCAGGGGAGGTTCCCGACGTGATTTCGCTGATTCTGGACACGGACCTCGGCGACGACGTGGACGACGTCTTCGCGCTGGCCTATGCGGCTCGCCATCCGCGCATCAACCTCTGCGCGGTCACCACGGTGCTGGGCGACACCCGCTGGCGGGCCGCGCTGGCGCTGCGGCTGCTGGACGAAATGGGGATCGACGGCGTCCCGGTCTCGGCCGGCGCGGCGGGCGGCGAGGTCAATACCGTGACTCTGTCCGGCAATGTGGTGGTGCCGACGGGCGCCGACGACCCACGTTGCGATCGCCGCTCGGCAACCGAACTGATGGCCGATGTGATCGCCACGGCTCCACGGCCTGTCTGGCTGGCCACCATCGGCCCGGCCACCAACGCCGCCGTGCTGCTGGCCGAACGGCCCGAGGCCGCGGAAGGCCTGGCCGGCATCGTGATGATGGGCGGGCGGCACGAAGCGGCGTTCCCGCGCGAGCACAACTTCGGAACCAATCCTGACGCTGCGGCCGCCGTCTGTAACCACGGTGGAATCGTCCTCGTCGGCGATTACGTGGTGACGTGCCAGGCCCAACTGCGGCGCGACGATCTGCCCCGCGTGCGGCAGGCGCCGGGCGTCGGGGTGTCGCTGGCAACCATGCTGGAGACGTATTTCGACCGCCGCGGGCGCGACTGGACCTCCATGTACGACCCGGCCGCGCTGACCCTGTCGCTGGACGAGACGTTCCTATCGCTCGATCCGACGCCGATGCGCGCGGACGTGGTCGACGGCCAGGTTCGCTTTGCCGCTGACCCCGAGACGTCGGGTCTGCGGCTGGCCGACTCAATCGACGTCGACGCCTTCCACGAGGAACTGCTCCGCGTGATTGAACGACCCGGATGAGCCTGCCGGCCAACCCGGGCCTGGCGCCCGACGGGCTGCACCTGCGGTTCGTCGAGTCCGCGCACCGGGTGCTGTCCCGCGATCCTCGGATAAAGGCGCTCTGGGCCGGCGGCAGCCTGGCCGATGGCACGGCGGACCGTTGGTCGGACGTGGACCTGCGGCTGGCTGTCGCCGACGACGACCGACCGGCCTTCATGGCCGGCATCGAGGAAACCCTGCACGCCATTTGTCCCGTCCTGGGCTGGCGCACGCGGTCGATGCACGGCGACGACCTGGTGGTCGTCACCTTTGAGGGCCCGCTGCGAGCGGACTTCGTCGTCATGTCGCCGGCCAGCCTCGACCGACAGCGCTACGAACCGGTCGCGCCGCTGTTCGATCCGCAGGGTCTGGCAGGCCGGCTGCAGCGGATCCCGTACGCGCCGACGCGCCGAAGTCCTCGAGATCTGCTGGAACGCGAAGCCACACAGGTTCCAGCCGAGGCCGGACGCCTGCAGCGCGCCATTGAGCAGTCCTCCATCGTCGCGGCCATGCAGGCGCAGGCCAACCTGCTGGAATCGGCCCAGCGGCTCCTGCTACTTCTGCGCGATCCGCTGGCGGCCGGCCTCCTGGGGCCCAAGCACGCGGCGGATGCGCTGACGACCGCTGACATCGAACCGCTGCTGGCGCCTCTGGCTGCCTGGAGCGATACGTGGCCGGAACCCGGGGTGGACTCGATTGAACCCACGCTCGCCGTGCTGCGACCCCTGGCAGCCAAGGCCGAGGCCCGCTACGGCCTCGCCGTGCCCATGCATCCCGCACCGCCCGTCCCGGACCCCGACCCACGTTCGGCCGCGCAGGTTGTCGAAGCCGGCTGCTTCCTGCTGGTCCACGCCATGGTCGGCGCGACCTACGACAACCGCGGCATGTACACCGGCCTGCTCTGGGGCTACGCCGGCGCGGCGCGCTTGGCCGCCGAACTCGCGTATGTGGCGTCCCGCGGCGATGCGCCGGTGCCGGCCGATGCGCCGGTTCGCCTGTCGTCCGACGACGCGGCTGTCATCACCTCCGCGCTGAGGCCCCTGCGGGAAGGCGAAGTGCGAGGAGTTCGTCTCGTGGCGACTCGAGTCGCAGCCGCATACAGCCACTGTCTCGTGCGCGCTTGCGCCCGGCTTGACATGGAATACCCTGCACGACTGGATCGGGTCGTGAGCAAATACCTCCTGCGCGAAGGCGTATTGGTCGGCGAACCCGATTAATTAGCTAGTTGGCCAGCCCTGCCCGTGGGGTTTCAAGAATATCGATGTGACACAATTAGTCCCGTTCTCGCTGGGAGGCGAACGGGGGCGGCCGTGCGTCGAGTTCTGGTTGTCGTGCTGGTCGCGCTGATTGCAGCGGCGGCGACACTGGACACCGGACGAGCGACAGAGAGTCCGATCAAAGCACCGATTCCGCGGTCCCAGGTCGATTCCACGATCCTCGATCACTGTACGCCGGCCTGGGACCCGACTGACCGCAACATCTACACGACCGACGGGTTCAGCCTGAACGACGTGGATCGGGCCACGCGGACGACATTCGTGACCGTCTGGCAAGTCGACGCCTGGCCACGCTGGCGCTGGGAAGCGGATTGCCTGCGTGCCGCCCAGCCCGAATTGGTAGCGACGCTGGGCACCGCAAGCGCGACGGACACTCCACTCAACGCACCGAGGCTGCCGCCCCAGGTCTACTCGGCGATCCTCGATCACTGCACGCCGGCCTGGGACCCAGCGGACCGCAACCTCTACGCGACGGACGGCTCCAGCCTGAACGACGTGGATCGGGTCACGCGGACGACGTACGTGAGCGTCTGGCAAATCGACGCCTGGCAGCGTTGGCGCTGGGAGATGGATTGTCTGCTAGACCCGCCGCCCGGCCGGGTGGCGACGCTGGTGACCGCGCGCGTTACGGACGACCCGATTAACGCACCGATTCTGCTAACCGACGCTCAATCCGCGACCCTTGATCACTGTACGCCCGCCTGGGACCCGGCGGACCGCAACATCTATGCGACGGATGGCTTCAGCCTCAACGACGTGGATCGGGCCACGCGGACGACGTTCGTGACCGTCTGGCAGGTCGATGCCTGGCAGCGCTGGCGCTGGGAGGCGGATTGTGTGCGGACCGTGCGGCCTGAAGTGTTGGCGTCGGCGGGCACACCGGGAGCGACGGGCAATCCGATCGACGCACCGAATCTGCCATCCCACGTCTATCTCGCGACCCTTGATCGCTGCACGCCGGCCTGGGATCCGACGGACCGCAACATCTTTGCGACAGACGGCTTTAGCCTGAACGACGTGGATCGGGCCACACGGACGACGTTCGTGACCGTCTGGCAGGTCGACGCCTGGCAACGCTGGCGCTGGGAAACCGATTGTCTGCGGGGCATGTTCGCGCCGACGACCGTCGCCTCAACCACCGAAGCTGGCGCAGCGTCGGCCCGAAGGTCGACGCCAGAGCCGACACCAGAGCCGACACCAGAGCCGACACCAGAGCCGACACCAGAGCCGACGCCAGAGCCGACGGCGGACCCAACGCCAGTCCCAACTCCAGACCCAACGACCGATCCGATCTACCGGATGGTTTACAACGTGGCCGTCGCACGCGGCGCGGACGATGCGCTTGCCAGAAATATCGCGGCTTACGTGGTGACCCAGGGCAACGTCGAGGATTTCCTAAACGGCGTGCATCAGCTTGTGGCCTACGGCGAATACGAATGCCAAGCGTGGAGTGCCGCCTGCCCGCTGGTCCCGCAGGCCATCGTAATGGAGCCGGAACCCAGGCAGGATGCCGGCCGGCCATCGGTCGCCCGCCAACACCGCGGTCCTGCAGGGGGCGATCCGTCGCCGAGCGCCCAGCCACGCGGTGGTCCTGGAAGTAACGTGTCTTTAGCGAGCACCGGCGGGGGCCGTCGATACGCTGGCTACCACTTCCCCATCTGTCGACCGAATAGCGACGGGACCAGCACCTGCCACATCAACCCCGATTGGCCCGTGCTGGAGTATCGGAACGGCGACTGGGTGCGCTGCAAGGGGTTGAGCGAGACAGGGGCTGGGGTCGGCTGTGAACGATAAAGCGGACCGCGCGGCCGGACTCTAATCGGCACACTGCAACGTTCGCGTGAGATCTCCAGCGCTTCATCCAGGATTTGATTGACGCCGGTTATCGTGCGACGACCGGCGCCTATCGGCCTGACCCACGACCATCAGCCGCACCCGCGGTCGGCTCGCGTCGGGCACAATGGACACCCCCTGACTTGCACCAGAAGGCTGGCCCGTGAGGATCTCGCAGCGTGTTCAAGATTTGGCGGAATCGGGAACGATCGCCGTCAGCAACAAGGTCGCCGCCCTGCGCGCGCAAGGCGTGGACGTCATCAGCCTGGGCGCCGGCGAGCCCGATTTCGACACACCGGCCCACGTCAAGCAGGCCGCCGATGACGCGCTCGGTCGCGGCGAAACCAAATACGCCAAGCCGGCCTCGGGCGTGCCCGAACTCAAGCAGGCCGTCTGCAACAAGCTGGCCCGCGAAAACGACCTGACCTACATTCCGGACCAGGTCATCGCCAGCGTGGGCGGCAAGGAAGGGCTCTACCTGGCCTTCGCCACGCTGCTGGACCCGGGCGACGAGGTCATCATCCCCGCGCCGTACTGGGTGTCCTATCCCGAGCAGGTCAAGCTCTGCGGCGGCGTGCCGGTCATCGTCAACGCCGGCGCGGACCAGGACTTCAAGATCACGCCCGAGCAGTTGCGAGACGCGCTGACACCGCGCACCAGGGTGTTTGTCTTCAACTCGCCCAGTAACCCCACGGGATCCGCCTACTCGCCGGAAGAGACCGAGGCGCTGGCGGGCGTGCTGGCGGACACCGACGTAATTACGTTCAGCGACGAAATGTACGACCGCCTGCTCTACGGCGGCCGCACGTTCAAGAGCTTCGGCACGGTTTCGGACCACGCGTACGACCACACCATTACCTTCAACGCGGGATCCAAGACGTACTCCATGACCGGCTGGCGCGTGGGCTACGCGGCCGGACCGGTTGAGATCATCAAGGGCATGGCCAAGCTGCAGTCGCAGACCACCAGCGGGGCCGCAACCTTCACCATGCACGCCCTGGCCGCCGCCCTGGATGGCGACCAGGCCTGCGTGGAGATGATGCGCAGCGAGTTCGAACGCCGCGGAGCCTTCGTCAGCGACGCGCTGAACCGGATTGAAGGCGTGATCTGTCCCGAGCCGGGCGGCGCCTTCTACGTGTTCCCGGACGTGTCCGACACGTATGAACAGGTCGGCGTGTCAGGCTCCACTGAGTGGGCCAACCGCCTCCTGGAAGACGCCCACGTGGGCGTGGTTCCCGGCAGCGACTTTGGCGACGACAACTGCGTGCGCCTCAGCTTCGCCACCAGCATGGAAAACCTGGAGGAATCCCTCCGCCGCATGGAGGCCTTCCTGGAATAGGCGGTCGCGATGCGCAGCGCGTGCAACGGCGTGAGGCGCAAGACTTGCGGGTAAGTCGTTGGCCTCGGGGGCGGACACACACCCCCCCCGGCCCCGCCACCCCGCGG
>JAPPFO010000042.1:0-1816 GCA_028875175.1 Chloroflexota bacterium | reverse complement strand
TCATTTTGGTGGGTTTTTTGGGGGGGGGGGGGGGCCCCAACCCCCCCCCCCCGCCGCCCCGGCAACCCGGCGTCGTCGCACTAGCGGTCGGTGCGACCACCCTTGATGTAGATCTCCCCGTCTAAATCGTTAAGTGTGTGCTGTGTTCCGGTGATGCCGCTGTGCACTCCGGTCGACGCCAGCGGAAGCTCGATCTGCTGCGCGCTGCCACTTCGGTTGTACACCGCCCACCCGTTCGTGAACTCGCGGATGAACAGACCTGGCCGCCCACGGTAGAGCTGTCCCTTGCTTTCGTTGCCTCCCAGGGCCTCGCCAAGTGGCGCATCCCAGAAGGCGTGCCAGCTCTTCTCATGTGTGTGCTCATGCGGTTCGCCGGCCGCGTGCTCAGCCGCGTGTCCCTCCCAGACTTCATATCCGTGCCGATGCGTAAGTGCGCCGTCAAAGCCGATCACGTAGGACACGTAGCCGTTGGAATGCGTCAGGCTCAGGGTCGTGAACACACGCATCCATTGCTGATTCCGTGGAGAGTTGAGCGGTTCTTCCAGGATGCTCCATGCCTCATAACCATTCACCTGGGGATATCTGAAGTTCTCCTCAGCCCAGAGTAAGCTGCTCTCGACTTCGGCCAGATACTCTCGCGAATGCCTGCGATGTCCTTCCATGAAGGCTCCATTGACGTAGGGAGCCGAGAGCGGGATCTTCTCTGTTCGAGAGTTGACGACAACCAGAAAGTCGTCGCCAACCGCTTCGCGGATCCGCCGGAGCATTGACACTTCGGCGCTAATCCTGTTGCCGTGATAAAGGTGCGCTATCTCCTCATTGGAGTCCTCTTCTTGCGTCCACCAATCCATGAAAATACCGTCAAACACGCCGCACTTTGCAACGGCTATTGCTTGCTGGACGAAATGGTCTTGCGCCACGGGATGCGTGTAGTCGATGAGGAGTTCACTCCAACCCTCGTCCGCGACACGGTTTCCCGACTCGTTTCGTAGCCAGTACGGCCAGTCTTCCGGGTACAACTCAGGGTGGGCGCCGTAGTGGTAGATCGGAACAAGGTGAAGCCAATTCGGATTCTGAGCATGTAGCCGGCTCTTCTGCTCCTGGGCAAACGCCCATGCCCCGACAACTCGCATTCCATGCGGCGTCGAAGCCCACTCTAAACCGTGACCCATGCCGGCCCAGAAGAGATCGTGATACGCCCTGGTTCTCTCGACGTATGCGAGTTCCCACTTGTCCTCTGGAATCGGCAAGTTCAGCAGCACATGACTCCATGCTCCAAAGACTGAAGGAAACTCTCTATTCACGACCCGCTCGACGACCGAGGTCCGCTTGGTCTCACAGATTCGGTCGTCCGTGACCTCTTCGACCGCTTCCGCGACTTCCGAAGCAACGACCTCCTCGACCGGCACCTCTTTGGTCACCACTCTCTCGACCGGCACTTCGACACGGACGACCCTTTCGACCTCCCGTGTCACGATCTTTTCCACCGGAACTTCTCTGATCACGACTCTCTCCACCGGCACTTCAACGCGCACGACCCGCTCGACCTCTCTGGTCACGACTCTCTCGACCGGGATCTCCTTAACAACGATCCGCTCGACCGGAACTTCCATGGTCACGACCCTCGTCTCGACGCAGGCCGCCATGGCTAAGAGGCACAGAATCCCCAGGGCAACGATGCCGCCCATTCGAAACACCCTTCGGCGCGTAGTCAACCCCACGGGCTGGGAGCTACGAGGTGGCGCCGTTGCGGCAGCGCGACGTGGGCAGCCAACGTTCAAGCTCGCATTGCGCCGTCACCCGGACTCGCTCGCTC
>JAPPFO010000015.1:42555-60935 GCA_028875175.1 Chloroflexota bacterium | reverse complement strand
ATCCGCGAGCTTCGTCCACGGCGTCGGGCGCCATGGGTATCAGGAAGCGCAGGAAGCCGTAGGCCCCCATCTTGAGCAGCACGCCGGCCAGCACCATGCTGCCCGCCGTCGGCGCCTCGACGTGTGCGTCGGGCAGCCAGGTGTGAAAGGGAAACATGGGAACCTTGATGGCGAAGCCCAGGAAGAAGGCCACGAAAACCCAGCGTTGGAGAATCTGCGAGGCTCCGGCCATTTCTTCCGGAATCGCCTCAATGTCAAACGTGCCGGTGGTAAAGCGGATGGCCAGGATGGCTACCAGCATGAGGACGCTGCCGGCGAAGGTGTAGAGGAAGAACTTGATCGTGGCGTAAATGCGACGTTCGTGGCCCCAGACGCCGATCATTAGGTACATCGGGATCAGGACCATTTCCCAGAAGACGTAGAAGAGGATGAAGTCCAGCGTGACGAAGACGCCGAGCATGGCCGTTTGGAGAGTGATCAGGGCGGCGAAGAACTCGCGCTCGCGCCGGTGAATGGTCAGCCAACTGGCGGCGACAACGAGTGGTCCGAGGATGCCGGTGAGCAGGACCATAAGGATGGAGACGCCGTCCACGCCGAGCTTGTAAGAGATACCCAGCGCGGGAATCCACTCGGCGCTCTCAACGAACTGGTAGCCGGTGGCCTGGTGGTCGAAGGTGACCGTGACGATGATGGCGAGCACGGCCTGGGCCAGGCTGGCCATGAGCGCACCCACGACAATGGCGTTGCGGCTGCGCGCCAGCACGATGATGGGAAGACCGATGAGGAGCGGCAGCCAGAGCGCCAGCGACAGGATGGGGAAGTCGAGTGCGGCTTCGCCGGTTGTCATGCCGTTCATCTAAAGAGCACCAGGCTGCCCACGGTCAGCACCAGGCCAACCACCATCAGCAGGGCGTAGTTCTGGGCCTGGCCGGTCTGCAGACGGCGGACCTGGCCGGCGGTGAAGCGCGACAGGTGACCGACGCCGTTGACAATGCCGTCGATCACGCCGGCGTCGAAGCCCCAGGAGATCATCGCCGTGGCCTTGGTGAAGGCGACGCCGAAGCCATCGCCGATGTGGTCCATGTACCACTTCTGGCGGAACAGGGTTTCCGCGCCCGGCAGGATTCGCCGCGCCAGCGCGGGGATGCCCATGCCGCGGCTGTAAGCGCCAAGGGCGAGCAGGAGGCCGCCGCCGGCCGCGACGGTGGATATCACGGCAAGGACGACCGTTGCCGGCGGCCCGGCACCTTCCAGGTGAACGATGCCGGCCGCGTACTTGAGGTAGCCGTGGATGATGCCGTGCTCGGGCGGGATCCCCAGGACAGCGCCGGTGAGCAGCGCGCCAGCCGCCAGCACGATCAGGGGCACGGTCATCACCCTCGGCGACTCGTGCGCATGAGCGTGCAGTTCGGCGTTGCGGGGCTGGCCGTGGAAGGTCTTGACGATCATCCGGAACGTGTAGAAGGCAGTCATGACCGAGACGGCCAGACCGGTGAAGTAAAAGACCCAGAATATGCCGGCGCCGTGATCGGTCGATAGCGAGGACCCGGGATCGGACGTGGCCTTGAGGTGCGTCAGGGCCAGGATCTCGTCCTTACTCCAGAAGCCGGCCAGCGGGAAGATGGCTGCCAGGGCCAGCCCACCAATGATGAAGGTGGCGTAGGTCACGGGGAGCTTGCTTCGAAGTCCGCCCATCTGGCGCATGTCCTGTTCGTCATTCATTGCGTGGATGACGCTGCCCGACCCGAGAAACAGGAGGGCCTTGAAGAAGGCGTGGGTGGCCAGATGGAAGATCGCGACCGTGTAGGCGCCAGCTCCGGCCGCCAGGAACATCAGGCCAAGCTGGCTGACGGTGGAATAGGCGAGGACGCGCTTGATGTCGGTCTGGGTGAGGGCGATGGTGGCCGCGAGGAAGGCCGTGAAGGTTCCGACGGCGGCGACCAGCAGCAGCGCCGCGGGCGCCGCGGAATACACGGGGTTGAGCCGGGCGACCAGGTAGACGCCGGCCGTGACCATGGTGGCGGCGTGAATCAGGGCGCTGACCGGGGTCGGGCCTTCCATGGCGTCGGGAAGCCAGACATGCAGGGGGAACTGGGCGGACTTGCCCATGGCACCGATGAAGAGCAGGCAGGCGATGGCGGTGACCATGCGCGGGTCCGCCGCACCCAATCCGTCGAAGATTTCGCGGTAGCGCAGCGTGCCGAATTCGTGGAAGGCCAGAATGATGCCGATGGCGAATCCGAAGTCGCCGATCCGGTTGACCAGGAAGGCCTTGGTGGCGGCGGCATTGGCGCTGTCGCGCTCGTACCAGTAGCCGATGAGCAGGTACGAGCAGAGCCCCACCATCTCCCAGAAGATGAAGAGCTGGAGCAGGTTGTCGGAGATGACCAGCATGATCATGCTGAACACGAACAGCGGGATCCAGGTGAAGAAGCGCGGCTTGTTGGCGTCGTGGTCCATGTAGCCGACGGCGTACATGGAGACGAGCGTGCTTACGCCGGTGACGACCAGCAGCATGACGACCGTGAGCGCGTCGGTGAGGAATGCGATCTCGATCTCGAAGCCGCCGCTGGCGACCCAGGTGTAGAGGACCGACGAGTCCTTGTCCGAGCCGACGCTCTGGATCCAGAGCACGACGGTGGCCAGGAACGATCCGAGGATTGCGAGGGTGGATACCCACCCGGTCCAGCGCGGACTGCGACGCCCCGCCAAGCCGTTGACCGCGAAGGCCAGCAGCGGCAGCAAAGGAATGATCCAGGGCGCGTCTAGCATTCCGAGGTCCTCACACGTTCCATACCTCGCGTCACCCGCTCAGGCTGTCGAGCTGGTCGACGTTGACGACCGGGTAGACCCGGCTGAGGGCCACGAGGATTGCCAGTCCGATGGCGACCTCGGCGGCGGCGACGGTCAACGAGAAGACGACGAGGACGAAGCCGGCCTGGTCGTCCAGGTAGCGCGAGAAGGCCGCTAGGGTCACGTTGGCGCCCTGGAGCATGAGCTCGATGCACATGAGCATGACGATCGCGTTGCGGCGAATCAGCACGCCGGTGGCGCCCAGCGCGAACAGGAGGGCGCCGACAACCAGGAAGCCGTTGAGCATCATCGGGCGGACTCTTCAAGCACAGGTTCGGCGGGGCCGGGCTCGGCCGGTGTGTCGTCCGGCGACGAGGCTTCCGCCGCCTGCGGGTAGTCGGCTTGTTCATGTGCCTCGACCCGTCGCGCCAGCACGATGGCGCCGATGGTGGCGGCCGTCAGGAGGACGCTGGCCCCGAGGAATGGCAGGGTGAACTCGTTGAATAACGATACGGCCAGGGCCTGGGTGCTTCCACCCAGTTCCGAAACGGTGGCCGGCGGGAACGTGCCCTTAATCGAGGCGCTGATCTCCGGCGTGCCAACGCTCACAACTACGCCTTCGATCGCCAGCAGGATCCCCAGGGGAATGCCCAGCCAGATCTGGCGGTGCGTCACGCGTTCCTCCGGAAGGCGCCGCATGTCGAGCATCATCAGGGTGAAGAGGAACAGCACGACAATGGCGCCGGCGTAGATGGCGATCTGGGCCACGGCCAGGAAGCCGGCGCCCAGGATCACGAAGAGTCCGGCCACGTGGAAGATGACGATCACGAGGGAAATGGCCGAGTGGACCGGGTTGCGCGCAACCAGCATCAGCGCGCCGGCGCCTACGGCCGCGATGGCCAGGTACCAGAAGGCGACGGTGGTTTCGAGGTTGTCAGCCATGCGGTTAGCTAGCCCGGGTCTCCGGACGGTCATTGCCAGGCGTCCGGCGCCGGCTGCGGATGGCCTCAGCCACGTTCGAACCAGTTCGCGATTGCCGCGCCCGGGCCGATGTTCTTCTGCTCGACTTCTCGGTTGGCCTGGTCGTTTTCGAAGATCTCGATCATCTTCTCCCCGTCAATCACCAGCCCACGACGGTCGTCCGTGACCAGGTGGAAGTCGTGCGTGCGCTGCAGCGCGTCGACGGGACAGGCCTCGATGCAGAAGTAGCAGAACACGCAGCGGCCAACGTCAAAGATATAGCGGTCGACGAAGCGCGTGCCGTCCTCGTTCTCGCTGGTGTCCACGCGGATCACGTCGTTGGGGCAGGCAGTTTCGCAGAGGCCGCAGCCGACGCAGGTCATGCCGCCGGTGACTTCGTCGCGACGCATGCCAACCTGGCCGCGGAAGCGGTACGAGATATCTCGTAGCTGTTCCGGGTAGAGGACGGTCGCCGGCTTGCGGCTGGTGACCATCAACATGGTCTTGAGACCCTTCATGACGCCAGAACCGAGGGGCATGCGCTAGCTCCAGGCCATCCGTAGACCGGCGGCGATGAGCAGATTCACCACGCCGATCGGAATCAGGATTTTCCAGCAGAAGTTCATGAGCTGGTCGTAGCGGAAACGCGGCTGCGTGGCGCGCAGCAGGAAGAATCCGAACATGAACAGGCTGACTTTCAACAGGAACCAGATCACGCCGGTGAGCGCTTCCAGCCCGGGAATCGTCCAGCCGTTCCAGCCGCCGAGAAACAGGGTGGCCACGAGGGCCGCCATGAGCAGCATGTTGGCGTACTCGGCCATGAAGAAGAAGGCCCAGCGCATGCCGGAGTACTCAACGTGGAAGCCGGCCACCAGTTCCGACTCGGCCTCGGGCAGGTCAAACGGCGCCCGGTTTGTCTCGGCGACAGCGGCGAAAACGAACAGCAGGAACCCGATCAGCTGCGGCACGATGAACCACAGGCCAGCCTGCGCGTTCACGATGTCGATCAGGCTCAATGAGCCGGCGTAGATGATGACGGCCAGGACGGCCAGCCCCATGACCAGTTCGTAGCTGATGACCTGCGCACTTGAGCGCAGCGCACCCAGGTGCGCGTACTTGCTGTTCGAGGACCAGCCGGACATGACGACGCCGTAGACGCCGAGCGATCCCATGGCGAGGAAAAACAGGATGCCGACGTTCAGATCGGCGACCCACAGGCCGATGGTCCGGCCCATCTCGACCTCGGGACCGAAGGGGACGATGGCCCAGGCCGCCATGGCCGGCATGACCATCATCACCGGCGCGAACCAGTACACGCCCTTGTCGGACTTGCCGGGAATCATGTCTTCCTTGATCCCCAGCTTGAGCCCGTCGGCGGCCGACTGCAGCGAGCCGCGCCAACCAACCCGATGGGGGCCATAGCGCGACTGCATGCGCCCAAGCACCCAGCGCTCCAGGAGCACCAAGGGGATGGCGCCGAGGGCAAACAGCACGAAGATCGCCAGGACCTTGGTAATCAAGATCAGCCAGGCCCAGAAGTCCATGGCTAGGCCTTGCTCACCCGGACCGCTGTGCCATCGGGCGTCCGCGGGTCAAGCTGACGAGGCGCAGCTTCCAGGAAGCGGTCCGGCAGGCTGACGACGCCGGAGGGTACGCGCCGCGCGACCATGGCCTTCAGATTGACCTCGCCGCCGGCGGAGGCCACGTGCACGCGATCGCCGTGCGCGATCTGCAGGCGCTCGGCGTCGGCGGGGTTCAATTCGGCCACCGCGTCCGGCAGCATTACGGTAAGGCTTGGGGCGTGGCGTCCGGCGACGCCGGCGGTGTAGAGGTGTTGCTCGGTTGCCAGAATGAGCCGCCCGTCGTCGGCTGGCAGGTGGGCGCCATTCACGGCGACGGCCTGACCAGATCCGGGGATCGACGGCGGCATGGAGAGGCTGGCCAACTCTTCTGAGATCGGTTCGTGGCTGCGCCAACCGAAGTCGGCGCCCATGGCGGCCGCGATGCGGGCGACGATTTCCCAGTCCGGCCGGGAGTCGCCGACTGGCGGGATGGCCTGTTCGAGCCGGCCGAGCCGGCCTTCAAAGTTGGTGTAGTGGCCGCCCTTCTCGGCAAAAGTGGTTCCCGGGAGGACAACGTCGGCGATTTCGGTGGTTGCGTTGGTGAAGATGTCTTGCGCAATGACGAGGGGAGCGTCGCGCAGGGCGGCACGCATGCCGCTGGGATTGGCCGCGCCGCCGACGACGTCTTCACCCATGACGTAGAGGGCCTGCATCGGTCCTTCGACGAAGTCGTTGAAGGGAAGGCCCGGTTCGCCGTTGAGATCGACGCCCCAGGCTTCGCCAACCTGGCCACGGGCGTCGGCATCCGTGAGCGGGCGAGCGCCGGGCAGGAGGTCGGGGGCCATGCCGACCCGAAAGGTGCCGACCGAATTGGCGCGCTCGGCCAGCGGGAACAGCTTCACGCCGTCCCGCGCCAGCGCCAGATTGGCAGCGGCCTGCGCGATTTTGGCGGCCTTGCCGAGCGTCCACACGCCGGTGTCCCAGACGACGGCCACGGAGCCGGCTGAGGCAACCAGCTGGCTGATCTCGGCGAGCGACTCGGTGTCAACACCGGCCGTCGCGTCGATTCCATCGTCGGATCCACTCGCGATTGCGTTGAGGAAAGCGGCTTCCGCGCCGGGGCGCACGCGCGCCGACAAAGTGGCGAAGTCATCGAGCCCGCTGCCGAGGCGGGTGGCGACAACCAGCTTGCGTCCCGCGTCGCGGGCCGCCTGCTTGATGTGCGCTCCGACGACGTTGTGCGTCTGCCCGATGTCCGCGCCGACGACCAGGATCAGGTCAGATGCCAGCAACTCGCTCTGCGTGTGGGGGCCTACGTCGCTGCCGAGCACCGCGCGCAACGTGCGGGCGGTGGCGTGCAAACCGCTGTCCTGGCTGTACACGTTGTTGGTTCCGAGTACGGCGCGGGCAAATCGCTGGAGCGTGTAGTTGTCTTCGTTAGTTGTGTTGGGCGAACCGACCACGCCGACGGCGCCGGGGCCGTGGGTGTCCAGAACGTCGCGCAGGCCAGTGGTGATCGCGTCCAGCGCGGCGCGCCAGCTCACCGGCCAGAGCACGCCGCCGCGCCGGACCATCGGTTGGGTGATCCGGTCTTCGCTGTTCACGAACGAGTGGCCGAAGAAGCCCTTGGCGCAGAGGATGCCGCGGTCGGGTTCTTCCAGGCCGTTGGATCGCGTTCGCACGACTTCGCCATGCCGAGATTCCACGAGGAGCGAGCAGCCGACCGCGCAGTGCGGGCAGGTGGAGGCGGCTTTTTCGGTTTGCCAGCTTCGCGCCGAGTGCTTGAACGGACGGCTCAGCAGGGCGCCGACGGGGCACGTCTCGATACACATGCCGCAGCGTTCGCAGTCCATGAACTCGTGCTGGGCCGGCGCGATGAACGTGCCGACCGCGCGTTCCACGAAGTCCAACGCGCGCACGCCAATCTGCTCGTCGCAGATGCGGACGCAGCGACCGCAGAGGATGCAGCGGTTGTGGTTGATGAGAATGACTTCGTTGAGGATCTCCTCCGGGTGCGCCTTGGGCACGGTCTCGTAGGGACTCTGGAAGATCTCCTGGTCGAAGACCTCGTCCTGCAGCTCGCAGGTTCCCGCCTGGTCGCAGTACGGGCAGTCCAGCGGATGGTGCTGGAGCTGCAGCTCGATCACGTGCTTGCGGATGTCCCGAATGCTCTGGCTGTTGGTGACGACCGTCATGCCATCGCCGGCCGGAGTCGTGCAGGAGGCCGTGGGTCGCGGCGGACCTGGTTGCACCTCGACCACACACATGCGGCAGGCGCCATAGGGCTTCAGCCGCGGGTCCGTGCAAAGCGTGGGAATCTCGACGCCGATGGACTCGCAGGCTTGCAGCACGGTAGCGCCACGCGGCACCTGCACTTCGATGCCGTCGACAGTGAGCGTGACGGTATCCGTACTCATCGATCAACCTCACCCAGCACGATATCGACGCTGCCGATGATGGCTACCACGTCGGCGATCAGGCTGCCCACGCTGATTTCCTCGATGATGCTGAGGTTCACGAACGACGGCGAGCGTACGTGGCAACGGTACGGCATGCCCGAGCCGTCGCTGACGACGTAGAAGCCGAGCTCGCCCTTGGGGTTCTCGATTCCGAAGTAGGCCTCGCCCGGGGGCGGCTGGACGCCGTGCATCACCAGCTTGAAGTGGTTGATCATCGCTTCCATGTCCACCGGCACACGGCCGATGTCGGGCGGGACGACCTGTGGCAGGTCCACGTTCGAGGGCGCGTCCAGCGGCAAGTCGCGCATCGCCTCGACGCACTGGCCGATGATTCGCTTGGACTGGTACATCTCGTTCAGCCGCACGAGGTAGCGGGCGTAGACGTCGCCCTCGGTGAAGACTGGAACTTCGAAGTCCACGAGGTCATAGGCCGCGTAGGGCTGTGCCTTGCGGAGATCCCAGGCAATGCCGGAGCCACGAATCACCGGACCGGTGAGTCCATAGCTCAGCGCCTGTTCCTGGGTGATCAGCCCGACGTCGCGCGTTCGCTCGATGAACACCTCGTTCTCGGTGAGCAAGGCGTCGATCTCGTCCAACGTGTAGCCGTTGAGGAAGGCTTCCACGTTGTCCAGCCACTGATCGCCCACGTCGTGGGGGCCGGTGCCGCCGACTCGCATGAAGGACGTGGTCAGCCGGGCGCCACAGGCTTCCTCGAACAGGTAGAGGATTTTCTCGCGCTCTCTGAGCGACCAGAGGAAGGCGGACATCGCGCCGATATCCAGGCCGTGGGTTCCCAGCCAGATGTGGTGGGCGGCCAGGCGCGAGAGTTCCGCCACGGCGGTACGCATGTAGCGGGCTCGCAGCGGGATTTCGTCCGTGATGCCCATCAGCTTTTCGATGGCCATCAGGTAGCCCATGTTGTTTGACGGACCTGAGGTGTAGTCCATCCGGTCCGTCAGCGTGATGCCGCCGCGGTAGTCATGGACCTCCAGCAGCTTCTCGACACCGCGGTGCAGGTAACCCATGTCGGCGTCGCAGCGGCGGACTTCCTCGCCGTCGAGCTCAATCACCAGGCGAAGCACGCCGTGGGTGCTGGGGTGTTGGGGGCCCATGTTGAGGATCATGTTGTCGCCGCTGCCGCGTTCCAGGTCCACGCGGGCCCCGGCCATGCCGGTGTCCACGCTCATGCGCCGTTCGCCTTGTCCACGTCGGCCCAGAAGTCGTCCGGGTCAAGCTGTCCGACGAGATCGTTGCGGTGGGCGTCCTCGGGGAAGGTCGGACCTTCCACGGGATATTCCTTGCGGAGCGGATGGCCCTCATAGCCCTCCGGCAGCAGGATGCGCTTCAGGTTGGGGTGGCCGGTGAAACCGATCCCGAAGAGGTCAAAGACCTCGCGCTCCAGGTAAAGAGCGGAGGCGTAGGTTGCGGTCGCGGAGGCGACGGAGGCGCCATCGGCCAGCCGGGCGGTGACACGAGCAAAGAGGTTGTTCGTGAGCGACCGGAACTGCCACACGACCTGGAACTCGCGCCCGGCGTCGAGCGGCCAATGCACCGCGGTGACGTCGACCAACTGCTCAAGCCGCAGGTCGCGGTCGTCGCACAAGGCCGGAAACAGGTCGGGCAGCGCGGCGGGCGAGACTTCGGCGACCGGATCGCCGTGATCGACGCGTCCGCCCAGATAGGCGGCTCCAGCGTGATCCCGGATTCGTTCCAGGATTGCTTCGGGCGTCAGGGTCGGCGAGGCGGCGGGCACCAACACGGGCTAGCGGTTCCAGTCCAGGGCGCCCTTGCGCCACTCATACACAAACGCCACCGCCAGGATGAGGATGAAGACGACGCCGGCCAGGAACAACGACAGCTGGTCGTCGATCATGTTGAAGTAGAGCGCCCAGGGGTAGAAGAAGAGCAGCTCGACGTCGAAGATCAGAAACGTGACGGCGACCAGGTAGAAGCGGATGTTGTGACGGCCGCGCGCGTCGCCGATGGGTGGCATGCCCGACTCGTAGGCTTCGACCTTGGCGGGGAACTTGCGGCGCGGCTTGAGCAGGAGGGTGCCGACAAGGCTGCCGACCGCGAATAGGAACGCGACGGCCATCAGGATGACAATCGCTACCCAGCTAGGCATCGGTGCGCTTCGCCTGTCCCCTCGCCGCGCGCGGCTGCGTTGTGATCATTTTCACAAACTCCGCGCATGATACGCGCCAATGGTGCGGCTCGCGAACCGGCAGCCGGATAACGTTCGCAATTTCACTCCGCCAGCGAGTACGAGAGGTACTCAACTTCCACGGCCAGATCCACGTTTGACAGTTGTACCTGAGGCGGAACCCGGAGTTGGGTTGGTGCAAAGTTCAGAATGGCGCGAACGCCGGCAGCTACCGCCTGGTCGACGACCTGCTGCGCGGCAGCGGCCGGAACCGTGACGATGACCATGTCGATGCGTTCGTCATGCACGGCGTCCTCGAGCTCGCCCACGGGGCGCACGCGCTGCCCGTTGACTGTGGAGCCGATGACCGACCCTTCGCTGTCGAAGGCTGCGACGACGTCAAACCCCTGGTTGTTGAAGCCGGGATAGGCCATGAGCGCCCGACCAAGGTTGCCGACGCCAACCAGCCCAATGCGCCACCCGCGGTCGATGCCCAGGATCGCCGCCAGTTGCTCTTGTAGCGACGAGACGTCGTAGCCCACACCGCGCTTGCCAAACGAGCCAAAGTAGGCGAGATCGCGTCTGACCTGCGCGGCCGTGAAGCCCGTCAGCGAAGCCAGGGTCTCCGATGACACGCTTGGCTGTCCGTTGGACTGCAGCGTTCCGAGCACGCGGTAATACGTTGAGAGCCGCCTGACGGTGGTCGGCGGCACTGGTCGGCGCGGAATGGAGTCGTCCATACCGTCGAGGCTACGCAATGAATGGACCTATTCTTGCAGCCTCAGGCGACGGTTCGCGTGCGCTTCCAAGTGATTGTGTGTGGTTGACGTACGCGGTTGGCTGCCTATGCTCGCGGATCGCTCGCTGACAGCCAGGAAGCCGACAAGGCCTTTGCTTTCAAGACATCGCGTCCCGTGAGTGCCGTGCGCGTGGGGGTCGACGTGGGCGGCACGTTCACTGACTTTGCCGTTGCCACGGCGAACGGGTTGCACATCTTCAAGGTGTCCAGCACCCCACACGATCCGTCCCAGGCGGTCCTGGAAGGTCTGCGTCGCGCCGGGATTCAGTCTGACGCGACGGTCGTCCACGGGTCCACGGTTGCCACCAACGCCGTCCTGGAACGCAAGGGCGCCCGGACCGTGCTGGTCACCACGGCCGGGTTTCGTGACGTGCTGGAGATCGCTCGCCAGAACCGCCCGGCCCTCTACGCCGTCGAGCCGCGCAAGCCGGCGCCGCTGATCGAGCGTGACCTGCGATTGGAAGTTGATGAGCGGGTGGGGGCCGACGGCGCCGTGCGACGTCCGCTGGAACGCGAATCGCTGGACCGGTTGACCGAGGAGGTCCGAGAGCTCGCGCCTGAAGCCGCCGCGGTTTGCCTGCTGTTCAGTTTCCTGCGCCCGTCGCACGAACGCTCGGTGCGCGCCGCGCTGCGGCGGGCCGGCGTGCGCTGGGTCTCCATCTCGTCCGAGGTGCTGCCGGAGCACCGCGAATACGAGCGCACCAGCACCACCGCGGTCGACGCGTACGTGGCGCCGGTAATGGGGCGCTACATTCGCCGCCTGGAGCGAGCCGTCCCAGGGCAGCTCTGGATCGTCCAGTCCAGCGGCGGCGTCCTGCGGTCATCCGAAGCGGCCGCGGCGCCGGTGCAGTCCGTGCTCAGCGGTCCCGCGGCCGGGGTCGTTGGGGCACGCGCCGTGGCGGCCGCTTCCGGGTTCGATCACATCGTGACGTTGGATATGGGGGGAACCTCGACCGACGTTGCGATTTGCCCAGGCGAGCCGCTGCGCCGCAACGACGCCACGGTTGGCGGGCTGCCGGTGGCGATTCCGATGACCGATATTCATACGGTGGGAGCCGGCGGCGGATCGATTGCCTCGCGTGACGAGGCGGGCGGTCTACGCGTCGGTCCGCGCAGCTCGGGGGCGCAGCCCGGACCCGCCGCTTACGGCCGCGGCGGCACGGAACCGACGGTGACGGACGCCAATGTGGTGCTGGGCCGGCTAATTTCCGATGCCACGCTGGCCGACGACGTGGCGCTGGACGCCTCCGCCGCAGCGGAGGCAATAGACCGGCTCACGGCTGCTGGCGATGGATCGATCGACGCGCGCCACCGGGCAGCGACGGCCGTGGTGGCCGTGGCGGACGCCCACATGGAGCGCGCGCTGCGCGTCATCACCCTCGAGCGCGGTTACGACCCGCGCGACTTCACGCTCCTGGCGTTCGGAGGCGCGGGACCGCTGCACGGCTGCGCGCTGGCCGAGCGCCTGGAGATCGATCGCGTGCTGGTGCCAAGGTATCCGGGCGTGCTGTCCGCGCTCGGCGCGCTCAGCGGCGAACACGTTCGGGAGTATTCGGCCACGCTGCTGCGTCCGGCGACCGCGAGGAGCGTGCCGGGCCTGGCCGCCGCGTTCGGTCGCCTGGAGCGGAATGCGCGCCGCGACTTTGCCGGCTCGGGACGTCCGCGGTTGCAACGGCTGCTCGATCTCAGGTACGCCGGACAGTCATTCGAGCTGACGGTGCCGCTCCGTGGCCGCAACATTGCCGGCGCCGTTCGCGCCTTTCACCGGCGGCATCACGAGCGATACGCGCACAGTCGACCGGAAGCGGCCGTGGAGGTCGTCGTTGCTCGACTGATCGCTTCCCTCGAGCAGCCGCCGCTGCCCAGGGTCGAAGTGCCGGACGTCGGGCGCCCGCAGGTACGGCGGACGTCAGTGGTAATCGACGGCAAGGTCAAAGACGCGCGCGTCTTCCGCCGCGCCGAGTTACACGTCGGCTTGCGGGCGCGCGGCCCGCTGCTGGTGTTGCAGGAGGACGCGACCACCTGGGTGCCGCCGGGCTGGCGAGCGCAGGTGGATGACCAGGCAGCGCTGATATTGGAGCGAATCTAACCTTCCCGCGGCGGATCCGGCATTAAGCTTTCGAAGGTCCGTATCCCTCTCGACCCGAACAAGGCGTTCGCGCATGCCCGTAATCGAAGTTCGCGACCTGCGCAAGGCGTATGGCGATTTGCAGGCCGTGGCCGGCGTCGCGTTCGACGTTGCGGAGGGCGAGGTCTTTGGAATGCTCGGGCCCAACGGGGCCGGGAAGACCACGACCGTCGAAATCCTCGAAGGGCTGCGTATCCGCGATAGCGGCGAAGTCAGCGTCCTTGGGCTGGACCCCGCGACATCCGGTCAAGAATTCAAGCGGCTCGTCGGAGTGCAACTGCAGCAGGTGGCGCTTTACCCGCGCCTGCGCGTGCATGAAGTCATCAGCCTCTTTGGATCGTTCTACAAGCAGCAGGCCGAGACCGACGAACTTATCGCCCTGATGGGCTTGCAAGATCGGCGTAACGCCCGCATTGCGGAGTTGTCGGGCGGGCAGGCACAGCGGCTCTCGGTGGCGTTGGCCGTGGTGAACAAACCGCGGCTGGTCTTCCTGGACGAGCCATCAACAGGCATGGACCCGCAGGCTCGCCGAAACCTGTGGGAAATCATCGAGGGGTTCAAGGCCGATGGGATGACGGTGGTGCTGACGACGCATTACATGGAAGAAGCCGAACGCCTCTGCGATCGCGTGGCCGTGATGGACCACGGTCGGATCATTGCGCTCGACAGTCCGGGAGCGCTGGTGCGGGCCAGCTTTGACGAGGACGCTATCGAGTTCGTCTCGAACAACGGGCTCACGGCGGACGATATGAGCGGGCTTGCGGGAGTGACCAGCGCGACCTCGCAGGGATCGGCCCACAGCATCTTCAGCAGCGATATCCCGCGCACCATGGGTAGCCTGCTCGAACTTGCTCAGGAGCGTGGAGCTCCGCTGGAGAGCATGCGGGTCCGCCACGCCACGCTTGAGGACGTCTTTCTCAAGCTCACCGGACGGACGCTACGAGATTGAACGCCTTCCTGCCGCTTCTCCGTACGAACTACCGCGACTTTGTGCGCGATCGCACCGCGCTCTTCTGGACCCTCGCGTTTCCGATCCTCTTCATTGGCATTTTCGGCATCGTGCTGGGTCGAGGCGATGACGGAGCCAGCTACGAGGTCGGCCTGGTCATGGAGGACGCTTCGCCTCAGGCCGCGACTCTGGGTGAGGTTCTGAGCCAGTTCGAGGCCCTGGAACTCACTCGCGGCGACCGTGAGTCCGAGATCGCCAGCCTCGCGGACGGCGACCGGCGCGCTGTGATTGTCGTTCCGCGTGGTTTCGGCGCCTCGATCGACGGAGGCACTCCGCAGCCGCTCCAGGTCCACTTTGACCCGTCGCAACAGACCACCCAGCAAGTTGTGATTCCGGTGCTTCTCCGCGCGTTCGAGGTCGCCGACCGTGCGCTGACGCAGACGCACCCGATGGTCACCGCCGATTTCCAGACGCTTCAATCAGAACGGCTGCAAGTGATCGACTTCATCATGCCCGGCCTGATTGCCATGAGCGTGATGAACGGCGGCGTGTTCGGCGCCATCGCCATGGTGTCGCTGCGCGAACGCCGGGTGCTTCGCCGCCTCTCGGCCACACCCTTGCCGGCCTGGGCGCTGGTTGGGGCCGACGTGACGTTTCGGATGGTGGTGGTACTTCTCCAGACCGTGCTGCTAGTCGTGCTGGCCGTGCTCATTGGCGGAGTCTCGGTCAAAGTCGAGAATCTTCCGGCCCTCGCGGGTGTCACGGTCCTGGGCGGGTTGGCATTCGTTGCGATTGGGTTTTTCCTTGGCGCCTTTGCAAAGACGGAGCAGGGGTTCTTTCCCATCGCCCAGGTGGTCACGTTTCCGATGTTGTTCCTGTCGGGCATCTTCTTTCCCCTGGACACCATGCCGGACTGGATTCGTCCGGTGGTCAGCGCGATGCCACTGACCTACCTGGGGGATGCAATGCGACAGCTGATGGTTGGCGGCGCCCCCGTGCACTCGATGGCGCTCAACCTTGGCGTGCTGTCGGTCTTCCTGGTCGTCTTTTTTGGCCTGGCCGTCCGTCTCTTCAAGTACGAGTAGCGGCGCTTCTTTATACCCCGACGGCGTGGCGCAGGGCACGAACCTCGCGCAGCAGGCCCGCCGGGTTGAGACCGACGGTGTCAATCATGTGCACGGTGCCAGGATTGCGTCCGATCGTGCGCATGACCTTGCCGAGGTCCAGACCGCGTTCAAGGCCGACGTGCAGCGGCATGTTGGGTTCGCGTCCGGGGGCGGTGTTGTGCCAGCGAATCTCAGCCATCCGGTCGGCGAAGCGCGCCATGTAGTCCAGCCGCGCTTCGAACGCCAGGCGATCGCCGTTCACGGCGTGAAAGGCCCGGCCCGTATGCAACGCAAAGCGCACCGTGGTTGTGGCGTCCAGCATGGCCAGGACGCTGTCGAGGGCACTCAGCACGGCGCCGTCGCTCGCATTCTGGACTGCAATTGGCAGGCCTGGGAACAGGTCGTGAATCGTGCGGAAGCTCTCGCGCAGCACGTCGATGTGCTGCGCATCTGCCGTCATTCGGCGTCCCGGATGCGCGACGTACATTTCCATGGCGTGCCGCTGCTCGAAGAACTCGATGATCTGTACGAACTGGCGGAGGGCAACGCTTCGATCCGACGCGCTTGGGTCCGTCAGCGACGGCCAGCGCCGCGTGGATGCATCGCGAAACACATTGAGGTGAAAGCGCATCGGTGCGGCGTCAAGGATTTCGATGAGATCGGCATCGAAGAAGGTGCGCAGGCCCAACTCGTACATGTACGTGTCGAGATTCAGCTCCACCACCTGGAACTCGAGACGGACGGCGACGTCGACGATCTCCCGCAGTTGCGACAGCAGCCGGCGGCGGTCGTGGGGAACGATGCGCGGGTTGAACCCCAGCCTCAACGGCGGCATCAGGCAGGCAAGCGTCGGGAAGTTCCGGGCCTAAGGTGAAGGCGAGTGGAACCTCCCGATGACCAGGCCGCGTGAGTCTCGATCACGGCTCCCACAGCCCCGATGAGATGTACCGGTCGCCGCCGTCCGGCAACACGGTGACCACGCAGGCACGCGGTTCCCGCAGAAGGATCTGGCGCACGGCATAGAGATAGGCGCCCGATGATTGCCCCGCGAAGATTCCGGCGCGCGCCAGGTCGAACGACAGGTCGCCCGCGGCGTCAATGTCGATATCAACCCAGGAGTCCACGACCGACCGGTCGAGAATGGCGGGCTCGATGTGTCCCTGGCCCAGCGGTTTGAGCCCCTCGACCCCCGGAAACACGGGCGGCAGGGCTCCCACCACTTCAACGTCGGGTCGTTCTTCGCGCAGCCGGCGGCCCACGCCGGTCATCGTGCCGCCAGTGCCGACACCGCTTACGAAGTGCGTAAAGTCCTCCGGCGCCTGGGCCAGGATCTCGACGGCCGTGCCTTCGTAGTGCGCCAGCCAGTTCGAGTCGTTGCTGTACTGGTCGGAAAAGAAGTAGCGGGCGGGATCCGCTTCGTATCGACGCTGAACTTCACGCAGCGCCTCGTCGTAGCCGAGGATGGCATCCGTAATCACCAGGTGTGCGCCGTGGGCCGTGAGGCGGCGACGCCGTTCCTGGCTGGCGTTGGCCGGGATCACGATTTCCACCGGATAACCCAGCGCCGCCCCAAACATCGCGTAGGCGATACCGGCGTTGCCCGAGGATGAGTCCAGAACGATCTGCCCGGAGCCCAGCTTCCCGTCGGCCACCGCGTCCAGCAACATTCGAGCCACCGGGCGGTCCTTGATCGATCCGCCAGGGTTCATGGACTCGAGCTTGGCGAGAACCGTGGCCTCGGGAAACTCGGCGCGAAAGATCGTGATTTCG
The DNA here is from genome assembly GCA_028875175.1 of Chloroflexota bacterium. GTDB lineage: Bacteria > Chloroflexota > UBA11872 > UBA11872 > UBA11872 > UBA11872. The sequence goes on along the minus strand of JAPPFO010000015.1, from coordinate 44,266 downwards.
ACCAACGGCGTGTCGCCGACGAGATCGAAGAGTGGATGGGCGCGAGCGGCGTCGGTCAGGGCCATGGCGTTTCAGCCTCAATCTGCGAGCGGCCGCTCATGTAGGGCTGAAGCACTTTCGGAATGACGACGGTTCCATCTGCCTGGAGACCATTCTCGAGCAAGGCAACGAAGGTACGCGGCAGACCCAGGGCCGTGCCGTTGAGCGAGTGCGCGTATTCGGCTTTTGCAGAACCCGGCCTGCGAATGCGGACGCCGGCTCGCCGCGTCTGAAATGCCTCGCAGTTCGAAACGGACGATACTTCCAGCCACTCCCCGGCCCCGGGCGACCAGACTTCCAGGTCGTACTGCCTGGCCGCGGCAAAGCCCAGGTCGCCGGTCGGCACCTCGCGCACGCGATATGTCAGCTCCAGGCGCCGGATCACGGCCTCCGCCTCGCTTCGCATGCGCTCAAAGGCGTTGTATGAGTCTTCGGGCGCAGTCACGTTGAATAGCTCAATCTTGTCGAATTGGCGCACTCTGCGTAGACCCCGAGTCTCAACGCCCGCCGCACCGGCCTCGCGCCTGAATGCCGCAGCGTACGCCACGTATTTTGCCGGGAGCATAGCTGTGTCGAGGGTTTCGCCCGCGTGGTACTCGGACAGCGCTACCTCGGCGGTCGGACTGAGCCATTGGCGGCTGTTGTCGACCGCATATGAGTCGCCCGCAAACTTTGGCAACTTGGCGGCATTAGTCATCGCAGTCTCGGTGACGAGCGCGGGGAGATACAACTCGCGATAGCCATGCTCCTGGACTTGAAAGTCCAGCATCCACTGAATCAAGGCACGCTGAAGCTGGGCCCCGGCACCGCGGAAGATCCAGAATCCGGATCCGGCCACCTTGGACGCCCGGCCAAAGTCGAGAATCCCCAGGTCCCTGGCAATCTCGTCATGCGGCGGCGTTCGGCTGGTCGGACTTGGAGTGCCGCTGCAATAGTGCACCTGGCCGGGGTGATCCGCGTCGCCCTCTGGCGCCGCGGCATGGGGGAGCATGGGGATCTCGAGGAGCAACCGATCGACCTCGTTCTGAATCCGGTCCAGCTCGGGTTCCTGGTCGCCAAGCTCTGACGTGAGTTGGCGAGTCCGTGCGATGAGAGCCTCACGCTCGGCTCCGGACGCGTTGCCGATGCCTCGGGAGACCCGCTTTCGCGCGGCACGAAGTTCTTCGACCTCGGTCAGCAATCGGCGCCGCTGCTTGTCCAGTCTGAGCAATTCATCCAGCGGCATATCCCCGCCGCGCGTAGCCAGGCGTTCACGCACCAGCGCTTCGTGCTCGCGAATGAATCTCAGGGGCAGCATCGGGTTTTCAGGGGCGTGTGGGGCGCGCCGCGGTCAGCGCGGAAAGCGGGTGGCGCTAATTCTACGAACGGTCGCGAAGTTGAGGGAAAAGGATGACCTCGCGAATGTTGGTGACGCCCGCCAGCGCCATGACCAGCCGGTCGACGCCAATACCAAGGCCCCCGGCTGGGGGCATGCCGTGTTCGATCGCTAGCAGGAAGTCCTCGTCAACCGGGGTGGCATCAGCCCCGTAGCGTGCCGAGGCCTGTTCCTCCATGCGGGCACGCTGTTCGAGCGGATCGTTGAGCTCGGTGTACGCGTTGGCCATCTCCATTCCGTTGACGAACACCTCAAAGCGTTCGATGTAACGCGGATCGTCAGGGCAGCGCTTGGCCA
>JAPPFO010000015.1:39762-42545 GCA_028875175.1 Chloroflexota bacterium | reverse complement strand
CGGTGCCGTCTCAGTCGGGTATCGCTCCAGGAACGTGGTCTGGACAAGCGTCGGCTCGACGAGCGTTTTCATCAGTTCGTCCAGCAACTTCGGGCGCGGCCAGGAGGGATCGACCGGGACCTTGTTGGCTTTGGCGGCGTCGTTGAGGGCCGAACGGCTGCTGTCGCCTTCGAGATCGACTCCGGCGCCGGCGAGTAGGGCGTCGCGATAGGACAGGCGACGCCAGGGCGGCGTGAAATCGAGAACGTGGTCGTCGACCTGGACTCGCGTGGTTCCGCAGGCGGCTTCGGCGGCAGCCGCGACGAGCTGCTGGGCGAGGTCGCGCATGTCGCCGAGGTCGGCAAACGCCTGGTAGCACTCGAGCATGGTGAACTCGGGGCAGTGGGAACTGTCGATGCCCTCGTTGCGGAAGTTCTTGCAGATTTCATAGACACGTTCGTAGCCGGCAACGAGCAGTCGCTTGAGATAGAGCTCATCGGCAATTCGTAGGAAATAGTCGCGGTCGAGCGCGGCGTACGACGTCACGAAAGGCTCCGCGGCTCCGCCGCCGTAGACCGGCTGGAGCGTTGGGGTCTCGACTTCCAGGAACCCCTGGTCGTCAAGGACCCTGCGCAGGGCCGACACAATTGACGTTCGCGCCTCGAATCGGCGGCGAACGTCGTCATTGGCCAGGATGTCGAGATAGCGCTGGCGAAAGCGTGTTTCGGCGTCGTGAAGGCCATGCCACTTTGCGGGAAGCGGGCGAAGAGCCTTGGCAGCCACCTGCAAACGCTCCACCCGCACGCTGGGTTCGGTGGTGCGGGTGCGGAAGAGGGGGCCGCCGGCCGAAACGAAGTCCCCCACGTCAAGTGTTTCCAGTGCCGTGCGATAGGCGTCGCCGCCGAGGGCTTGATGATTCAGGTAGAGCTGGATTTCCCCCGAGCCGTCGCGGAGGTGGGCGAATGTCGTGCGGCCCATGCGTCGCAAGCCCAGCAGCCGGCCCGCAACGTCAACGTCCAGTGGCGGGGAATCGTCGACCCTCGCGACGGCATCGGCGGCTGTGTGAGAGCGTGGCGGCCTGGCGGGGTAGGCGGTGCCTTGCGCGGCTTCGATCTGCTTGAGCTTTGCGCGCCGTGTCTCGAACAGCCGGTCGGCCGCTCCCGCGCCGGAAGGCTCGGCGCCTGCGTCGTCGCTCAGCTGATCTCCAGAATCTCGTGGGAGTTAGAACCGCGCGGAGTCTGAATGGTTACGGACTCGCCGATTTTGCGTCCGACGAGGGCCTCCCCCAACGGCGACTCGTTTGAGATCTTGCCGTCGAGGAGGTCAATCTCGTCCGTTCCGACGATGGTGTATTCGTTCTCGCCGCTAGCTGACTTGAGACGCACGGTGGAGCCGATGCCGACGGAGTCGGACGAGTGGGTGCTGATGACCTCGGCGTCCTTGAGCAGGCGCTCGAGCATCATGATTCGGCCTTCGATAAAGGCTTGTTCGTTGCGGACCTCGTCGGACTCGTTGCCTTCGTTGAGTTCGCCAAATTCCTTTGCTTCGTGGATTCGCTTGATAATGCCGGGCCGCTGGACGGTCTTGAGGTCGTCCAACTCGGCCATCAGGCGTGTGCGGCCTTCCTCGGTCAGGAACTTCTTTGCCACGGCGCCGCCTTCGTCTCGTCGCGGTCGGGCCGCATGCGGGGAGCGCGCGTACGGGCCGCCAGGGGGAATTCTGGCGAAATTATAAAGGAGAGCAGCCTCAGGCGTTGGGCCGGCCGACTCCGGTGAATGTGAAGTGGGTTTCCATGAGGTAGCCGGGTTCGCCGGGATTGCCGCCGGGGGCGTCCCAGCTGTGCTCAGTGTGGGTGACTCGCGGCTGAGCGACGCCGGCCGCCAGCGCACGAGTCTGCGCCATGTCCGGGCCGGCCCGCTCTATGTAGCTGCGCGCAGCGGCGATGGACGCGAAGCGGCGGCGCTCCATGGGACCGTGGACCACATAGCCCGTGATGCCCGAGCGCGCGTAGAGAGGACGCAGAAGGAATTCGACCTGTTCCATGACCGGGCTGGCGGCGGCGCCGACGGCGCTGGCCACGCCGGCGAGGTCGGGCACCCGGCACTCCGCGTGAAGTCGCCGAGCGACCTTGGGCAACCATGCCTGGGCGGGCGCGCCGAGGGCGACAATGGGATCGGTTATCTGGAGACGAATGTCCAGCGGGTCGCGACGGTGGTTGCGCGAGAGTGAGCGATCGAGGAGAAAGCGGCCCAGCCGGTCATCCGCTTGGGACGCACGGTGGTCGAACTCGGCGACCGCGCGGCGGAGGACGCCTTCGCCAAGTTTCCGAATGACCAGTTCATGGGTGCGGGCGAGGAAGGTGTCGAGGTCGACCCGGCTCTCGCGGGCGGCAATGCGGCAGGCGCGAACGGCGCTTTCGGCGTCGAATCCCTGGAAGTCGCCGCGAGCGTGCAGGACGTCGGTAGGAGTCAGGCCGATGCGCCGAACGAGGCCTCGCGCGATGAGCGAGCGCAGGTTGAGCAGGCGGGCATCGGACAAGCCGACGCGCCTGGTCAGGGTGGACACGTCGAGCGGGCCTGCATGGAGCGCGTTGCAGATGTCTTGCTCGGCTGCGGAGCGCACGGCGTTGTCGGCGGCGCCATTGAGGGTGAGGAATTCCCAGACGGAGACGAGGCGGTGGGTGACGCTGTCATGGTCGATGCGGGTCAGGGCTTCGGCGACGGCGGGGTTTGCGGCTGCGGCGGCGGACAGCGGTTGGACGCGTTGGGGGCCCCCGCGCCCGGGGAACACCCCCAGGCGCCCCG
>JAPPFO010000015.1:30538-39752 GCA_028875175.1 Chloroflexota bacterium | reverse complement strand
TAGATCCAGCGGGTCGGCGAGGATGCGGCTGTCGCCGCCGATGCCGAACGAGCGCACGTCGGCGGCGCGAACTGCAGTGCGCCAGTCGCTGATGGTGGCGCCCCGGTCGCTGATCGTGGGACGGCCGTCGCGCAGGAGCGCAACGTCGGTGGTGGTACCGCCCATGTCGACCACGAGGGCGGCCTCGCGACCAGTGAGGCGGTGGGCGCCGACGGCACTGGCGGCGGGGCCGGAGAGCAGGGTCTCGACCGGCCGGGCTCTGGCGACCGCCAACGGCATTACGGCCCCGTCCCCGCGGACGACGGTGATGGGAGCGGCGATGCCGCGTTGGGCAATGCTGCGGTCGATGGCCGCGAGCAGCCGTTCGACGTGGGGGATGAGCCGGGCGTTGAGGACGGCGGTGGTGGCGCGACGGACGGAGTCGAGGGAGTGTCCGACTGCGCCGCCGGTGACGACCGGGAGGTCGGTGAGCTCGGCGACGATCTCGGCGGCGCGGAGTTCGTGCTCGGGGTTGCGAACGGAGAGATAGCTGGAGATGGCGAACGCGTCGACGTGGGCGCGTTGGCGTTCGACGACGCGGCGGAGCGCGTCTTCGTCAAGGGGAGTGCGTTCGTCGCCAAAGACGTCGTGACGGCCGGGGATGAATTCGAGGGCGGCGGCGTGGATGCGGTGGGCGAGACCGTAGCGGTGGAGCATGGCCTGGTCGTAGCCGATGAGGAGGGCGCAGACGCGGCCGCCGAGGCCTTCGATGGCGGCGTTGGTGGCGAGGGTGGTGGAGAGGGTGACGAGGTTGATCCGGCTGGGGGCGATGCCCTGGAGGCCATCGATGGCGGCGGTGATGCCCTGGCTGAGGTCGGCATGGGTTGTGGGGGCCTTGTGCCAGGCGATGACGGCGCCAGTCGCGGGATCAAGCGCCACGGCGTCGGTGTGGGTGCCGCCGGTGTCAATGCCGAGGATGAGGGCCATGGGTGATGTTCGCGCGGATTCGCGGTTTGCGCACGCGGCGGCGTTGGCTAGGGCGCGGGGAGATCAGTCCAGTAGGTCGCGGAAAGACTGGATTGCCCGCAATCGTCCATGACTCGAGTTCTGAAACACAGCGGGTCGTCAAGTCGGGATGCCGGCCGCCGGGGTTGGTTGCCGGCCGAAGGACTCTGAATCGACGGATTCGATACAGCCTATGTACAGATCCATGGCGAAGCACGGTTGGTCAATGTGTTCGGAAAGTGTTCGGTATACTTGCTTCGGGCAGGGGTCATGGAAGGCTGCTGCCGTGCGACTGGATATTCGCGAAATCACCTGCCGCAACGCGCTCAACCGCGTCCGCGGCATGCCCTTCAAGTGGAGTCTCAACCCCTACCGCGGCTGTAGCCACGCCTGCTGGTATTGCTACGCGCGGGAGACGCACACCTATTTTGACCTGAATGGGGGACGCGACTTCGAGCGGGTGATCTTCGCCAAGGTCAACGTCGCCGAACGGCTGAGGGGCCAGATCCGCTCGCCGCGTTGGAAACGGGAAACGGTGGCCGTGGGCGCGGCCACCGATCCCTACCAGCCGGTGGAGGGTCACCTGCGGCTGACCCAGGCCTGCCTGCGCGAGTTCCTGGCGGCACGCTCGCCCATCGGACTCATCACCAAATCAACCCTCATCCGCCGCGACCGGCACTTGCTGCAGGACCTGGCACGGGCGGCTGGGGTGAGTGTGACCGTTTCGATCCCTATCGCAGATCCGCACCTGGCGCGCCGGATCGAGCCGGGCGTCCCGCCGCCCGCCGAACGCTTTCGGGTGGTGCGGGAACTGGCGGACCTGAACCTGGACGTGGGGGTGAACATGGCGCCGGTGCTGCCGGGCCTGACCGACTCGGACGCGGCGATCGCCGAGCTGATGCGGCTTGCGCGCGAGCATGGAGCGCGGCGCGTGGGCACGCGCATGCTGCACCTGAAACCGGAGCCCAAACGCTGGTTTCTGCAGAACCTGCGCCGCTACTTCCCGCAACTGGAAGCTCTCTACTTCGACCTCTATCCGGGCGGCGTCACGTATGTCGACAGCTCGGTCGAAGACGATCTCGAAGCCCGCGCCGACGCCCTGCGCGAATTCGTCGGTCCCACTCAGACGGACACCCCGCCGCTGGGTCCGCCGCCGGCGCCTATCCAGTTGCCGCTGGCCAGCGGCTTCTAGCGCGGGGTCGGCAGCGGGCCGGGTCAGCCCAGGTCGGCGCGAATCTCGTCGATGGTCACCGGCCGACGGGTCGTCAGGCTCCGGGAGATGGCCTCGAGCGCCAGCAGGTTTTCGTAGCCGTCCCACAGCGTGGGCTTGCCCGACTCGCCGCCGCGGACGGCGGCGGCGAAGGCCGCCAGCTGGTCCACGTAGCCGAAGGCTTTCTCGGCCGGATATTGGCGGGGCACCTGCCAGGTCTGGGCGGGCATGACCTCGTAGAAGATCCCAAACTCCAGTTCGGCGGGTTCCACGCGCCGGTGGCCGGTGTTCTCGGGGCGTTGGAGGTAGGTGACCCGGTCCAGGTCAACCACGTCCACGCTGGTGCCGGCGCTGCCTGCAATGGTGGTGCGCATCTGGAAGTAGGGCGTGGCGGTGTTCTGGTCCAGCACCGCCAGCGTGCCGTTCACGAACTCCAGCATCGCCACGATCGGGCCGCCGTCGGCGACGCTGCCGCTCTGCACCTGGTAGGCCGTCACCGTCTCGATTTCGCCCAGGATGCTGCGCGACGTGTCGACCGGATGCACCGCCTGGTAGTAGAGCAGCCCGCGAACCAGCGGCTCCAGGCCCCAGAAGGGCTCGGTCGGAATCTCGCCGCAGTACTTCGTAAACACCGTGGTCGGTTCGCCGAACTCCGGCGATGCGGCCATGCGCCGTGCCGTGCGCATGGCCGGCGAGTGGCGCTGGTTGTGTCCGATCTGTCCGATCAGGCCCGCGTCGTCCGCCGCTTCGGCCAGGCGGCGGGCATCGGCGGGAGACAGTCCCGGCGGCTTGTCGATCAAGAGGTGGCAGCCATGCGCTAGGCACTCCAGGCCAACCGGGTTCTGCATGGCCGGCGGACCGATCACGATGACGGCTTCGGGCTGCTGCTCCGCCAGCATCCGCCCGGTCTGCGTATAGACGGCCGGGACACCCAGGCGCCCGGCCGTGGATCTCGCTCGCGATTCGTCCAGGTCGCAGACCGCGACGACCTCTATCTGGGGCAGGTACGGCAGGCTGGGATGAATGCAGAAACTGGCGTGTCGGCCGCAGCCGATCAGTCCCACGCGCACCGGTGACAGCGCTGATTCAGCCACGGAGTCCTCGGTCTGCATTTGCGCCGGTCATCGCCTGCGGCTGATTTGGTGGTGGGATATCGTAGGCCACGGCGACTCGCTCCGCCGTGGCACCGTCGGCTAAGGATCGGCAGAGATGAGACTCGGCGGCATCTACCCAGTCTTCGAGCCGAACGTCGCCCTGCGCCGCGATCCCGCCTACAAGCCCGAGACGCTGCCCAACCTGCGCTTCGTGCGGCCGGACTCGATCGACGACTTCGACGACATCGTCCCGCAACTCGACCGTTACGGGCTCTCCGCCATCGGCGCCCCCGGCGCTATTTGGACCCGGAGCCGCGACGAGTGCGCGGCCTTCGGCGAGCGTGCGCGAGCACTCGGAATCATGGTCGGCGAAGCCAACTTCAACGACAACCTGATGGTTGCCGACCGGGAACTGGCGGAGCAGCGAATCACCGACATCCGCCGCGGGCTCCTGAACGCCGACGCCATGCAGTGCCGCACCCTCCACATCCTGCCCGGCACCAAGAGCCCCGCCGGCGGCCTGCTCACCGCCCATCCCGAGATGTTCACCGACGACTACAAGGCCGAGCTGCGCGAGGTCGTACTCCGCGTCTTAGACGGCCTGGACCTGCAACGCACCCGCTTCCTGATCGAGCCCTTCAACCACAGCTTCTTCTACCAGCCGGAAGACATCCGCGAGTTCTACGACGCCGTCGATCATCCCCGCTTCGGGTTCCACATGGACGTCGTCAACATGATCGCCATGGACACCTACTTCGATACCACCTCGCTCATCCACCGCACCTTCGACCTGCTGGGCGACTTCGTCTACTCCGCCCACGTCAAGGACCTGCTCTGGGACCACGGGCACCTCACGCTCAAGTGGGACGAGGTGCTCATCGGCGAAGGCACCCTGGACCTGGCCGCCTACCTGCAACGCATGGACGAACTAGACCCTGACACCCCCTGCTACTGCGAGCACCTGCCCGACGAGGCGTCCTACGCCCACAACTTTGCGAAAGTGCACGAGACGGCGGAGCGTATCGGGGTCGATGTAAAGCAGCGGGTGGAACAGTTGGAACTGGGAGGCTGAGGCGATGGTCTACGAACTGCGCGTGTACGAAATCCTGCCGGGCCGAATGCCCGCCATGCTGGCGCGTCTTGAGCGGGCGTCAGAGGTCTTCCGCCAGCACGGCTTCGACATCGCCGGGGTCTGGACCGAAGTCGTGGACGGCAACCCGCGGCTGATCTACATCAACGTCTACGACAGCCTGGAGGCCCAGCAGCGCCAGTGGGAAGCCTTCGCCCAGGACCCGGCCTGGGCCGCCATCGAGGCCGATTCCGAAAAGGACGGACCCATCGTGGCCGGGGTCACCAGCACCTTCATGGACCCCGCGTACTTCTCCCCGCTGAAGTAGGCAGATTTCGAGGTGCAGGGTCCGGTGGCGAGCGGCACCGACCTCATGCCGAGGCGCCCGTGAGTAGCCGGAAGCTTGGCATCGGCATCATCGGCGCCGGCCAGATCGCCAGGCTGGCCCACATCGGCGGCTACCAGGCGATTCCCGACCAGTGCGAGATCGTCGCCGCGGCCGACGTTTCGCAAGACGCCCTGGCAGCCGTGCAGCGTGACTTCGGCATTCTCCAGGTCTTTCGTGACTACCACGAGCTCCTCAGCCTGGATGCCGTGGATGCGGTCAGCGTCTGCGCCTCCAACCCAATCCATCACCCCGCCACCCTGGCCGCGCTGGCGGCAGGCAAGCACGTCTTCTGCGAGAAGCCGCTGGCCCTGAACGCGGCTGACGCACGCGAGATGGTCGAGGCCGCCGAAGCCGCCAACCGCATCCTGGCCGTTGACTTTCAAAGCCGCTTCATTCCCCAGGCCGTCGCCCTCAAGCAAATCATCCAGCGCGGCGACCTGGGCGAGATTTATTTCGTCCGCGCCACGTGGAACCGCCGCCGCGGCTTCGCGCCCCGCACCAAGGGCGCCTTCCACTCCAAGGCCCTTAACGGCGGCGGCGCGCTCATCGACGTGGGTGTCCACGTCATCGACACCGCCTTCTGGCTCATGGGCGGCCCGCAACCTGTCTCGGTGTCGGGCGCCACCTACCTCAAGATCGGCAACCAGGCCGACGGCGGCTACAACCCCTGGGGTCCCTGGAACCACGAGGAAATGGACGTTGACGACTTCGCCCTCGCCCTCGTCCGCTGCGACAGCGGCGCCACGCTCTCGCTGGAGTGCAGCTGGGCCCTGAACATTGTCGACGACGAGTACTACCGTATCTGGGTTGCCGGCGACCGAGCCGGTGCGGAGGTCATCCTGGGCCGCAGCGAAGAGTCAGCGACCTGGCTGCGAATCTTGTCCGCCCAATCCGACTCCTGGGTCGACCGCGTTCACCAGAACTTCCCATCCGGTCCCCAGCCCCACCACGCGGCCATCGCCGACTTCGTTCGCGCCGTGCGTGAAGGCGGCCAGCCCAGGTCCACCGGCCACGACGGCCTCCGCGTCCAGCAAGTCGTCGACGCTATCTACGCCTCAGCCGAGAGCGGTCGAGACGTCAGGCTCGCCTAGCCGACGCTACCGATCGTGGAGTTTGGCTATGGCAATGCCGGCCTCGCCGGCCACCGAATACAACAGGTAGGTCTCGCCGTTCTCCTCAAAGATCCCCGGATCCCGTAGCTGCCGAACCCGTACCTCCGTCAGTCCGCGCTGCGACGGTTCGAGCGCCAGGTCCGCGCCCTCGTAGTCCGTCTCCGGCTCCAGCACCACCGACGGCTCGGATTCCCGCCAGTCCATCCAGTCAGGTCTGAGGTCGATTTCGGATACCAGGATCCGCTCCGGACAGTCCCCGGCGTTCGAGTAGAAGACGCTCAGCGTGTGCCCATTCAGCCTCACGGCGCAATGACGCATGTCCTCGCTGAACAGCGCCGGCCCCTCGACAAATCCCGTCAGCCCGTCCCCTGACCTGTAGAACACCCCGGGCATGCCGATTGCATAGTGGAAGCCGCCGTACTGAAACACCCGGAAGTACGGATTCCCCAGCAGCTCCTCGCGGGCCTCGAAGTCGATCCCGTTTTCGCTCAGCGCCACCCGCGAACGCTGCAGGCCCCGCTCGACGACCCCGTGGTAGTACATCCGGATCTGACGGTTTGCGTCGTCAATGTGAACGTCCGGCGACGCTACGTGGCTGGAGAGCTCCGGACTGGCAAAGAAGGAGTCCTCAAGATCCAGCACCCCCGGTCCGTACGTCGCCCACGGCCCCTCCAGGTCGTCGGCATAAGCCATGCGGATGTACGCGCCTTTGTGGTGCGCGAAATACAGGTAGTAGGCGCCCAGCGGGTCGTCAATCCAATCGGGCACACGCACCAATGACGGCCCATTGATGTTGCTGCCAATTCGAGCGTCCATCTCCGGCTTGATGATCGGGCCGCCGGCCAGCCGCTCAACTCGCATGGTCCCGTTCGCTCGACTCAGTTCGCTTTTGGCTCCACGGAACCGCCGACCGCCTGCGATGTGAGTTGCGCTTCGAAGACCACGTCCAGGTTCTGGCCTTCCAGCGCCGGCGACTTGTCGTATTGGAAGCAGGCCGCCGCCCGCGAAGGGTGCTCGTGGTACAGCAACGGCCGTTGACCGCGACAGGGCTCGAAGGCCGCCGGGCAGCGATCCACGAACTTGCACCCCGTCGCCGCGACCTCCATAGACTCCGGGTCGCCGGCGATCTCGCCTTCGGCGCCCCAGGGCACGGAGGGATCGGGCTGGGGTATCGACGAGACCAACAACTGCGTATACGGATGCTTGGGGTCGCGGATCACTTGCTCCACGGAGCCGGCTTCCACCACCGACCCCTTGTACATCACCAGGATGTTGTCGGCGATCTGGTAGGCCGTGGTCAGATCGTGGGTGATGTAGACCACGGAGATCCCAAGCTCCTGCTTCATGCGCCGGATGCTCTCCAGGATGGTGGCTCGGAGCGAGGCGTCCACCATCGACACCGGCTCGTCGGCCACGATCAGCCGCGGCCGCAGCAGCATGGCGCGAGCCACCATCACCCGCTGGCGCTGACCGCCGCTCAGCTGGTGGGGAAAGCGCCCCAGCGTCTCCGCCGGCTGCAAGCCCACCATGTCCAGCGCTTCTTCGATCAGTCGCGTGGTCTCCTGCTTGGACTCGGATAGCTGAAACTTCTTCGCGGGCACGGTCAGGACGTGGTCCACCTTGTAGAAGGGGTTATAGGACTCGAACGGGTCCTGGAAGATTGGCTGAATCTCGCGCAGGTAGGTGCGCCGCTGTTCGCGCGAGAGGTCGTCCACCGACTGCCCGCGGTAGATCACCTCGCCCGACGATGGCGGAATCACTCCGAGCAGCAGCCGGGCCAGTGTCGTTTTCCCGCTGCCGCTCTCGCCGGCCACGGCCAGGATGGACGGCGACTGCTCGTCGATGGTCATCGTCACGTCGTCCACCGCCACGGTGTGCTGGCGCCGGATGATCCCGGCCGAGAACACCTTGCTGACGTTGGTCATCTCCAGGAAGGCGGTCATGCGGCCTCTTCGGGATACAGGTGACAGGACACCACGCGGCCGTTCTGCGCGGTCGGCAATGGCACTTCCGAGTCGCACGGCTCGAATGCGCTCGGACAGCGCGGATGGAAGGGGCAGCCCGGCGGCACGTTGATCAGCGTGGGCGGCACACCCGGGATGCTCGCCAGCGCGCGTTTGGCCATGAGCGTCGGCACGCTCTCGATCAATAGCCTAGTGTAGGGATGTTGCGGGTTGGTGAAGAGGTCGTGCACCGGCGCCAGTTCCACCAGCTTGCCCGCGTACATCACGCCCATGCGGTCGGCAATCTGCGCCATCAGCCCCATGTCGTGCCCGACGATCAACACCGAGGCGCCGATCTCTTCCTGCACCGAGCGCAGCGTTTCCATCACCTGCCGCTGCACCACCACGTCCAGGGCGCTGGTGGGTTCGTCGGCGATGATCACCGAGGGGCTCAGCGACGTGCCGATGGCGATGGCCACGCGCTGCTTCATGCCCCCGCTCAACTCGTGCGGGAACTTACCGCCGACGTCAGCGTCCAGGCCCACACGAGCCAATTGCGCACGTATGCGCGCGGCGAGTGCGTCGCGGTCATCGCCCGGCTCATGCGTTCGGATGCCGTCGGCCAGCTGATCCCGAACTCGCATCACCGGATTCAGCGAATTCATCGCCCCCTGCGGCACCAGCGCCAGCCGGTCCAGGCGGATGCGACGCAGGGCGTCGTCGTCCAGCTTCATTACGTCGCCCACGCCGTCCAGCAGCACCTCGCCGCCGGCGATGCGGGCCGGCGGCTTGTGCATGCGCATCAGCGCCAGCGCCATGGTGCTCTTGCCCGAGCCGGATTCGCCGACGAGACCCAGGCGTTCCCCCGGACGCAGGTCGAAGCTCACGCCATCCACGGCCTTTACCGTGCCCGCGGGCGTGTCGTAGTAGACCCGCAGGTCGTTAACGGTCAATACGGCGCCGTTGTTCAGGGCAGTCGTCCCTCGTGTGGCGCCAGGTCAGGCATGCGCGCCTGCTGCCACGGCCGGATTAGGACTGTCGCTGCCCTGGAATGGGCTGCGGAGTTGGCGTTGGGTAGCTGGGGTTTCGGCCGCCGGCGCGGAAGAAGTCGAGGGTTGGCGTCTTGGTGGGCTCGGTCGTCGATCCCGAGGTGTCCGATGACCCCGACGAGTCCCCGGATTCGTTCGAGGCGCTTGGCGAAGGTCCGCAGGCAACGCCGGCGACTCCCGCGATCAGGATTGCCGCCAGCATCCGGCGGCGGGTGAGCGTGCTGTGTGTCATGGGTTTGCGGCCCGCATCCTTTCCATGCGGCTGCCCACCCGCGAGACGCTATACGCGCCGCCGCACTGTGGGCAGTACCAAACAGTTCGGACGAAGACTTCTCTGTTTCGATGGTACCCGTGTGGGGGGGATA
>JAPPFO010000015.1:0-30528 GCA_028875175.1 Chloroflexota bacterium | reverse complement strand
TTTCGCCCGCCGTGTTGTGGGGAACAAAAAAATGTTGTTCGCCATTATTTTTTTTTTTTTTCTCTCCCGGGGGGGGGGCGCCCCCGGGGCGCCCCCCCCCCCCCCCACGCTGACGAAGCCTGCGTTACTGCGTGGGCTCGATCGTCAGGATGCTGTGGTAGAAGTTGCCCCACCACTGCGAAGGCGCCTGGTAGTCGTTCGCGATGTCGGGCCAGTTGCTCCAGTACGTGTAGTTGTTGGGTGTCAACAACGCCGTCTGGACGATCGACACGATCGGCATCTCGCGGAGGATGATCTCCATCGAGTCGTAGAACAGGCTCTTCATCTCCGGGTCGCTGGTGGTCAACCCGGCCATCGCGTCCACGATGGCGTCGAACTCGGCGTTCTCGAAGCGTGAGCGCTGCCCGGTTGCAACCTCGCCGATCGGCGCCGAGTGGCTGCTGTGCAACAGCCGCCAGGTGCCCCACGGGTCGGCAACGTTGACCGTGTTGCCGCCCACCAACTGCATATTGGTGAGGATGTCGCCGCGGGCGATGCCGTCGAAGAAGGCGCCGGCCTCGGTGATCTTGAACGTGGAGTCGAATCCGGCCACCCGCAATTGGTCGGCCAGGATCGGCGCGACGCGCTGCTGGTCTTCCTCTCCGCCGCGCACGTGGATTTCCATGACCACGGTGTTGCCGTCTCCGTCGGCCCAGAGACCGTCGGAGTTCTTCGAGTAGCCCGCGGCCTCCATGCGTTCAGCACTCTTCTCGAGGTTGAACTCCTTGGCCGGGTACTTCTCAAAGAGGTCGGCGGCGTGCTGGTAGAAGACGTCCATGGCCGGCGTATGCGGGAAGAACACGTCGGTCACGGTGGTGATGCCCTCGTAGGCGAATTCCACGATCTTCTCGCGGTCAACGGCGTAGGAGATCGCCCAGCGCACGTCCGCGTTGTCGAACGGCGGGGCCTTGAGGTTGAAGGCCAGGTGCCGCGGCGCCGGGTCGAAGTAGGCGTACGGCAGGTCCGGGAACCAGGCCCTGATGTTGGGATTCTCCTGGTTGACCTGCTCGTAGACGCTGCGCGGCATGTGCCAGAACGTGTCCTGCTCGTTGGCGATGGCACTGGCGGCACGCTTCTCGGCGTTCTCCACGCCAACGAAGATCACCCGCTCGGGCTTCGGCAGGGCCAGCGGCGTCTGGCGGTCCACGCCGCCGGTAGCCGGCGCCGCCTTGGCGCCCCACCAGTTGTCGTTCCGGTCCCACACCGTCTCAAGCTCGGTGGTGGAGGTCAGCGTGTACGGACCCGTAAACACCGGCCAGCCCTGGTCCGGGTCGTAGTTGGTAAACGTGGCCGGATCCTTGCCCTCCCAGATGTGCTTGGGAACGATGTAGACCGACCAGTAGAGGGTCGCGAACATCTGCGACATGAACCGCGGATTGGGCTTGTTGAACGTGATGTGCACGTTCTTGTCGTCCATGGCCTCGGCCGTCTGCACCCACTCCTGGACGTCCACGGCCCAGCGCAGGTCCGCCGTGCCATTGAGCAGCATGTTCAGCGTGAAGGCGATGTCGTGGGCCGTGAACGGCATCCCGTCCGACCACTCCACGCCGTCGCGCACGCTCATCGTGACGCCGTTGAAGCCCTCGTCGTACTCGAATCCGTCGATCTGCCAGAGCTCTTCCTGGCCGGTCTGCAGGTTGATGTAGATGACGGATTCGATCGCCAGCTGCTGCGAACCCGTGTGCATCGTCATGCTGTTGCTGAAGGGGTTGAAGACCTCGGGGTTGGCGTTGCGGCCTGAGATGTTCTCGGCGATCACCGTCCGGTTGCGCGGCACGTTCTCGCGCGGACCGGTCGCCCCCATCATTTCCTTCATGGCCTCGGGGGTCGGCTCAGGCGTCGCGGCTCGAGTGGGCGCGGCGGTGCGCGCCGGGGCTGCGGTGGCGGCCGGCGCTGGGGCCTCGGTGGGCTCCGGGGTTGGCTCGGGCGTCGGTTCCGGCGTGGCTTCCGCCATGGCCGTCGCGGCTGGCGTTGGCGTCGGCGCCGGTTCTTCGTCTTCGCCGCAGGCGGCAATCAGCACGGCCGTGCCGGCCGCCGCGCCGCCGCCGAGGAGCTGTAGCAGCCTCCGTCGGCTCAGTCCGTTAAGAGAACTCATACGCTAATCCTCCCCAGGCGACACGCTGCGATAGCACGCCGCACGCGCATTCGAGCATATTCTGCGGCTGGCTTGCCGGCGTCAAGTTCTTCGCGTTCGAATTGCCTAAGCCTCCTGTCCACGCCGTAGCTGCGCGCCCGGGCGCCGGGATGGACCGTCCGTGCGCGCTCTCCCTATACTCAATGAGGCTTCGCCGTCGTCTTGCTCGCTCGCAAACCGGTGCGGGCAGGTGTGTCGCGGAGCATCACGCAACGTTTCGCCAGGCTGACTGGGCACAGCTCAGGAGATTTTGCGCGTGTCGCTGGGCTACCTTCTCCGGCGGGTCGGCATGTTCCTGCTGGTCGTCTGGGTTGCGGCCTCGATCAACTTCGTCATCCCGCGCCTGGCGCGCGGCGACCCCATCCAGGCCCAGTTCGCGCAACTCGAGACCCTGGGCATCCGTACCTCGGGCATGGACCAGGTTGTCGCGGCATACAAGAAACGGCTGGGGCTGGACCGCCCCATGGTGGAGCAGTACTTCTCCTACCTGTGGAACGTGGCGCGCTTCGACTTCGGTCCTTCGATTACCTACTTCCCGGCAGACATCGGGCGCCTGATCGTCCAGCGGCTGCCCTGGACGATCGGCCTGCTCACGGCCTCCACCATCATTGCGTTCATTGTCGGAAACCTGCTGGGGGCGTTGCTGGGCTGGCCGGGGTCGTCCCGCTGGGTGAAATGGCTTGTACCCGTTTTGATGCCACTATCTGCCATTCCCTACTACCTCCTGGGACTCATCCTGATCTTTACGTTCGCGTTCACTTTCAGACTATTCCCGCTGGGCGGCGCCTACAGCACCGGCGCCAAGATTGAACTTGCGCCGGCTTTCACCCTCGACATCCTTTACCACAGCATCCTGCCCGCGCTGTCCATCGTGCTATCGGTCACTGGATTCTGGATGCTGGGCATGCGCGGGATGATGGTCACCAACATGGGCGAGGACTACATGATCATGGCCGAGGCCAAGGGCCTGTCGCCCATGCGAATCTTCCTGCGCTACGCCATGCGCAACGCCATGCTGCCCCAGGTGACGGGCCTGGCCCTGACCTTCGGTGGGATTATTGCCGGCTCGGTGCTGGTGGAGGTGATCTTCGACTATCCCGGCATGGGCTGGATTCTCTGGTACGCCATCCGCGCGACCGACTACTTCCTGATCCAGGGCATCGTCTTTGTGCTGGTGGTTTCGGTGGCGCTGGCCATGCTGGTCCTGGACCTGCTCTACCCGTTTGTGGACCGCCGGATCGTCTATGTCCGCCGCTAGCGCCGCCCCCGCGACGACCGAGTCGCGCTCGCCCGAAACCTGGAGCCGTCGCCGCGAGTGGATCTCCTACGGCCGCCGCAACCCCACCCTGATCGCCGGGCTGACCATCATCACGGTTATCGTCGTCTTTGGCTTGCTGGCGCCCTTCATCATCGACCAGGACGCCACCCGCACCACCGCCTTCTCCAAGGACTTGCCGCCCAGCCTGGATCATCCGCTGGGTACCGACAGCTTCGGCCGCGACATGCTGGCGCTGATCGTGGTGGGCACCCCGCAGACCGTGAAGATCGGCCTGATCGCGGGGTTCATGGCGCTGATCATCGGGTCGACCCTGGGGTTTATCCAGGGCTTTTACCGGGGTCCGATCGGAACTTCAGTGCGCGGCGTCACCGACGTCACGCTCACTATCCCGGCCCTGTTGATTCTCATTACCGTCGCCAGCCAGGTTCGGCAGGTGACGGTCGAGTCGATGGCCATCATCATTGCCCTGCTGGCCTGGCCGGGCACCACCCGCGCCATCGGCTCCCAGGTCCTGAGCATGCGTGAACGCGCCTTTGTCCCCATCGCACGCTTCAACGGCATGTCGGGGATGGAAATCATCTTCAAGGAGTTGATGCCCAACATGCTTCCCTACCTGGGCGCCAGCTTCGTGGCCGCCGTGTCAACGGCCATCCTCTTCGCCATCGGCCTGGAAGTCCTGGGCCTCGGTCCCCAGACCACCAACACGCTGGGCATGACGATCTACTGGTCGCAGTTGCACTCCGCCGTGATTCGGGGCCTCTGGTGGTGGTGGCTGTCGCCCATGGTGGTGATCGTCACCTTATTCATTGGGCTGTTTCTGATCAGCCATGGACTGGACGAACTGGCCAATCCACGCCTGCGGCGTCGCGTATAACCGGATCGGCGACGCGCAGCCGACCGGCTGTTGAGTCCTACAGCCGCCGTCTGAGGAGTTCAGCGACCGCCTGAGTAGCTGACCGCGACTTCCCGCCCCGTTCGCGCCGACTCCCAGCAGGCCTCGTTGACACGCAACACGTCCAGCCCGCCTTTGCCGCTGGAATGCACCTCGTCGCGGCCCAGGATTGCGTCCACGAAGTTTCGATCCGAACTGGACTGGGCCGGCAACTCGCCAACGTCTACGAGCTCCTGCCGCGCGTCGTAGTGCCGCAGTTCGTCCAGCGTGTTGTAGTCGACGCCGCGCACCAGCAGCGTGCCCTCGCTGCCGTAGAAGCCCATGTCCTCCGCCGCCGGCGCCGCTGCATTGCCCACGTGCGCAAAGCTTCCGATGGCCCCGTTCTCGAACCGCGCGCTGATGGTCATGTCCACGTCCACGTCCAGGTCGTAGCGGTTCTCATGCGCCATCACCGCGCTGATCCGCAGCCCGGTGGCGTACATCACGCAGTCCATCAGGTGGCTGCCCCAGTCGATCAACTGGCCGCCGCCTGAGAGCTCAGGGTCCTGCCGCCACTGGCCTCGCTGTTCCCAGTACCAGCCGTGGTGCTGCAGTCCGGTCACAAACTGGATTCGCCCGATGGCTCCGGCCTTGATCTGCTCATGGATGTACCGGTGCGCCGGCGAGTAGCGACGCTGATACGAAACCATCAGGATCGTCCCGGCCCGCTCGCGCCGCCGCAAAGCTTCCTCGCCTTCGGCCACCGTGCAGACCAGAGGCTTCTCGGTCATGACGTGGCAGCCGGCATCCAGCGAGTCCACGATCTGCTCGAAGTGCAGCGCGTGCGGCGAGCCGACTTCGACGGCGCCTGGACTGGTTTCGCGCAATAGCTCCCGATGCGACGCGAACTCGGGGACGCCGTGGAGCCCCGGATTCCGCTCCTTCATTCGCGCAATCGACGCCGCGTTGGGGTCAGCCAATCCCACGATTTCCACGTCGTCGATATCCAGCAGCCGGGGAATGTGGGTTGACATAAAGTTGCCGCAGCCGATGATCCCCATCCGAATCGCCGCCATGCCCGACCTCCCGGTGGCTGCGCTTTCCTGGCTCCTGCCGACGCGTGGACGCCCGAGTGCTACTGCCCGTCGTCACCGCCCGCAAACGTATACGGCCGTCCCATCGACTGCTCCCGCCAGCGTTCCGGTTCCACCGGCCGCGGCGGATGCGCGGCGATGAAGTCCTCGTCCGGCTCCACGCCCAGTCCGGGTCCCGTCGGCAGGTCGTAGTGCCCGTCCACAATTCGTACCGGTTCCTTCAGCACGCCCTCGATTGCGAAGTTGCCGCTCTCCTGGATCAGAAAGTTGGGAATCGACGCGTCCACCTGCGCCGAAGCCACGAAATTCAAAACGCTGAACGGGTTATGCGGGGCTACGGCGATGCCGTAGGCCTCGGCCATGCTGGCGATCTTGCGTAGCTCCGAGATCCCGCCCGAATGCCCGATGTCCGGCTGTGCATAGGACACGGCCTCGCGCTCGAACAGTTCCCGGAATCCCCAGCGCGTATACAGCCGCTCGCCGGTCGCCAGCGGCACCGTGGTTTCCTGCGAGAGCTTTTCCATCGCGCTCGTGTACTCCGGCCCGCAGGGCTCCTCCAGGAACATCGGCTTGAACTCGGCGATTCCCTCGGCCAGCTTGCGGATCATCCCCAGGCTCAGCCGGCCGTGCGTCTCCACCATGATGTCCACGTCCGGCCCCACCGCCGCGCGGACGGCGCCGACCTTGGCAACGGCTTCCTCGAATTGCGCGGGCGACAGGTAGTACCCGGCCGTTGACAGGGGATCGAATTTCATGGCTGTCCACCCGTCAGCTACCGCGTCCGTGGCGCTTTGCACCAGCTCGTCCGTGTCCGCGCCGCTGATTCCCCGGTAGCAGCGCAGCCGCGTCCGCATCGGTCCGCCCAGCATCTCGTAAATGGGCAGCCCCGCCGCCCTGGCCTTGATGTCCCACAGCGCGATATCGATCCCGCTCATCGCCGACATGTACACCACGCCGCCGCGGACGTTGTGCCACATGTAGTACATGCTGGACCAGATCTGCTCGACTCGGCGGGCGTCGCGTCCGATGAGGTAGTCGCCGATGGTCTCCACCGCGCCGGCCACCGCCCCGGGCATCAGCGAGCACTCGCCGTAGCCCACCAGCCCGTTGTCGGTCTCGATCCGGACGTAGCAGTAGTTGAAGGATCCCCGTCCGTAGTAGACCGCGGGATTGAACGTGAGCGGGGTTACCGATTGGATCTTCACGGGCGCGCTCGATTCATCGGCGGCTCTTCGAGTGCTAACCCGAGAGCCGCACAGGCCACGAGTTCTCGCCCAGCCTATACCGCCCACCCGGCATGGTCAGTCGCCGCCGACGTGTGGATCTATGTCTGGGGCTTTGGCCCGACCGGGCGCTCGAAATCGTCCAGCCACGCATCCACTGCGCGCTGGCTTCGCAACCGGACCGCGTCCGTTCCACGAGCGTTCGCATCCCGCATGAGCCCCGTGTACGTGCGGTGCCGACGCCGGTACACCCGCAGATTCCAGAGGACCAGCCCGTCCCAGGTCAGCAGCGCATTGCGAACGGTCTCCCGCTGCACACCCCAGAGGAGTTGGTCCTTGCTTCGAATCCGTCGCAGCGTTCGCGCGAACACGCGCCAGCAGGCCGTCCGCAGCGGCAGATCCAGCCAGACCATCAGCTCCACCCGCGGCCAGAAGATGTCCCGCGACCGGCTGTAGTTGCCTTCCACGACCCAGGCATCGCCGGCCGTAGCCTCCCGAACCGCTGGCAGAAACTCCTCGTCGGAAGGCATGCCCCACTCGGGATGATGTCGCCAGTGCAGCGCGTCCAACTCCACGTGCGGTACGCCGAGAATCGCTGCCAGCCGCCGCGCAACTGTGGTCTTGCCGGAACCCGACAGCCCGCAGACCCACACACGCTTGGGCAGTCCGTCAATCATCGTCGGCCTGGCGGAGTGGCTATCCGCCTGTCCAGTCCGGTCGACTCAGGCAGTGGCCAGCCGGATCAGGCTGGTCAGCTCGCCCGACGCCAGTGCATCCAGCCGCACGTGCGCGGCCATCATCGACTTCGCCAGGTCCGGCAGCGGGCTCAGCCGCGCCCTGCGACGGTCGGCGTCGATCACCAGCGCCGGAATCCGGTCCAGCGCCAGTCGCCGCGCGGCCCGCATCGCATCGTCGATCGGGTCAGACCCGGGCTCCAGGCCGACGTTGGCCACGCCGTCGGTCAGCAGGATCACGATCGGCTTGGTTTCGGCGTCCCGGGCGCGCTCGCGCAGGATCACCCGGCGCGCCAGGTCCAGTCCCTGCGCCAGCGGCGTGCGGCCGCCCGTAGGCAGTTCCCGCATGCGCGCGTGCGCCAGGTCCAGGCTGTTCGTCGGCGGCACGGTCTCGTGCGCGTCGGTCTTGCGGAACGTGACCAGCCCTACCCGATCCCGGCGCTGATAGGCATCCGCCAGCAGCGACAGCACCGCCGACTTGGTCAGCTGCATCCGCCGCTGCGCCGCCATGCTGCCCGAGCCGTCCACCACAAAGAGCATCAGGTTGCCCACCTTGCGCATGCGCCGACGGATCCGAACGTCGTCCTTGGTAATGGAGGGCGTTCCGTCGCCGATGCCTCGCAGCGCGGCGGCCCGGATTGTGTCCAGCAGCGCCACGTCCGGCGGGTCGTCCGGTTTCATGTGCCGGCTGCGCACCGAGCGTCCGCGGCGGCCCTGCACCTCGTGCTGCGTTCTTCGCCCCGATCGCGGCCGCGTCATCGGCAACCGTTCGTGCGCCGCAACCGTCGGCGACTCTGGAATCGAGTCCGGGTCGATCTGTCGCTCGGCGCCTGCCTGCGTCGGCGCACCTTGATTCTGGTCCGATGCCGCCACCGTTTCCTCGCCGGTGGCCGACATCTGCCGCTTCTCCATCCCGGCCTCCGCGGCATCGCTGCCGCTGGCCTGGCGTGAGGCGTCGAATGACTGGATCGCCTGATCCAGTTCGTCCGGGTCCAGGTGCGGCGGCGTGAACGGATCGCGCCGTCGCCGGTGCGGCAGGGCCAGTTCGGCCGCGCGCCGGATGTCGTCGCGCGTCACCTCGGTGCGCCCTTCCCACGCCGCAATCGTGGACGCCGTCTTGTGCATCACGATGTCCGCCCGGTGCCCGTCCACGCCCATCGCGATGGCGATGTGAATGATCAGCGACAGCATTTCGTCCCCTACCGTCACCGAAGGCAGCAACTCCCGCGCTTGAATGATCTGTTGTTGTAGTTCCGCGCTCGCTCCGGTCCACTCGGCCAGGAACGCCGCCGGGTCGGCGTCGTACGCGATCCGGCGGCGGACAATCTCGGCTCGAATCGCCGGTTGCGTATCGCCGCGAATCTCGGCCGCCAGCCCAAACCGGTCCAGCAGCTGAGGCCTCAGGTCGCCTTCCTCCGGGTTCATGGTTCCGACCAGGATGTACTCGGACGGATGCCGGAACTGCACGCCCTCGCGCTCGATCAGGTTCGTACCCGAGGCCGCGCTGTCCAGCAGCGTGTCCACCAGATGGTCGTCCAGCAGGTTGACCTCGTCTACATAAAGCAGCCCGCGGTGCGCAGCTGCCAAAAGCCCCGGCTCGAATTTGCGCTCGCCCCGCGCCAGTGCCGCTTCCAGGTCCAGCGTTCCGATCACCCGGTCTTCGGTGGCAGACACCGGCAAATCGATCACGCGAACCTGCCGCGTCGTGTACTCGACGTCGCCATTCTGCCGCTGCTCGCGGCACTCCTCGCAGACGTTCAACGAGCCCGGCGCGCACCCGTAGGTGCAGGTCGCCACCTCGATCTCCGGCAATACGGCGGCCAGCCCACGCACCGCCGTGGACTTCGCCGTCCCGCGCTCGCCACGAATCAACACCCCACCGATGCTGGGGTTGATCGCATTCAGCGCCAGCGACAGGCGCATCAGATCCTGGCCGACAATCGCCGCAAACGGAAACGTCGCGCCGTTCGAATGAATCATCCCGCCATCGTCTCACACTGACGACACTGCCAGTAGCCGGGATTCAGGACTCTTGCGCCTTCGAGACTCGAGCCTGAGCGCATGAAACAAGCGAGCCCCGGCTGCCTCAAGCGGCGCGTGCTGGCGGTGTCGTTACCCTCGGCACGACTTTGCTCGGTTCCGAGTATCCCGACTCAGCTTCTACCAGCCGCAGCACCAGCCCGCCAAAGGCAAGCACCAGAACCTCACCGTCCTCATCCAGGCCAAGCGACACGACCGGCGCATCCAGGTTTGCGATCTCGATCACCATTCGTCCATCGGACCCGTCATCCACCAGTGCCCAGATGCGTCCGCTGCAGAGATCGCCAAACAGATAGACGCCATCGAGCTGAGGAATCGCGGCACCCCGGTAAACGACCCCGCCGATGATGGCGCACCCGTGCGAGTGGTTGTACGTGGCAATCGGCGGCGTCGTTTCCGCCACCTCGTCACAGAGCTCCGAGGGACCTCGACGACAGAGAAACCCCTCGTAGAGCGGCCAGCCCAGGTGCGCGCCCTTGGTAACGATTGACACTTCCTCTTCGTACCCCGCGCCTACGTCGGCTACCCAGAGTTGGTCCGTCTCCACGTCAAACGCCATTCGCCAGGGATTGCGGAGCCCCAGGGCCCAGATCTCGCGTCTGGCATCCGGATCATCCAGCAGTGGATTGTCCTCCGGAATTCGGTACGGCTGCTGGACGCTTGCGCCTCGCACGTCGATTCGAATGATCTTGCCGAGTAGCGTGTCCGGAAAGCGCGAACACTCACTACACATCCCGTCGCCGATGCCCAGGTACAGCATCCCGTCAGGACCAAACCGCGGGCTGCCGCCCTGGTGAAAGTCGTAGAGCCCGGGATGATCGATCATGACCAATTCGTCGTCGCGTACGGCTCGTCCGTCCACCACTGGGAATCTTGAGAGCCGCGCACCCGGTTCCACGCCTTCGCGTTCGCTTCGCGCGGTGTAGTACACGTAGAGAAACGGGTGATTCGTAAACTCCGGGTCCAGCGCCACTCCGAGCAGACCCTTTTCACTTCCCATTGTTGAAATCTTGTCGGATATATCGAGAACGACCTCGGGTTCGGACGTACGGCCGTATACGGCCACTACCCCGCTCAGGTCCGCAATCAACAAGCCGCCGCTGGGCCACGGCGTGGCCTCCACGGGCTGTTGCAAGGTGTAGTCGGGGAGGGTGTTCACAAAGTTCAGGCCGTCGTAAGGGGGCGTTGGCAGAGCAGCGTACGCATGGGTCCAGCACGCCGCCTGACCCTCAGCGTTGAGCGCACACGTACGCTTGTGGCCGGCACTGACCGACGAATACGAGCCGGGCGGCTCGGTCAGTTGGATATTGCTGATCTGGCTGGCCCCGCCCCAGCACTTCAGCGTGCCGTCCGCTTGCGTTCCGCACGTGTGATCGTCACCTGCTGAGATCGCAATAAACCCGATCTCGGGTACATCCGACTGCGCCTGCGCGTTCGCGCCCTGACAGAAAGCCGTGCCGTCGTCGCGAACCACGCAGGTATGAGCGGTGCCAACGGCCAGAGCTCGAAAGGGACCGTTCTGGGCGTCCGCCCGCCCGTTGTCGTTCTTCCCCCAGCACCGCAGGTCGCCGGCAATCGTCAGGCCGCAACTGTGCTCCGCACCGGCGCCAATCGCGGTCAACGCGACGTCAAATGGAGGCGTAGCGCGCTCATTGGCGTTCCAGCCCCAGCACACGGCGCCGTCCGCGCCCACGGCGCAGGCGTGATCCCAGCCGGCGTCCAGGGCCGTGAACCGCCCCTCCGGCGCTTCAAGCTTCTTGTAGTTATTGTTCCCCCAGCACGTAATGCTGTGGTCCGTTCGGATTCCGCACGTGAAGCGGTGCCCGGCCGAAATGTGACGAAACGTGGTGCCATCGGGAACGTCCAGATGCCGGTCGTCATTGTTCGGTCCCCAGCAAAACGCGGTGCCATCGGGCAGTAGCGCGCAGGTGTGGTCATGCCCTGTGGTGACGCTAGTGAATCTCCACGGCTCAGGCGTTGGAGACGGCGTGGCTGGAGTCGGCGCTTCGGCCGCTGAGGTCGGCTTGGGCGCCGCCTCGGCCGCTGGCGTTGTCGGCGATTGCCCGGGTTCGACTTGCGCTCGACGCGGCGCTGATGCTTCGGCAAGCCTCGCTTCCTGCGCCGCCGCCTGCGTCTGAGCCGCCGTGGCGACCACGGCGACTCCGGTCGGCGTCGCCGCTACCGCTGGAGCTGTCGGGGGCGCTGCGCGCGGTCTCAGCACGGGCTGCTGCGTCGGGGTTGCTTCACGCTGCGCGGAATCGGGTCGCTGGCTCTCGCCGCAACCTCCAAGAAGCAGTGCCGACAGGATGACGCCTGCACCCAGCGCAATGGTGTTGGGCGGCCAATACCGCATGCGCCAGCGTACGGCGGCGGCCGCTAGCGATGTGATCGTGGGCAACGCGTGCCGCCGTTCGCTACGAAGGAGCCCTCCAGTGCGCGCGAGCACGGTTTACCAGCCACGCCGCAAACGCCAGCAGAGCCAACACCCCAATGATCTGCGACTGCTGCAGTCCCCACAGGTGCTCCGGCTGATCGATCCGCAGAAACTGCAAGCCCAGCCGCATCCCGCTGTAGCCCGCCAGCACCGTCCAGAAGATGTAGAGGCGTCCGATGTACCTGGTGGCCAGCCACATCGCGATCCCGAAAATCGCAAAGTCCCCCAGCATCTCGTAGGTCGTGGCGGGGTGTACAGGCGTGGTTTGGCCGATGGCGTTGGCGTGGGTGTAGTACACGGCCCAGGGCAAGTCAGTGGCCAAGGCGTGATGCTCGCCGTTGATCAGGTCGCCGATGCGGCCGATGCCCATGCCCAGAATCAGCCCGGGCGCGCCAATGTCCAGTCCGCTGCGCACGTCCAGTTTCATCCACCAGGCGGCCAACGACAGCGCCAGCGCGCCGCCCAGCGGGGCACCCCAGACCGTGATCCCCCCATCGTTGAGCGCAAAAACCCGCCCCCAATCGCTTGAGAACAGGTCCAGGTTGTCGATCACGAAGAGAAAGCGCGCCGCCACGATGCCGCCCCCCACGGCCCACAGCGCCAGGGTGATGACCTGGTCGTCCGAGATCGTTGTACGGCGTCCCAGGCGTCGCGAGATCCACATCCCCACCAGGATGCCCACGACAGCGAACAGCGAGTGCCAGGTAAAGCGGAAGGTCCCGATCTGGAAGAGATCCGGATCCCAGGGAATGGCGATGGCGGGCACGGGTCTATCTCCCCGCAGACGGCGTCTAGGTCATGGTACTGGCCAATTCGTCCTGCCCAAGCGCCCGTCTTCGGACCAGTAGCGCTAGCCGGAAGTCAATCTCGCTCGCGCCTGGCGAGCCTGCACTTCGACCAAGACCTCGGACGCCGGACTGCCCAGGACTAGGCTGCGGTGCACGGCAGTGTCCAGGTCCGACGTTCGGGTGTGCCATTCCGGCGTTTCGACGATCGGTGTACGCCAGGCGTCGCGAGCCTCCAGCGCGCTGTCGCGCTCCAGACCGAGCCGTGTCGCCCAGTCGTCCAGCGCCGGGGTCAATGCCGGGGTCGCCTGGCCGACGGCCAACCTCGATGCCAGGCCCGCCAGGGCAACGGCTGCATCCGCGGCCGTCCCGTCGTCGGCCTGCCCCGCCGCGACGAACGCGGCCGCCATCGGGATTCGACGCTCGGCCTCGGGCCAGGAAGGCAGGGGCCGCGTCTCCCACTCGGCCTGTCGCTCCGGCGGCAGCGCCGCCAGCTGTGACAGAGCCCGGCCATGCGCAACGGTCAGGGCCACACGCCCGTCCAGCACCGCCTCCCCCGCCGCGCCCTGGCCATCCCAGGCGCTCGGCGGCGGCGAGAGGCCCTCGTGCAGCCATAGATCCGCGTACCACTGCCAGGCGTCCGCGGCCGCCTCGTCCGTCGGAAACGTCCCGGCCGACCCTGCCACGGTTTCCAACTCGGGCAGTCCCGCGATCACGCCAAGCCCGTAGGCGTACGTCTCGGCGTCGGTCAGCCGACGCGCGGTCTCCGCAAGCGCCTCGTAGTTCGAACCCACCTCGGCCACCCCGGCCAGGTCCAGTCGCCGCCGACCTGCCAGCAGATAGGTGGAGTAACCGCTCACCGGCAGCCCCATCAGGCCACGCTCGCGTCGGCCCAGCGCCAGCATCTCGGGAAGGATTTCAGGCTCCATGCTTAGCGCCGCGTCCAACGGCGTTAATTCGTCCAGGACGTCCAGCGCCGTGACGAGGCCGCCGGGGAGGCCAATCAGCAGGTCGGGCAATTCACCGGCCGCCGCGCGCGCCAGCAGACGCGCCGGACTATCGGCCCCGGCGTCCAGGGTCTCCAACGTCAAGTCGAATGGTAGATCCGCGGTAGTCAGCTCCGGCTCGCCTTTCCGAACAAGAGCCGGACTGAGAGCCGCGCGCAGCGTCGGGCGCGCTGGCTGAGGTGTTTGCTCGGGGCTCACAAACGTCGGACGTGGTGTTGGCGAGGGCGTGGGTGGCGGCGTGATCAGGCGCGTGACAACCACCTCCCTCTCCACGATCACCGCACGCTCGGTGATGACCGGTCGCTCGATCACGACTTCCCGCTCAACGATCTTCGGAACCACCACGACCCGCTCCACCACGATTGGATCTCCGCAGGCGGCCAGCGTCAGTGCCGCAGCGGCCGCCGAGGCGGATCCCAGGACACGTCGTCGGCTCAGGCGGCGCGCGGCCGGCGGTGACCTCATCAGGGTGATCGGTCGCGATGTGTCAGGATTTGTGCCGAGCCTGTTCGGCTGTCATGCGACGATGCTACGTGAGCGGGTGCCAGGCCACTCCGCAAGCGTCAGGTACGGGAGGACCCGATGCACGATGTCGCGATTCTGGGTTCCGGGCCGGCTGGACTGACCGCCGCCATCTACGCGGCGCGAGCCAACCTCTCCACGCTGGTCTTTACCGGCGATGCCCTCGGCGGCCAGATCGCCACCACCTACGACGTCGAGAACTATCCCGGCTTCGAGGAAATCACCGGCCCCGACCTCACCTCGCGCATGCAGGGCCAGGCCGAGCGTTTTGGCGCCGAAATCGTCTACGACCAGATTACCGAGGTCGACTTTGACGGCCCGCCATTCACCCTCACCGGCCGTGCCGACACTTACTCGGCTCGCACGGTCATCGTCGCCACCGGCGCCAGTCCCCGGCTGTTAGGCATCCCCGGCGAGCAGGAACTCTGGGGACGCGGCGTTTCCGTTTGCGCCACCTGCGACGGGGCGTTCTTCAAAGACCAGCCCGTGGCCGTGGTTGGTGGCGGTGACAGTGCCCTCCAGGAGGGCCTGTTTCTCACCCGCTTCGCCTCCAGGGTCACCGTCATTCATCGCCGCGACCAATTGCGCGCCGGGCCCTACTTGCAGGACCGTGCCCGCGCGGAGCCCAAGATCGACTTCATTTGGGACAGCGTCGTTGAAGGCGTCCAGGGAGGCGAAGCCGTGGAATCTCTCCGGCTCCGCAACGTCAAGTCCGGCGAGGAGTCCGACTTCCCCACCGAGGGCCTCTTCATCTTCATCGGCCACGACCCGAACACCGAAATCTTCAAGGGCAAACTCGAAATGGACGAGGACGGCTACGTCATCTCCAACCGCTATATGCACACCAACGTCGAAGGTGTGTTTGTGGCCGGCGAGGCCCAGGACCACTACTTCCGCCAGGCCATCACGTCGGCCGGCGAGGGCTGCCAGGCCGCCATGGAAGCCGAGAAGTTCATCGCCCGGCTCGAAAGCCAGCAGCCCGCCGCGGCCGGCGCCGCCAGCGGATAGCGCTACATGCTCCGGCGCGTGGACGCCGCGCGGCGGGGCGCCCTCCACCGCCTGCCGCTGCCCGGCGGCACCGCGGTGGCCCTCGCGACCTTCGGAGCCGTGGCAATGGCCGTTGCGCTACTTGCGGTGCTCGGTACCACCGCTCCAGGCTCGCCTTCGGCTGAACGTCGCCCGGTGGCCACGCCGCGTCCCGTTCAGCAGCGCCCAACGCCTACCGCCGCTGCCGCGTCGTCAGCCGTGCCGCTGATTGACGCGACCACCGTCCGCCGTGCCAGCCGGGCGTTAGGCGTGACCGCCAGGCCAACCGTAGCCCGAACGGCCAGCAACACCCGGCTCTCCGCCTATACCGATGCCACCGACCGGCTGCGCCGCCGGTTTGAGAGCGGCGCGGCCTATGTCAGCCTCATCAATGTGGCCCATCGTCGCGGAACCGTCAGCGATGAGCGGCGGTTGGTGGCGCTGCTGGCGCTGGCCGACCTTGCCAGGGCAACGGAGGAGGATCTGGAGCAGCTCACCCCGCCCGGAATCGCCTCCAGTTATCACTTCAGGCTTCACAACGTCCTCAGTAGCTATGCCGTCGCCGCCCACCAGTACTGGCAAGCTACCGTCCGGCCCACCGCCGATACCGTCGACGCTGGCAGCCGCCGACGCCAGCTCAACGGCGTCCTCGACGCCGCCTTCCGCTACAACACCCTCCCCAGCAGCCCCCTCGACGCCGACGCCCTGGGAGAGCCGTAAGCGCCGCCAGTCCTGACGTCAGGTTGTCAGCCGACGAGTTCCTTGGCTTTGGGAACCAAAACCTCGAACATTCGCTCCACCTCGGTCTTCAGCCAAGCCTGATACTCGGGCCACTCCTGGCGACTCTCAAACTCCGCGTTCTTTCGAATCATGACTCGGTGAATGGATTCTGACTCCCATGGCTGCCACAGATAGGGCTGTCCAGCCTCATTTCTGATCAGGTCCGCCTGTTCGGCAAGCTGGTCGAATCGCTCTTGATGAGAGCTACCAAAGAACTCCAATGCAACCCGCACTTCGCCAGTCGCATAGTTCTGTGTGGCGGAATTCCATGTCGTAAAGAAGGAAACGACTCTGACTCCTGCTAGTCCGACTCGGTGTGTGACATACGGCCTCGGTGCGGGTTGAGTGACCGGAATCTCGGTGTCCGACTCCATAAGCCGCTGAAAGCCTGTCCAGAAGTCAAGCTGCAGTTGCCTTGTTTCGCTCAACTTGCCGCCGGTGCCGATTGGCTTTACCGTCCTTGCCCAGTCGTTTGGCTGGACGACGAGGTTGAATCGGGGGGCGGGAAGGGAGGAGTCGATCTTCAGCAACTCGATCTCCACACCGAAGTACGCGTAATCCTGCGTGGTACTCGCGTTCAGCAAGTCCAGCGCTGCCCGGTGCTCGTCGCGAAACTCCTCCGCAATCCAAACCACCGTTCGAGCTTTTAGACCAGCGGCATACGTCAGCAGCTTGCCCAGGTGATCGTGATCGGTCCGTCCATACTGGTTCTCGATTACGACCCACGACTCCTCATCGCTCCCTCCGTCCAGCCGCCGGCAGAGGATGTCAGCGCTGAAGCTGCCCACGGCCTGCTCCGTCCCCCGCGGCTCCAGCGTCAGCCCCAGCTCATCACCCAGCCGCGTCAGATTCTCCGGCTCGGCCAACCATGGCGTGAAGTCGCTCGATTCATCCGGCCAGACCGTGCGCAGGTCAACGGGTTCAAGGATCGAGATCGCTGAGTCGGGCATAACAAGAGCTCCTGGCCTTTCGGTGCATCCTCGGAGCGCGGTCGAAGCGGCAAAGAACGTCTGCGTAGGGCGGCCAGCATAGCGATCGTCACCAGGTGCTTCGTTACGGGTCCTTGTCGATCCACGCCACGGAAGCCGATACGCAAGCTGTGGCTCCGGCAGCCTTAAATCCAAGACCATCCAGCGATTCCACCGCCACCTCCGGCGTGGCTGACGTCCCCTGGCCGTATACCGACACGATGAGTCGTCCCGGAGCGGCCACAATCTCGTGCAGAGCTCTGGCAACGTAGGCGTGCTCGTCAGCCGGCGGTACCGCATCCAATAGCAGTTGAACAAAGCGGTAGCGCTGCGGCGACTGCCAGAAGAAGGTGTTGGCGACGTGGAAGTTGGCGGCATAGGCCGGGAGTCGCTGTTTGGCCAGGTTAATCAGTTCAGGGACGAAGTCGACGCCGTGGGGCGTGATCGTGTAGCCGCGACCGGCGCACCAACCCACGAGCGATTCGAGCAGGAGGCCGTTGGCGCAGCCCAGGTCCAGGTAGTCGCCGTCGGCGTTGACAGCCTCGGCAATGCAGCAGCGCGTGGTCTCCCAGTGCTCTGCCCCGCCGGTTTTTCCGGACTGGCGGTAGGGGTTGCTCGGGTCGGCCAGGTAGTAGTCGCGAATCGTCAGCTCGACCTCGCGAAAGTAGGCCTCGCGGTCAGCCTTGTTCGTCACTCGTCAGCCTCCGTTGTTTGAACTGCTCGAGGCATCGCACGAGCATCGTCGGCAGGGCCACCGCGGACCGGGCATCCCCGTCGGGTCTGGTGGATAGCAAGTCTCACAGGCGTTCCGCTCCCACCGGGGCGCTGGCCCAGAGCTCCCTGCCAGGCAAGACGGATTACGCAACCCGTCTCGGAGACTGCAATGATTGGATTATTCACCACAGACAGCCGGCGCGGCGTGCGCGACGCTTTGGCGCATTGAGGACGGGTCATCCCGATGGGCGAGCTCATGAATAACCGATTGGTCCGCGCGGCGGCCGTCGTCATCCTGCTGGGCATTGCCGTCGCCGGCATTGCCTGGCTGTTCATCTTTTTCACCGGCGGCACCGGCGAGGCCAGCCAGCCGATCTCCGCGCCCCAACTCACCCTCCCGCCGGCCACCGCCGCCCCGGCCACCGCTGCGCCGGCTACGGCTGCCCCGGCGACCGCTGCGCCAGCCACGGCTGCCCCTGCGACCGCCGCACCTACCACGGAGGCGCCGCAGGTCGAGGCCACCCAGGCGCCCGCCGCCGCACAGCCCACCGGCGACGCCACCCTCTTCCGCATCATTTCCGACGAGTCCGAGGCCCGCTACGAAATCGACGAGATCCTGCGTGGCGAACCATTCCGCGTCGTCGGTATTACCGACCAAGTCGCCGGCGACATCATCCTGGACTTCGCGAACACCGCGGCTTCGCAAGTCGGCGTGATCCGCATCAACGTGCGCACCCTCGCGACTGACGAGGAACGCCGCGACCGCGCCACCCGATCCCGCGTTCTGAATTCGGCCGAGGACCGCTACGAGTTCGTGGACTTCACGCCCACCGCGCTCGAGGGTCTGCCTGACTCGGTATCCGTCGGCGACACGGCCACCTTCACCATCGTCGGCGACCTCAAGATCCGCGACATCACCGCCGAGGAGCGGTTTGCAGCCACGGTCACCGTGGTGGCTGAGGACCGCCTGGAGGGCACGGCCGAGGCCACGATCCTGCGCTCCACCTACGACCTGGCCGTGGCCATGCCACCCTTCGTCGCGGAGGTCAGCGAGGAAGTCCTCCTCGGCATCAAGTTCGTCGCCACCGCCGTCGAGCAGTAGCCGAACCGGCCAACGCCGAACCCGGTAGGGGTGCCCCTAGTGGGTGCCCTCATCCGTGTTCGGTCGTCAGGTGTTGAGGATCACCTGCGCCGTCACCTGCGTCAGCTTGCGCAGCTCCGCGTGCGGCATCCATTCGTTGATCGAGTGAATGTCCTGGTACCCCGTGCCCAGGATCGCCGAGTCGATCCCCTTCTCGTTGAAGTTCTGCGCGTCGCTGCCGCCGAACGTATGCACGAACCGAGGCTCCAGACCCGCCGCCTGGACTCCCGCATACGCCGCCTGCAGCGCCGGGTGATCGTGACCGAACTGCGTCGGCTTGAACCGCTGCTCCGTCTCGATCTCCACCTGGCCGCCAAACGCCGCCGCCCCGTCCTCCAGCGCCGTGCGCATCGCCGCCACCTGCCGGTCCAGCGCCTCCTGCGTCAGGGCCCGCGCCTGCGCCACCAGCTTCGCCTGCGGCGGGATGATGTTCCGAGCGTCCCCGCCTGACACGATCCCCACGTTGGCCACTGTCAGCTCGTCCACCGGCCCCAGCGGCATCCGGTCGACCGCCTGCGCCATCATGCTCACCGCGCTTTTGCCGGTCTCGGGATGCGCCGCCGCCGCCGCGTTGCCGTGAAACGTCACATCGAAATTGCACGCCGCCGCCTGCCGGTCGCAGATCACGCCCACCGGTCCGCCAAAGTCCAGCACCAGCGCCACCCGCGACTCCACGTCGCTCGGATCGAACGCGGCCGCCCCAAACTGCCCCACGTCCTCGCCCACCGTAAACACCAGGTCGATCGGCCCGTGCGGCAGTCCTGACTCGTCCACCATCGCCACCGCTTCCACCATCGCCGCCACCCCTGCCTTGTCGTCCGCGCCCAGCACGCTCGAGCCGTCTGAATACACCGCGTCCGCCTTCACCACCGGTGTCATCTCCGGCGTCGGCAACACCGTGTCCATGTGCGCGTTCAGCATGATCGGTGGCGAGTCCTTGCCGTTTGCCGGCCAGCGGCAGATCAGGTTCCCGATCTGGTCCCGCCGGCAAACCAACCCCGCTGCCTCCAACCGCGGCTGGATGATCGCCACCACCCGGTCCTCGTTCCCCCAGTAGCTATCCACGCTCAGAATGTCCACAAACCCCTGCAGCAACCGCTCCCAATTCAGCGGCAGCAGCGGCGTCGATCCGCTCGACTCGGAAGTGGGCATGAGTCAATCGCTCCCGGGGCGGTCGCTCGTCACGCGAGCAGGTCGTTCAAGATCTTGCCCACCAGGTAGTGCTTCCGGTCCGGGTACCACCAGATGATCCGTCCCTCGTGCTCAAACAGGCTGCCGTAGGTCGCCACCTGGGTGTGACCTTCCGGTGGCAGCTCCACCCCGTCGTTGTCCGCCAGCACTCGCGGCTCGCTGAAGGCCAGCGGCTGACCCTCCACTGAGTCCCTTACCGTCCCGATGCTGAACCACGCCGGGCGCCGGTTCCGCTTCGAGTCGTGCGGCCCCTCGCCCCCGTGCGCCGTTCCCACGTTGTTGTGGAAGATCAGCAGGTAACGGCCGTCGCTCAGCCGGTACAGCGGACAAGGCGAGATCGGATGCGGCACCGGCCGCCCGTCCGACGCGAAACGCAACACCTCCGCCTCCGACCACGATTCCCCGGCGTCCTTCGACACCGACCACCAGGCATACCCCGTCAGCGTCCGCAGCAGGCACATCATCCGCCCGTCCGGCAGGTTCTGGATCGACGGCTCCTGCGCAATGCTGTGCTCCGGGTCCCCCGGCTTCGGCACCCGGATCCCGTGCGGCGCCTTTGGCCAGGTGCTCACCCGCAGCCGCGCCGGATCCCTCTCCGTCAGGATGTTGTCGAACCGCAGGAACCAGCACTCCGAGTGCCGCTGAAACAGGTGCGGCTCCACGTGGTACGCGGTGCTGGCCCAGCGCGTGAACCCGCACACCACCTCGCCCCGCGGATTCAGGATCGGCATCTGGTAGCAGATCCAGTTCTCCGGTGTCCCCGGGTCCGTGGGACTGATCGCCGAACGCTCGATCGGCAGGTTCAGCTGCTGGCTCCAGGTCGCCCCTTCGTCGTCCGAGTACTTGTACGCCAGCAGCCCCGTCGTGTCCTCCCGCACGTCCACCACGCCGATGTTCTTCGTATAGAACACGTACACCCGCCGCAGCTCCGGCGCCAGCACCGGGAACCCCCACGAGGCAATCCGCCCGTCGTCGCCCGATGGTCCGTCCACGACCCTCGGCGCGCTCCACGTCACCCCTGCATCGTCGCTGCGCGCAAACACCACCCGCTGGTCCGGCTTGCCCTCGAAGGTCGCCATCGTCCACACCGCCAGGAACGCCCCGCTCCAGGACCGAACCACCAGGAAGTGCTGGTTCGTCCAGTCGTTCGCCGCCCCGCCTTTTGGCACATACGCCACGTAATCCGGCGACGTCCGCAGCACGTCCTCGCCGTACGACGACAGGTCGGCATCGCTCACCGGCCACTCATTTCCAATCCGCCACCAAACGGCCCACCGGACCGCCCGAGCTTGCTCCCCCTCACCCTTCCGCGCAATGAACCGAAGCCGCCTGCAGGGCCGTTGCTTGATGACCGGCGGCGCGCGCCCCGTTCGGCGCCTCGCTTGCGGCCCCTTTCCCAGGCGACTCGGGTCAACGCCCGCATCGCGACCCGGGCCAACTACAGGGTCTGCGACGACTTGAAGCGGCCCGTGCCGTCCTTCTCGGCGCCGGGGAAGTCGTAGCCGCCCGGCTTGCGCTTCTCCGGTTCACCGCACGCGGAAAGCGTCGCAACGGCGCCGGCGGAGGCGGCCAGCAGCGCCGCCAGCCGGCGACGCGACAAGTGGCTGGACCGAAACGCCGATGCTTGGAGCCGGTTAGGTTCTTTCATTACTTCACTCCTCTGCGAATGCATGGATCGAGGCCGGCATTCGCTGCACACGCATCGGATCAATCCCGATTCCCCTGTGGCGACCTGACCGGGTGTCGGCACGCTGTACAGGGTACGCCGCTCAAATTGGCGCTTCTACGCCGACGCCTTCTGGACAAGGACTCCGCGACACTCCAGGAAGCTGACCAAACCAAGCTGATTCGCGGATTCACGTCACTCCGCATCCGCAAACTACGCCCGCAACGCTGCGGGCCGCTATCCTTCCAACCCAAATAGCCCACTTCCCGGAGTCTCAGCCATGCTCCGCGTTGGAATCGTCGGCCTCGGCGGAATTTCCAGGTCTCACGGCGACGCCATCGAGACCCTCCCCAACGTCGAAATCGTCGCCGCCGCCGATCTTCTCGAAGCCCCTCGCCGTGCCTTCTGCGACCGCTACGAAGTCCCCCGCGCCTACCCCAACCACACCGAACTGCTGAAGGACGACGAAGTCGACGCCGTCGCCGTCACCCTCGGCCACCAGCTCCACCATCGCCTCACCGTGGATGCCCTGAACGCCGGGAAGCACGTCCTGGTCGAGAAGCCCATGGCCCTCTCCCTCCGGCAGTGCGACGACATGATCGAGGCCGCCCGCCGCAACAACGTTAAGCTCATGGTCGGCCTCACCCAGCACTTCCTGGGTCCCAATATGAAGGCCAAGGAGATCCTCGACTCCGGCGAGCTTGGCCCCCTCGTCACCGCCGTCTGCTACTCGGTCAAGAACTGGGGCTACGCCAATCGCCGGCCCCAATACCGCAGCCGCTTTCATGGCGGCGGCTACTGGATGACCAACGGCGTCCACATCGTCGACCGGCTCACCTGGCTCGTCGGCTCCCAGGCCGCCCGCGTCAAGGCCCGCATCGGGACGAAGAGCCACTACCAGGCCGGCGACGACTACGGCGTCGCCTTCGTCGACTACAAGAACGGCGTTCCTGGCATCGCCATCGCCATCGGCTACCGGGACGGCGGCCCCAACTACCAGTCCGAGATCATCTGCGCCAACGGCGGCGTCCGCTTCAGCGGCTCGGGCGACCGCTTCGTCGCCATCGGCCGGGGCAACGAATGGACCCGCGTCC
This sequence comes from Chloroflexota bacterium, assembly GCA_028875175.1. Taxonomy (GTDB): domain Bacteria; phylum Chloroflexota; class UBA11872; order UBA11872; family UBA11872; genus UBA11872. The sequence goes on along the minus strand of JAPPFO010000015.1, from coordinate 7,786 downwards.
CCTTCGAGGACCCGCCCGCCGGCATGACCGCGGAATGGCGCGCCTTCGCCCGCTCCATCGAGGAAGACCTCGAACCGCCCACCTCCGGCGAGTGGGGCCGCCACATCATGGAAATCCTCTTCGCCGCCGAACGATCGTCCATCACCGGCGAGCAGGTCACCCTCGCCGGCGGAGTCCAATACAACGTCCAGACCACCGGCCAGGTCGTCTCGCCCGACCACGGCTGGGTCTAATATGCCGCCAGCACCCGTCGGCGTCGTCGCCGCGTGGTCGCGGAGGAACTCGACTATGAAGGCATTCGACCTGCCAACCACGTCTGGCGCTCGGTTCCCCGGCCACCTGCCCCGCCGCCGGCTCGTCACCCTGCTTGCAGTTTCGGCCGCCGCGCTTGCCACCCTGGCCGCCTGCGGCGAGGAGAAACTCACCCGCGACAACTACGATTTTCCCGGCGCCCGCAAGGACAGCACCGGCAACTACCAGATGCGCAACGCCCAATAGTGCTCTCGCCCGTCGCTGAACCGAAGCCGGCGGCTCCAATGCCACACCGCCTCAGTCCGGGGCTTGTAAATTAGGGAGCGAACCCACCGCCGGACCCCCGACGCCCGCACGCGTGAAGGAACCGAAATGAACGACCTGGCCCTCCGCCATGAGTCCACCCCCCGCCGCACCCGCCAGCTTTCCCGCCGCCGTCTCGGCGTCCTCCTCGCTGCCTCCGGTGGCGCCCTTGCCGTGCTGGCTGCTTGCGGCGAGGAAAAGAAGCTAACTCGCGACGACTACAACTTCCCCGGCGCCGAAAAAGACGCCAGCGGCAACTACAAGATGCAGACCTTCCGCTAGACCCGGGAGCCCCTGCCTACCGCATCCAATCTTCCGGCCTCGTGGACAGGCGACTGCACGTACAGTAAGAACGCGCGGGGCTGAGTCGTGCGAGCCGGTCGTATGCCTACAACAGTCGAGGCAATTCAGTGGCTGGCCTGAACCACCGCCCTGATTTCGACGCCGTCGTCATCGGCGCCGGCTTCTCCGGCCTCGGCATGCTCCACCGCCTGCGCGACGTCATGGGCCTTTCCGTCCAGGTCTACGAGACCGGCCGCGGCGTCGGCGGCACCTGGTACTGGAATCGCTACCCGGGCGCCCGCTGCGACTCCGAGAGCTACATCTACTGCTTCTCGTTCTCGAAGGAACTGCTCCAGGACTGGACCTGGAGCGGCAAGTACCCCGAACAGCCCGAAATCCTCTCCTACCTCGAGCACGTCGCCGACCGCTTCGACCTCCGCCGCAACATCCAATTCAACACCCGCGTCGCCACCGCCACATTCCAGGAAGACACCAACCGCTGGGAGATCACCACCGACCGGGGCGAACGCGTCACCGCCCAGTACCTCATCACCGCCATCGGCTGCATCTCCACCAGCAACGTCCCGCCGATCGAGGGCCTGGACGACTTCCAGGGCGACTGGTACCACACCGGCGCCTGGCCTCACGAACCGGTCGATTTCTCGGGCAAGCGCGTCGGCGTCATCGGCACTGGCTCCAGCGGCGTCCAGTCCATCCCCGTCATTGCCAGGCAGGCCAGCAGCCTCACCGTCTTCCAGCGCACGCCCCAATTCACCGTCCCCGCCCGCCACCGCGCCGCCGACCGCCGGTTCATCGAGGAAGACGTCAAGCCCAACTACGAGGAAATCCTCGAGCAAGCCCGCTGGAGCCAGGGCGGCGGCGGGCGCGAACCCATCGAGCAATCCGCCCTCGACGTCACCGAAGCTGAGCGCAATCGGATCTACGAGCAGCAGTGGGACAAGGGCGGCTACGAATTCAGCGGCGGCTCATTCGCCGACCTCATGACCAACCGGGCCGCCAACGACACCGCCGCCGACTTCATCCGCAACAAGATCCGTCAGATCGTCAAAGACCCGGAGACCTGCCGGAAGCTCCTCCCCCACGACCACCCCTTTGGCGCCAAGCGCGGCCTGCTCGACACCGGCTACTACGCCACCTACAACCGCGACAACGTCCACCTCGTCGACCTGCGCCGCACCCCCATCCGGCAAATCACGCCCACCGGCATCCGCACCACCGAGCAGGACTTTCAGCTCGACGTCATCGTCTTCGCCACCGGCTTCGACGCCATGACCGGCACCTTCTTCAAGATCGACATCCGCGGCCGCAACGGCCTGGCGCTACGCCGGAAATGGTCGGAAGGACCAAAGACCTACCTCGGCCTCCAGGTCGCCGGCTTCCCCAACATGTTCACCATCACCGGCCCCGGCAGCCCCTCCGTCCTCAGCAACATGCCCGTCAGCATCGAGCAGCACATCGACTTCATCGCCGACTTCATCACCTGGATGCGCCAGCGGGATGTGCAGACTGCCGAAGCCGACCCCCGGGCCGAAGAAGCCTGGGTCGCCCACGTCAACCAGGTCGCCAACACCACCCTCTACGTCCACGCCAACTCCTGGTACCTCGGCGCCAACATCCCCGGCAAACCCCGCGTCTTCATGCCCTACCCCGGCGGCGTCGGCCCCTACCGCCAAAAATGCAACCAAATCGCCAACGACGGCTACGAGGGCTTTATCATTACCCGTTCCCGGAGCACCCGCCAGACAGGCTGATCTATATTTGCCAAATAAGCGAGCGTCGGCTGACTCCAAGCCACTTGTTGCCCGCCGACCTCCATCCAGGATTAATTCCGACCCTCCGGCCGACGGCGCCCCGTTTCCGGGCATCGGACTATTCAGACATTGCCAGGCTTCCTTGACGGCATGCGCGACCGCTGGCTCCCATCGAGACGGATATGTCGCCTACTAGAGGATGGTAGTGGCACTCACCCCGCAGCTGACCATCGCAATGTGGAGCGCTCCTGATCGTCACCCGGTGTATGTGCCTTACGTGTCGAATCTTGGCCCTGCGATGGTAGATGCCTGTATTGGACGCAAAAGGGCACCTTATGTGACTGCAAGGGTCGTTAACGAAATGCTCTGTACAAACATTGGATTTGCGGCAATCGGAAATTTCGCAAGATCGCTGGCAATATACTCTTATCCGCGCATACGCCAATCTCTATATGTCGAGATTCGGATGCATCATGTTTAGATCGTCTTAGGATCACTGTGGCGCACACTGCACTAGTTAGGGTCGGTCATCGCTATATGAATCGAAACAGACGGGGCAATATAGTCTATCCCAGGGTCAGAAAATGCTAACTGAACTCTTGCCCAATACGACTTAGTTGTACCAAGACGATACCTCGCTAGACCAATGCCTCGGTTCTCAGGTCGTTCGGCTTCCTGCGAGGAGATCAAACACGGATTCGCGCTCGCTGCCATATCTGAGCACGCTGCCTGATGTGTGTATGGAGTAAGACACTGTCGTCGCTGTGAGCGAGAGATACAATCGCTGCGAATCTTTGCCTTTCGATATCTGCAGGTGCCCACATACGCTGGCATACGACGGCAAGAAACAGTTCGCTTCCATCGTACTGCCAGTTGGATCTCCTAATGGACGCGGTACCCTTCTGGAGAGTACCTTTGCGTCTAGTATTCACGCCTGGTGTTAAGGTGACCCTCTGTGAGCTTAATAAATCCGAAAGAGAAGTATTCCCTTCCCCGACCTCGGCGAGTTCTTCGGGAGTCATGGCGCTCAGTCTATTGACGAGATCACCGGGCGATAAGTTGCGGAAAAGATGGGCGTACATCCGGACTCCTAGATATGAGTCAGCGCGGGTCTGTCGGCTCGGTGGGTCGAACGCAAGAGTCACTGCAATCTCACGATCTCCGTCGGTACGGAGAAACTCTGCTGGAAACGCAGGGAGCTCGAAGACCTGAAATGAGTCAAGTTCAAGTTCGCCTTCAGCAAGTAGGAGGACTTCGTTTTCGGCTGAGAATCGAGCGCGTTCATAGTCAGGGAGTCCGTAGCCATAGATCCGCAGAAGATTCTCATATTGATTGGATCCGACGAATGCCGGTGGAAGGTCCGTTGGAATCTCTGCGGATGCCGCGATCAGGGCTCGAATCAAGTTAGCACTTGCGCTCGGGAAGTCTTCGTACAATCGAGCAGCTAGGTTTGCCACTCGGGGAGCGGAATAGCTCGTTCCTGCGACAGTACGGAATAGCTGCCCATCCGGGGGTGCGAAGTCCTTTGAGGTGCTTGGTAGACCCGCATGCTGGGCAGGGCGATAAGTCGTTCGCCCTCGCTCGAATCTTATGTCTCCTGCGAAATCAACAACGTCCGGCTTGACAGAGTCGTTGACCCCAAGTCCGGAGCGTGTAAAAGGAGAAGGCCAGCCCCTGTTTTGTGCAACTAGCTGTTCAGTGCCCTTGCGCCGTAGCTCTTGGGGATCAGTTCCAGGCCCGTAGGCAACGCCTCCAACGGTGATGGCAAGTGCTGACGTGGCTGGTTCAATGAGGCGAGCGTCGTCGCATAGAAGGTATCGAGGATATCCAGTAATGGCTTCTTCGCCACTCGGATCTTCATAGTTTCCCGTTGCTACAACAAAGAGCAGCTGGTGGTGGCGAAAGCGGTATGCGAGTTCGTCGATGGCTGCCGCGAGCGTTGACTGATGACTGCCATCGAATACGTTGTTAAGGTTTCCAATGGATAGATTGACGATCTTAATGTTTGGATAATTATCTACGAAATAGTTTACCAGCGCTTCGAGCTGATGTTCGAGGAGTTGCTCGGGATCGTACTCGAGAGACTCGGTAAGAATTCTTCCGGAGAAAACTGCTGCAGTCGGTTCGAATCTTCGAGACTCAATATGTGCTCCAATGTCTCCGTAGGCGGCGATCCCGGCTACCGCTGTGCCGTGTCCACCTGTGGTTTCGTCGACATCCTCGCTACGGTCATCTCCAGAAACGAATGACTGCGCATCCCCGATAGCCGGCGCGAGCGCTGGATGACCCGTCATAACGCCACTGTCAACCACTACGATGCCAGCTAGTTCACGTAGCGCGACTTGGCTGGAGACGATGTCGATATCTGACTGCAAGACTCGAGTAACTGCTCGGAACTCGAATGATGGCTTCGCGCGGCGATCTACACTTCGGACGAAGTCGATTTCCAATAGTGTTTCTAGTAATCTCTGGTCAACCTCCATCCGCAGAAGGCATATGTCGTTACCAATCCACCAGTCGGTAACGCGGTGTTTCGACTTTTCGGCCACAACCGTAATCGCGTCGACCCAACGACGGCACTCATTCGAGTCGCCAGAATGCCAAAGGGCGACATCAAGCAGATCGGTCTCGCCTACTTCCAGCGGAACAAGTTTGAGTCGAGATCCTATTTTGTCTGCAGGCTTTCGCGCCTCAATCGCCTCGATCCCCGCAATGTTGGCGTAGTGCGCCCGATCGTGTGTGGAGTAGGTTTGAATGCGGCGACGGAGCTCGTCAAGCGTGCCTTCGTCAGGAAAAACGACCAGGACTTTGTCGGGCTCCCGAGCAATCACACGAAGACCCATCAAGCGAAGGTCGTCATCGTCAAGCCTCCCACTTGGATGTAGATGGATCGTGAAGATGAGCTTCGGATCAATTCCTGAGGGAGGTTCTTGCAGCAGTGATTCGAATGTTGTGTCGACTGCCTCAAGCTCGGTTGTTAGCCTTCTACCGTGCTCAGCACGACTGTCGCGCGCCGGTGGCCGGCCCCCGCCCAGCCGTCGCCGTGCAAGAGGTCGTCGCCACCGACGTAATGTTAGATGCTCAAGATTTCGAGGCATCTCGATTCCGGCGCTTATCGGCTTCGGGAACCGCGAGCTCGTCTACATCGACTTTGTCCATCTCAAGGCGTCGTCGAAAGTCGCGAATTGCTGGTTCGACATCCTGCTTAAGGATGTAGCTGCGACCATCAAGCACCGCGCGTCTTGCAGCCGATTGCGCTACTCGCTCGATATCTCCGCCCGATGACCGAGCAAGGCGCCTCCCTAGGCTTCTGAGACTTAGACTGGACGTGTCGAAAGATGCCAAAAACTGACGCAACATCAATATACGATCCTGAGGCCCTGGGAGCCCGAAGGGAACAAGAACGTCGAATCGACGCCAAATAGCCGTGTCGAGCAGCCCTTGATGGTTTGTGGCAGCAATTAGCACGCTTTCTCCGCGGAATGAATCCATCAATTGGAGCAGAGTATTTACGAGGCGCTTAAGTTCGCTGTGTTCGAAAGCGTTGTCTCGTTCCTTTCCGATTGCGTCGAACTCGTCAAACAGAACTACCCACTCACCGCGCGCAATGAAATCAAAGACAGATCTTAGATTGGATGCTGTTTCGCCGAGTAGTGATGAAACGATTGCGTCAAACCTTACTGTTACGAGCGGGCGACTCAGCACTCCGGCCAAAACGCGTGCTGCCAGTGTCTTGCCGCATCCAGGTGGGCCGTAGAACACGAGGGTGTTTCTCGGTGTCAGTCCTGAGGCAGCGAGTATGTCTGCCCGCAGATGCTCGAGCGCCAAATCCTGTAGAAGCTCTAAAGTAGCTGCCGGAAGTACGATTCGGTCCCAGTCTAGTTCAGAAATCGAAATCTCGACGAGATCGGCTCCGCGTTCTCGATCCTTCGGCAGAACGAGTTCGTGCCTGGGAAACATACTCAAGGTCGGCCGACTATCGTTCATCACAATGCGCTCGAGATCCTCGGCTAGCAGGCGATGATTCTTCCTTCGTTCCTCGGACACTACCTTCAGAGCGGCGGCACGAAACGCTTCGTCATCTTTGCGAGCGTGCGCCTTGAAGAGTTCTCTCATCAAGTCTGCACGCGGCATGCTAGCTCCGGTTGAGTCGGTACGAAGCCCTGGAGATTTCGACGGACGGGTGGATGATACCCCTCCGAGCGAGAGAGCAAGGGATTGGGGCGGACGTGGGTGTGTGGCGTCTTGAACGTCGGCAATTGCCGCGTGATGCGAAGGGCTGGGGCTGGTTCATTAGCCAGGATTCCCGTACGCCGGTCGCTCAGGTGAACTCTATCGTCGCGAGCTTGGTGCACCAGCACTTCCTGAGGCGGTTATTGCAGTCCTGATCCAGGAGGACGAGTCTGTGTCGCCAAGTGTCCGTCATCTAGTTGAATGCCAAGCCACGACGGTCGGTGGTCCGCGCGGCGACCGTCCAGTCCCGATGAGTGCCAGATGGGGGCTGGGCTGAGTTTTCTCGCGGCCTCGCAACGTCTTGTCGGACCCAGGCGACTAGTGAGCCGACTCGATGGTCGAGAGATCCGGCTCCTGCCAGCAACGCGGAAGTGGGTGTCCGCGAGAAGAACGATCAGACGCGTACCCATGTTAAGCGCGACGCTGGAGACGCTTCTACCCTGGCCAAGCGATGATTGTGGAGTCGTCCGGCCTTGAATTCGCACGGTGTGGGAGAACTCCGTCAGGCACGAGTGGAGCTTCCGTCCAATACAGGTCGTCAACCCATCCGACCCGCCGCTCGACACCACCTGCCCCCCCGCCCCGTTATAAAGTAGAACCACGAACCGCCGGCCAACCGTGCGGACGCCCACCCGGTCCCGAATCCCCGACCGGCCCACCGTCCCGCCATCCTGACCCGCGGCCACCCGGGCGGCGGAGGCATCACTGTGACCCAGCATCACCCAACTGAATCCACCCACCCACTCCCGGCCCCCCGCGCCCTCACCCGCCGCCGCGCCTTGCGCCTGGCCGGAATCGCCGGCGCCGGCGCCCTCGCCGCCGCCTGCGGCGAGCCCGACATTCCCAAGATCCAGCCCCCCGTTCTTCCCTCCACCCAGCGAACCCAGGCCGCCGCCACCCAGGCAACTGAATCCGCCGCCACGCCCCTACCCACCGTCATCGTC
>JAPPFO010000161.1 GCA_028875175.1 Chloroflexota bacterium | reverse complement strand
CGGCCTTGCCGCGTCCGTCGTCCGGACCCTGGGCCAGCAGGTCGAGCAGTCGACGCTTGGCCGCGCGATAGGCCTCCAGCGAGCCGTGCAGATCGAGGTGCTCATGGGTCACGTTGGTGATCACGGCCCGGTCGAAGGCAAAGCCATCCACGCGCGCCAGTTCCAGGGCGTGGGACGCCACTTCCACCACGGCCCAGGCATCACCGCCCTGAACCATGCGCGCCAGCAGGCGGGCCACGGTGGGAGCTTCAGGAGTTGTGAGTCGTCCGGTCTTTTTCAGATCGGCCCCACCGGCCCGCGTGTTGACGGTGGTCAGCTCGCCGACCCCGGGCACGTATGCGCCCAGCATCCAGGCGATCAGTCGCGACGTGCTGGTCTTACCGTCCGTGCCGGTTACCCCAACCAGCCCCAACCGGCGGTCCGGCTCGCCCCAGAATCGTCGCGCCAGGCTGGCCAGTGCCACGCGACCGTCCGGCACGATCGCCAGACCAGCCTCGGCCGGCGTCTCGATCGGACGTTCGGCCACGATCGCCGCGGCGCCCGCGGCCAGGGCGGCGGGTACATAGTCGTGGCCGTCGACCCGTAGACCTCGCCGGCAAACAAAGCACGACCCCGGCCGTACGTCGCGGGAGTCATGGACGACGTCCCCAATGGCCGACGCGGGCGCCCGAATCAGCTCCGCCCCCGGCAGGCCCGCGATCAACGACTCGAACGTCACATCCACCGTGACTCGCCTCAGTTCTGCGGCCGTCCGCGCCAGCGCTGCAGGGCCGCGCGCGCGCGCAGCGCGCCGGACGTCAGCGCCCAGGCCCGGACCGGCTGGAGCGGCAGGTCGTACGTGCCGGGGTATTCCACCAGCCGCGGGTTGAACCCCAGCTTGAACCGATGCACGCCGGCCATCGGGTCGTTGGGGTCGTTCGGGTCGGCCATTCCCCACAAGTCATAGCGCCGGCAGCCGCGCGACCTGGCCCACCGCATGGCCGCCCACTGCACCGCATGCGGCGCCATCCGGCCACGTTCGGCGTCGGACGACGCGCCGTACAGATACACCGCCTCCGGACCGAACGCCACGCTCATCAGCGCCGCCAGCGGCCGGCCGTCGAATCTCGCCACAAATAGCGCCGCGTCATCCCCAAACGTATGGGCCACGTCGCGGTAGTAGGACTTCGCATGCACCGCAAACCCCTGGCGCAAGGCCGTGGCCCTGGTCATTTCGTAGAAGTCGTCAAGGCCGGGCTCGCCGGCATCTTGCTCAATACCGACCCCGCGCCGAGCCGCGAGCCGAATGTTGTATCGCATCTTGGACTTGAACGATGCCAACAGTTCCGCGTCATCTCCGGCCAGGTCCACGATGCCGGTCCGCGGAATCTGTACGAAGGCTTCGGTCGGGCGAAAGCCCCGCGACTCCAGCATCGCCGCGTGGGCGGAGCATGTTGGTTCAACTCGCAGCAGCGAAGCCCCGTGGCCGCGTGCTTCGTCGATCGACGCCTCGATGAGCGCCTCGGCGCCCGCCTCCGACTCCGCCAGCGGCCCTCGCGGAACGTACGCCAGGCCGACTGAAGGTCCCAGCGGCGGCACGCGACGCGTTCGGATCAACACCTGCACGCCTCCGCCGGCCGCATCGGGGTCGCCCAGGGCCAGCCGCACGGCCCGCCAGCCGTAGCGCGACTTCAAGTCGCCCCAGGCGCCGGACTGCAGAAGGCTGGCGCCCGGAAATCCGGCCGCCAGCCGATTCCACTCGCGGACCTGTGACACGCGCCGAACGGCCTGCACAGCTACGCCCGGGTCGCCGTGTGCAGGGCCACGCTGCCAAGCCCAAGTCGACGCACGCGCACGTCGCGAAACCCGGCCGCCGCGATCAGACTGGCCAGCGCCTCCGCACTGATGAATTCGTCAACCGACTGCGGAAGCCATGTATAGGCGCTGGCATGGCGGCTCACCACGCGTCCCAGCATCGGGACCCAGCGATTGAAGTACAGGCGAAAGAAGGGGCGCAGCAGCCGGCTGCGCATCGGCGTCATTTCCAGGATCACCAGCCGGCCACCGGGCCGCAGCACCTGCGCCATGGCCGCAAAGACCTCCGGCAACCCGTCAACATTCCGTAGCAGAAACCCGCTCACCACCGCGTCCACGGACCCATCCGCCAGCGGCGGGCGCAGCGCATCGCCCATCACGAACCGCGCGCGCTCGCCGGCCCGGGCCGCCTGGGCGCGTCGCCTGGCGATCGTGAGCATGCTTCCCGCGAAATCGAGGCCCACGACCGCTGGCCCGCCGCCTCCCCCGCGCAGCAGCGCCAGCGCCAGGTCGCCCGTCCCCGTTCCCATGTCCAGCACCACGCGCGGCTCATGCCGCAGCGTCTCGCGCACCGCGCGTCGACGCCACCCGTGATGCATTCCGAAGCTGATCAGGAAGTTGAGCAGGTCATAGCGAGGCGCGATCGCCTCGAACATCGGCCGCACCCAGGCGGCCTTGCGCTCAGGCACGGCGGCCGCCGGCGAACCTAGGAATGCCGATCCGTCGCGTACGTGACGAGATCGCCAAGGGCATCGAATCCCGGATGGACCGGCAGGCGCCCCAGGGCCGAGCGCGCCTGGTCGGCAAACTCCTCGGCCACCGCGCGCGCCGCGTCCACCGCGCCCGAATCCCGCAACGTGGCGATGGCCTCCGCGGACTCGGCCTCCGACAGGCCTTCGCCCTCGGCCAGCCGCCGCATCACGGGCGTTGGCTCGTCGACCGCATCCAGGTATTCGACGACCGGCAAAGTGAGCAACCCGGCCCGCAGATCGCCGCCCACCGGCTTGCCGGTCTCCTGGGATACGCCCGCAATGTCCAGCACGTCATCCGTGACTTGAAACGCCATGCCCAGCGACCACCCGAAGTCGTGCAGCGCCTGCGCCTCGTCGTCCGGCGCGTCGGCCAGCACCCCGGTCGCGTCGCAGGCCAGGGCGATCAGCGCGGCGGTCTTGCCGCCGATCTTCTCCAGGTACTGCTGACGCGTCGCATCGGGATCGCCGTTGAAACTCGGGAACACGAACTCGCTGCGCGACATGACGTGAATCGTGTCGGCGAATTGCCGCACGATCTTCGGGCGGTTCAGCCGGGCCACCAGGTCCGCCGCGCTGGCGAAGAGATAGTCGCCCGCCAGGACCGCGACCTTTGCGGACCAGGCCGCGTGAACCGATGGCTGGCCGCGGCGCGAGTCCGCCTCATCCACGATGTCGTCGTGAACCAGCGTGGCGCTGTGCAGAACCTCCGTCCCCGCCGCCAGCAGCACGACGTCAGCCTGATCGACGCCGTAGGCCTGCCCGATCAGGAGCGCGATCGCCGGCCGCAGGCGCTTCCCTTGGCCACCCAGGACCGAGGCCAGCACGGTCTGCAGCAGCGGGAGCTGGCTGTCCGCCACGCAGCGGTCCAACTCCGCCTCGACGTGTGCTTGCCCGATCTGTACCGGGGCCAGGATCTGCGAGAGGTCCCGCGGCGACCGCCGACCCGTCACGGCGTGGGAGCGCACCGAAAAAGCTCTCGTGCGTTTCGCGTCGTGGTTGCGCGCAGCGAGGATACCGAGACATTTCGCACCGAGGCGACCATGGCGGCGGTATGCGCCAGGTAGGCCGGCTCGTTGCGGCGCCCACGCATCGGCGTCGGCGCCAGGTACGGCGCGTCGGTCTCGATCAGCAGCCGATCGTCTGGAACGGCCGCCGCCGTCGCCCGCACCTCGTCCGCGCGCTTGAACGTGACGATCCCGGAGACCGAGATGTGCATCCCCAGGTCCACGAACCGCGGCACGGACGCCGGCGGTCCCGTAAAGCTATGCATCACCCCGCCGGCGGCCCCCAGCTCCTCCCGCAGCACGCCTTCCACCGCGTCCAGGCTGTCGCGCTGATGGATCACGATCGGCAGATCCAGATCGGCGGCCAGCCGGCAGTGGGCGCGGAACGCGCGCTCCTGAAGCTCTCGCGGCTGATGGTCGCGGTAGAAATCCAGGCCGCTCTCGCCGATGGCCCGCACGCAGCGGTTGCCGGCCAGCTCGCGGAGCGCCGCAACCGTCGTCGTGTTGAAGCCTCCGCAGTCATGCGGATGCACGCCGACCGTGGCGTACCAGCCAGGAAACTCCTGGCTCATGGCGATCGCCCGCGCGCTCGTAGGCAGGTCGGTCGCCACCACCAACGCCTCGTCCACGCCGTTGGCTGCGGCGCGCTGGCGCACGTCGTCGAGGTCGTCGGCAAACCCCGGATCGGCCAGATGCGCGTGACTGTCGAACAGGCGGACTATCCGTCCAGGCGCGGGAACAGCGGCGGACCGCCGGGGACGTGCTGGCCGGCTCTGATCACGCCGGCGTCATCGCCCCAGGCCGCCGACCGCCCGGCGATTCCCAGTTGGGCCTCGATCCGATCGGACGTTTCCGGCATCGCGGGACGGATCATCGTCGCAATCCGCGGCAGCGCGTCCATCAGCGTGGCCAGCACCGTTTGCAAGCGCGGGCGCTGGGCGTCGTCGCGCGCCAGCCGCCAGGGTTCGGTCCGTTCGATGTACTGATTCGTTGCGGTGATGTAGCGCCACACGGCGGCCAGGGCCAGGTGGAAGCGCCAGTTTTCAAACTGCTGCGCGGCCATTTCCCACGCCGTTTGCTCCGCGCCACGCAGCTCGGATTCCTGCGTCGTCAGGTCGGCGAGTTCAGGGACCACCCCGCCGAAGTAGCGATGCAGCATGGAGGTGCTGCGCAGCACCAGGTTGCCGAGGTCGTTGCCCAGGTCGTGCTGGTAGCGGCGCGCCATGCCTTCCCAGGTGAAGTCGCCGTCGCGCTCGTAGGCAACCTCGCGCAGCAGGAAGTAGCGCAGCGCGTCCGTGCCGAACCGCTCCACGACTTCGGCCGGTCGCACCACGTGGCCGCCGCTCTGGCTCAGCTCCTCACCGGCAAAGTTCACCCACCCATGCACACAGACCTGCCGCGGCACCTCGATCCCCGCCGCCATCAGCATGGCGGGCCAGTAGATCGCGTGAAAGCGCACGATGTCCTTGCCCACCACATGCACGTCCGCCGGCCAGCGCTGCTCAAAGAGGTCGTCACCTCCCGGCTGACCGAATCCAATCCCCGTGATGTAGTTGATCAGCGCGTCAAACCAGACGTAAATGACGTGGTCGGGATCATTGGGCAGTGGCAGTCCCCATGTGCCCCCGGCCCGCGAGATGCTGAAGTCCTTCAGGCCCTGGCGCAGGAATCCCAACATCTCGTTCCGCCGCGATTCCGGCCAGACGAAGTCCGGGCGCTGCTCGTAGAGCTCAAGCAGCGGCTCCTGGTACCGCGACAGAGCGAAAAAGTAGTTGTCCTCTTCCACCCACTCGGGCGGCACCCGGTGCGTCGGGCAACAGCCGTCCACCAGTTCCTCGTCGCCGTAGAAGGCCTCGCAGCGCACGCAATACCAGCCCTCATATCGGCCCTTGTAGATGTCGCCGTTCTCGTACACGCGGTTGTAGAACGCCTGCACGGTCTGCAAGTGCCGCGGTTCGGTCGTGCGCACGAAGTCGTCAAACTGCACCCCCACCACGTCCCAGGCGGTCTGGAAGCGCACCGCCGCCTGATCCACATACGTCTGGGTGTCGATCCCCTCCTCCTGGGCCGAACGGCTGACGCGCTGGCTGTTCTCGTCCAGACCGCCCAGGAAGAACACGTCCTGCCCGCGCAGCCGCCGGTAGCGCGCCATGGCATCGGCCGTGATCATCTCGAACGAGTGCCCCACGTGCGGCTCGCCGCTGGGGTAAGGGATGGCAGTAGTCAAGTAGTAGCGGGACACAACGCGATCAGTGGGCAAGGGTGTGCAGCGCGCGATTCTACGCGCTGCCGCGGGGCGGTTCGCGCAACTCCCTCGCGATTCGGTAGACATCGTCCCGCGGCAGTTCCAGCGCCCGCGCTACGGCCCCGGCCGCTTTCGCCGGGCGAATGCCGGCTTCCAGGTGGCTTCGCAACTGCTCCTCCACCGTCGCCCGGTCGACCTCGGGCGATTCTGTCACGCCGCCAACGTCCACCACCACGGTCAGCTCGCCGCGCGCGCCAACCACCGCCACGTGGTTCGCAATGTCGGCCAGCGTGGACTCCAGGATTTCCTCGTGCAGCTTGGTGAGTTCACGGCACAGCGCCGCCGGCACATCGCCCAGCCATGCCTCCAGTTCGGCCAGGCGCTCCGCCGCACCGTGCGGCGGCAGGTAGATCACCAGCGTTCGCGCCGTGTCGGCGTCGCGGCGCACCAGGCGCTCGCGCCGAACTCGCCGCTCCGGCAGAAACGCCAGGAAGGCCACAGGTTGGCGGGCAAACGACACCACGGACAGCGCCGTCGTCAGCGCCGAAGGTCCCGGAATGGGGACGATGGGCAGCCCTTCGGCTCGCACGCGTGCCAGCAGATCAGGCCCGGGATCTGAGACGCCGGGCGTTCCCGCGTCCACAATCAGCGCCACGTCGCCCCCCCGCAGCCGTTCGATGACGGCGTCCTCGCGACTCTCCGGACTGTCCTCGCGGTAGGTGATGACCTTCGGGTTACAACCCACGTGCCCCAGCAACTTGCGGGCGCGTTGTGCGTCCTCAGCCACGACGACGTCAACGGTGCGCAGCACTCGCGCCGCCCTCAAGGTCAGGTCTTCAAGATTGCCGATTGGCGTGCCGACAACAAAAAGCGTGCCCATGTGGCGAGTCTACGTAGCGCTGCCGGTTCCGGGCCCCTACAGCCAGGGACCAGGCCCGGGACGTTCGCCCGGGCCTGGTCCCTCGAATCGTCCGTCTAGGGCTTGGGCATCGCCTTGACAGCGTCATACGCCGGTCGCGGCGACAGATCGGAGCGCAGGATGCCGAACGCCCACTTCTCGTCGGTGTTTGGCACCACCTGCTGGAAGTTCAAATTCCAGATGATCATGTGCGTCACGTACGGGCTCTCAGCTCGAACCTTGGCGAACGAGCGAACGATGAAGTCCGCCTGATTGGCCTCGGAATTGCAGCCCGCGTACTCGAAACCACCCGCCGGTGCCGGCGGACCGTCCCGGCCATGAACCGTGGCCCAGCCGAACTCTGTGAACCACACCGTCTTCTCCGGATGCCCTCGAGCCACCATCATGTTGTACAGCTCTTTGTAGCGGTCAAAGAAGAAGCTCGGATGCGTTGACCAGCCGCCGTTGCAGGTGGCGTTGCTGTGATGCGCAGCACCCTGTCGGTCGTCCGGAGCATTGGGCCCGCCGTTTGGATGCACGCCAAGCGCCTCGAAGTAATTGAATACCTCGCCGTTGTTGTGGTCGAAGACACGCTGCAGATAGACAGCGTCATCGATGGCGATGGTGTCGCTGAGTACGCCGGTCGGCGTGGGTGCGCCAAGGATCACGATGGCGTCGGGATCCGACTCCTTGATACCCAGGTAGCCGTTCTTCAGCAATTCCACGAACTGCCCGTACGAGGCGTTCGAGAACGTCCCCCACTCGACCTCCAGGTTTTCCTCATTCCAGATCTCGTAGGCGTGGACCCGGCCCTTGTAGCGAGCTGCAACCTCGCGCATGAAATCACGCAATGTTGTCGGGTCGGCAGGACGCCCGTGTCCCGTGCCCTTCTTGCGTTCTTCGGCCTTATAGAAGTCCGGCGCCTTCACAATGCTCAGCATGACGTTCAGGCCTCGGCCGTTCATTGTGTTCACGTAGCGGTCCGTGGGGCCCCAGTTGAAGACGCCAGGGCGGTTTTCGACCTCTTCCCAGGGAATCTGCTGCTTGACCCAGTTGAGTCCGGCGCCGGTCACCAGGTCTGCCAGCCGGCCATCGTCGGGACGGCGGAACTCACCCTGGATGCCGTAGCCGGTCAGCCCGCGCGGGAGCGTCCGCGGTCCGGGGATCGAACTCACGGGCACCGGCGTGGTGACTGGCGTGGGTTCGGGCGGCGCCGCCGGCGTCGGCGCGGCTGTTGGCGCCGGGGCTGGCGCGGCAGGCGGAACCGGCTGCGCC
>JAPPFO010000202.1 GCA_028875175.1 Chloroflexota bacterium | reverse complement strand
TTTGGGCCCTCAGCGATGACCGGATCCTGGTCGCCGACCGCGAAAACCACCGCATCCAGATCTTCGATCCCGATGGCGTCTACATCGACCAATGGACCGGATACCGCCAGCCTTCCGACTTCTTCGTGGACGAAGACGCCGGCGTCATCTACCTGGCCGAAGTCGGCGGTCGAGTCTCGATTCTCGACCTGACCGGCCGGATCATCACCTCCTGGGAAGACCCCGGCGACGGCGGCGCAACCTTCAGCGCCCCCCACGGCATCTGGGTCGACCCCGAAGGCGCCATCTACATGGGCGAAGTCCAGCGCGACGACGCCCTCTACAAATTCCAGCCCATCAGCTGACGAAGTGGTCGTCGCCGGGATGTGGCGGCGCATCGGTTCCGGTTGGCGACCGTTGCGGGGCTGAGACTGTCGCTGGCGGCCACGGGCGGCCGCGATGGAAACGGACTTGGCGCTGTGCGTAGCAACCACACGCTGGAGTCGACATGGCCGGTGGTACGGTTCGGGTGTGACTAGTTCGTATCCGGCGGCCGTGTTTTTTGATGCGTACGGCACGCTGATCCACTTTCCGGCCGACCCCTCGCCGTTCGACTACATGGCCGACGCGGTGCGACGTGCAGGGGTGGACGCGCCGCGCGCGCGGCTGGACGCGGCGCTGCACGCGGAGATGCGGTACTTCAAGGCGCACTTTTCCAGCGTCCGGACGGCGGAAGACTTCCGGCGGCTCAAGCTCGACGACGCGCGGGTGTACGTGGATGAGCTTGGCGACACGGGTTCGGTGCGCCTGGACGTTGCCCAGATGGCCGACGAACTGCACGAGGCCTTTGCGACGCGGGTGCTTCCGGATGCCCTGCCGGCGATTGACCTGGTCCTGGGGGCCGGGGCGCGCGCCGGCGTCCTCAGCAACTACAGCTACCTGTTGCCGCTGGTGCTGGACGGGTTGGAGCTGGCGGACCGACTAGACCCAATCGTGTTCTCGGCGGCCGTGGGCGCGGAGAAGCCAGATCGGCGCATATTCGAGACCGCCGCCGCCGCCGTGGACGCCGAGCTGGAAGATTGCGTCCTGATTGGCGATGACCTGGAGAACGACGTGGCGGGCGCCCGCAATTGCGGGATGCCGGTGGTGTGGATCGCTCGCGATGGGGCAACCGCCCCGGCGGGCGTGGCTACGGCTCGAGATTTGGCGGATGCGGCGCGCATGGCCCTGGCGCCCGGCTGGCGGACACTCTCGCTAACCGAGCGCGGCTGTCCCGGCAGGGACGCCTGACGTGCCCCTTGCGTCGCTGCGCGTCACGACCTCGTCGCGGACGTCAGTGCATCCGGTTGGCCGGCAGATGCAGGCGGCAATCGAGGGCAAGGTCCGGCGCGACGGGTTGCTGCTGGTCAGCGTTCCGCACACGACGTGCGCCGTGACGTTGAATGAGCCAGAGTCAGGTCTGCTGGACGACTTTGCGCGGGCGTTGGAGCGGCTGGTTCCATGGGATGGCCCATACGCGCACAATGTTGGGGCCGAAGACAACGCGGCCGCGCACGTGCGGGCCAATTTGATCGGCCACCAGGTGCTGGTACCGGTTGTTGGAGGACGGCTACAAGTCGGCGTCTGGCAGGACGTGCTGCTGATCGAGTGCGACGGGCCGCGCACGCGAACGGTCGAGGCCCGCCTGCTGGCGGACGGAGCCTCCGGCTAGAGCCCGCGTTCCTCCAGGCCCGCCAGGAACCAGTTGCCGAAGGGGAGCGGCTGGCGGTAGCCGGGGCGGTCGGCGGCGGCTGACCAGCCGCGCAGCCGCAATTGCCGCGTGATCAGGGCGTCAGCCCGCTCCAGATAGGCGGCGGCGTCCTCTTTGCCCTGCCGCACCGGCGCAATCGCGTCGCCCGTCAAGGCGTGCCAGGCCTTGGCGCCCGGATGCGCGGGACTGCGCATGGCCTTGGCCGCCGCCTCGACAAGTTGGGTGCGGTTGTACGGCCGCTGGTTCGGATCCAGGTACGCCGGGTCCTCCAGCGTTTCCAGCCGCGTGGGCGTCAGCAGATTGGTGCGGGCGAGTGCGCGTTGCGCCGGGGCGTCAAGCAGGAAACGCGCGAAGGTCCAGGCGGCGTCCGGCTCGGAGCTGTGCGCCGGAATCGCCACGCACAGCTCGTTGGCCTCGGTGAGGGATTCGCGGCCCTCCCAGGCGGGCAAGGGCGCCACGCCCCACGGCACGCTGGCTCGCACCCACCGTCCCACGTCCGTATGGTCGATGTGCATTGAAGCAAGACCGCCGCTGAATGGGGCCACGAACCGATAGGCGGTTGGCAGTTCGATGTCCAGGTTGGTCTGCCAGTCGGTCAGCCGTTGCAGGCGCTCCCGGCGCTGGGGAGTGGACAGCATGGACGCCCGTTGATCGGAAGCCAGCCAGTCGTCGCTTTTTTCGGCCAGCACCGGACGCGCGTAGGCCGGGATGGCGGTGAGGCCGAATCGTTCGACGCGCTGGTTGTTGGCGATGACCAGGCGACGCGCGGCCTCTTCGAATTCGTCCACGGTCCAGGGGGATTGCCAACTCATGGGCGCGGTGACGCCCACCGATTCAAGGTGCTGGGCGTTATAGAGCAGGCACTGGTGCGTGGCCCCGATGCTGAGTGTGGAGAGTTCGCCGCCGGCGCCGGTCCGGGCTGCTGGGGCGGCGGGCGCCGCTTCGCGCAGTTCGGGATCGCCGCTCACACGCGCACCCAGCCCGTGGAGAAAGCCAGCCGCCGTCAAGTCGAACACGTCCTCAGGTTCGACTCGGGTGACGTCTGGTCCCTCGTCGTTCCGCAAACGTGTCCGAAGGCCGTCTGAGGAAAGCGCATTGTCCAGGCGCGCCTGCACGGTGACCCAGGGGATTGCCTCGCGGGATTCCTGTGCGATCTCGCTAAAGGCGTTGAGGAGCACCCGGGGTCCCCAGGTTTCGAAGTAAATGGTGACAGCGGGGGACTGTGGAGCGCTGACGCTTGCGGATGCAGCTGTGGGCCGCGGTGCGGTGGGTTCGGGAGTTGACGTGGGCAGCGGGGGCGGTTGCACGACTTCCACCGGAGGCAGAGTCACTGGCGGCAACTCCGGCCCGGCCCGCTCCAGCGTGCAGGCGGCCAACAGCCCGCTACCGGCGATCAGGCCGGCCCGCAAAAGCGCCCGGCGCGAGAGCCCGGCCGGGCTCGTGGTCGACGGCCGCTTGCGCAGCGCGCGGGTCTCCGGTCGCACCGCGCTCAAGTGCCGGCCGCGCAGGGTCGGGGCATCAGGACGAACCGGTGAATCCTGGTTGATCGGGGCTCACTGGCTATTCTGACCTCTACTCCTGCACCGCTCGCGAACCGGAAAGGCATCGCGCCATCGACGTGCTGCTTTGGGCTGGCGCCTTGGTGGTGCTTTCCATTCTCGGGGTGCCCTGGGCGTTTGTGCTGTGTAGACGTTTGCCCTCTGGCGGCGTCCTGCTGGCAGCGCCGGTTGGATTGTTCCTGGCTCATTATCTCGCCTGGCTTGGGCTCTCAACCGGGCTTTTCGCCAACGGACGCGGTTACGCGGCAGCCATCCTGTTGGTATTTGCTGCGCTTAGCGGAGTCCTGGCCTGGATGCTGCGCGCGAGTCTGGGTGAACTGCGCGCGAACGGCCGTTTGTGGCTGGTCGGGAGCTTTCTGCTCCTTGCGATGTTTGCGATCGGCGTGGGCCTGCGCTGGCTCAATCCGGAAATCGGTGGGACGGAAAAGCCCATGGATTTCGCTCTGCTGAACGCCGCGGCCCGCGCAGCGTCGTTTCCCCCACCAGATCCCTGGTTTGCCGGCGAGACCATCAACTACTACTACCTGGGTTACTCGATGGCCGCGTTCGGGCTGCATCTCAGCGGCGCCGAGCCGGCCGTGGGCTACAACCTGGCCCTGGCCGCGCTCTTTGCGCTGGGCGCCGTGGCTGCCGCTTCGACCGGCTACGACCTGGCCGTGCTGACGGGCGCCAGGAAGCGAGCCCGCAACGTGGCGGCTGCGCTGGCACTCGGTCTCACCATGGTGGCCGGGAATCTGGCCGTCCTGCGCGACCTCTTCTCGGAGAGCACGGACGCGCCTTCGGGCTTTTGGCGGGGCATTGGCTGGAATGCCTCGCGCACGATTCAGCGCGAGGACGGCGGCCAGGTGATCGACTACACGATCAACGAGTTTCCGGCCTTCTCCTTCATCCTGGGCGACCTGCACCCGCACGTGATGGCGCTTCCGATCACGCTGGTGGGCGTCGCGCTGGCCGTGCAGTGGGTGGTTGCGGGGTCGCAGCCGAAGCTGGACTCCCTGGCCGAACGGCTCGCACGCGGCGCGCTGACCGGGCTGGTGCTGGGCGGTCTGTATGCGCTCAATGCCTGGGACGCGCCGACGTTCGCGGGCCTGGTGCTGGCGGGCGGCGTGGTGGCGGCCTGGCGTGCGCGATCACGACTGCTGGCCCTGGCGCCCCCGACCGCCGTGGCGCTGAGCGTGGCCGTGGCCGCCTGGTTGCCCTATACCCTGAACTATGCGCCCGGCAGCCGTGGGATTGGTGTGGTGACGGTCAGAAGCGAGGCGCTGGACTACTTCCAGGTCTTCGGGCTGCTGCTAGCTGCGGTGGTCGTCACGCTGGCCGACTTACTCTGGGATGTGCGACCGGACGGCCGCCTCTTTTTTGTCATCCTGCTCGTCGCTGGCGCCGGGGCTACGCTGATCGCAGGTGGGGAGGTGGTGGTTGCGCTTGGGGCGCTGCTGGTGCTCAGTGTCTATGCCCTCTGGAGCCACCGGGCCGAGCCGGGGCTCGCGGCGCTGCTTTGGCTGCTGGTTGCCGGTCTGGGGCTCTTGACTGTCGTTGAGGCTGTCTACGTCGATGATTTCTTCGGCCCGCCCAACGAGCGGATGAATACGGTGTTCAAGCTGCACTACCAAGCCTGGGGGCTGCTGGCCGTTGCAGCCGGACCGGGCCTGGTTTTGGCCTGGCGCCGCCTTACGCAACCGGGCGGCTTGCGCCTGACGCTCACGCGCACGGCAGCGGCGACTGTGTTCGCGCTGCTGGCGGTCCCGGCGCTTACGTATCCCATCGTTGCTACGAAGGCGAAGACCGAGGCCAGTTCGGTGTCCGGATCGTTGGACGGGCTGGCCGCCGCGCAGCTCAGCCGTCCGTCGGAAGTTGCCGCGGCTGAGTGGCTACGCACGCATGCTCCGGGCAACGCCGTGCTGCTGGAAGCGCCCGGCCGCGCCTACTCCGGCGACTCGCGCATGTCCACCTGGACGGGAATCCCGAGCGTGATCGGCTGGACCCAACACGAAGAGTTGTGGCGGGAGTCCGATCCGAGGATCGCCGCTCGTGCGGCCGATATCGACACGGCCTACCGGACTGACGACCGCGCGCTGCGGCGTGCCGTGCTGGACCGCTATGGCGTGACGCACGTGGTGGCCGGCGACAGCGAGCGCGACCGATATGGGCCCGAGGTGATGGAACGCCTGGCCGACGACCTCATCCCGGTCTTCTCCGCAGGCGGCACCTCGATCTTCGGGATTGGAGCGGGCTCGTGAGCGGCAGCGTGTCCACGGTGCGGGGCTGGCTGGCGCGCCCGGGCTGGTTTGGCTGGTCGCGCGGCGAGTGGCTGCTCTACGTCCTGATCCTGGCCGTGGCCGCCGGCCTGCGCTTCTTCGATCTGGGCGAGCGGGTCTACCACCACGATGAAGCCATCCACGCTAAAGAGTCGAACGACATGATCAACGGCAAGCAGTTCCGGTATGACCCGGCGTACCACGGGCCGTTGCTCTATTTCGGCAACGTGATTGTGTTCCTGGCGGCCGGGGTCACCGATGCCCTGGGGCGCGTGGTACCGGCGCTGTTTGGTGTGGCTTCGGTGGGCGCCTTGCTGATCTTTCGCCCGGAACTGGGTCGCACCGGCACGTCGCTGGCGATGGCGGCGATGACCATCTCAACGTCGTTCCTCTACTACTCGCGATTCCTGCGCATGGACATCTATGTGGCGCTGTTCACCCTTTTGCTCCTTGGCTCGGTGATGCGCTACCTGGAACGGCCGCAACGGCGCTGGATTTACCTGGCCTGGGCGACGCTGGGTCTTTCGCTGGCGACAAAGGAAAACACCTTCATTCACGGGTTTGCATTGCTGATGGTCCTGATAGCCGTGGGTGGGCTGGCCTACCGCGCCTGGCGCCGCGGACCCGACGTATCCCCGCTGGGAGACCAGGCGCTCAATGCGTTTCGCTCGCTGGGATACGACGTGGAGCACGTGGTTTACGGCGCCTTGACGTTCGTGCTGATCGTGTTTGCGTTTTATACGTCGTTCCTCACGCACCTTCCGGGCTTTCGCGCCGCCTTCACCAACTCCATCGAGTACTGGACGAGCGTGCATGAGTCCGAGCGAGTCAATCAGCCCTGGTTCTATTACGCGATGTTCCTTGGCCTGTACGAGCCCTTTGCTCTCTTGTTTGGCGCGATCGCCCTGCTACGCGGGCGCTGTGCCCGGCACCTGCTCCCGTTTGTGTTGGGCGTGTGGATTGTCGTGACCTGGATCGTCTACTCGGCCGCCGGGGAGAAGGCACCCTGGCTGGTCCTACACCTGCTGTGGCCGCCAATGCTGCTGGCGTGCTGGTGGGTGGGGCGGTGGTTCGATGAGCCCCGTCCCGGTCTTCCTCGATTCGGCGTGGGGCTGCTGAGCGCCGGCCTGCTGTTCTGGACGGTCTGGTTCGCCATTCCGATCAACTACGAGCGCGGGAGCGTGCCAAACGACCTGGTTGTATACGTGCAGACGACGGACGACGTGAAGGAGGTGGCGGCGATCGTGGACGAGGCCGCCAGGCGGACCGGCCTCGGCGACAAGCTGCCGCTGCTCATCGACAACGATTACGCCTGGCCGACGGTCTGGTACCTGCGCGACTACCCGGACGCGCTATACACGAAGGACATGAACCTGGAGGACGCGCAGCAGGCGCAGATCGTGCTCATGTCCCCGTCCAGCGCGGACGTGCTTGGGATCCAGCTCCCCGAATTCGTGGGCCGCGAGATGAAACTGCGCTGGTGGTTCCCGGAGCACACCTACAAGAGCTGGGACCTGGGATTCTTCGCCGACTTCCTGTCGGATCCGGCGGCGCGCAGTTCGTTCCTACACTGGTTGGTGACGCGCGAAGAACCGCCCGTGCCCAAGGGGTCCTATGACTTCATGCTGTACGTGCGGACCGACCTGCTGAACGAGGGACCGCTGGGGCCCTTCCGCCTGTGAAAGTCATAATCGTTGGCGCCGGCATCACCGGGCTGGCACTGGCGCATGAGCTGCTGAAGCTGGGCCACGCCGTCACGCTGGCGGAAGCGGCGCCGCGGCCGGGCGGAGAGCTGGCCACCGTCGAGGTTGGCGGGGAGCCGGTAGAGCGCTTCTATCACCACCTGTTTACGCACGACAGCTTCATGATCGGGCTGGCGGAGGAACTGGGTGTCGGGGACCGGCTGGAGTGGCCGGAGCCGGAGATGGGGTACTACCTGGGCGGCCGGCTCTATCCGTTTACGTCGCCGCTCGACCTGCTGCGGTTTGGGGCGCTGAGTCCGTGGGCGCGGCTGCGGCTAGGGCTTGGCTCGGTGTTCTTGCAGCGGCTGACGGACTACGGTCCATTTGAAGACCTGACGGCGGCGGAGGTGCTGCCGCGGTACGTGGGCCGCGAGGCCTTCGAGGCGATCTTCGCCTCGATGCTGCGGGCCAAGTTCGCGGGGCACTGGGAATCGGTCTCGATGGCTTGGATGTGGGCGCGGCTGATGGCCCGGGCGCGCACGCGGACGGCCGACAAGCGGCGCGAACGGCTGGGATACTTCCGCGGGAGCTTCCGGGTGATCGTGGACGCGCTGGCGGACTCGGTGCGAGAGCGTGGGGCTGAGTTGCGGCTGGCTTCGCCGGTGCAGGAGATCACCATCGGTGAACCCGGGGCGCCGGCGCTGCGGGTGAACGACGAGCCGCTGGAGGCCGACGCGGTGGTGGCGACGGTGGGGCTGCCGATCATCCGGCGGTTGCTGCCGGCCTCGCGGCGCGGGTTCACGGAGTCGCTGGCGGCCACGGCGTATGTGGGAGCGTGCGTGGCGC
>JAPPFO010000087.1 GCA_028875175.1 Chloroflexota bacterium | reverse complement strand
AGCCCGCATCCTGCAACGCCTCGGCCAGCCGCCCCAGGTAGTCCCCCATCACCGGCTGCAGGTACGCGTTGATGACTGTCGTGCTGGTGCGGTCGTACTCCCGGATCAGCGGCAGCACCGCCGAGCTTCGGGACACCGCCGCCTCCGGCAGCCGCTCCCGCACCAGTCGCTCCACCTCGACTTCGTGACGATCGTTGACATACGAGTTCAGCAGGCAGATCGCCACGGCCTCAACGTCCGCTTTCACCAGCACGTCCAACGCCGCGGCCACGCTCCTCTCGTCCAGCGGCCTCACCACCGACCCGTCGGCTGCCATGCGTTCGCCCACGCCCAGCCGCAACCGGCGCTCCACCAGCGGCTCCGGTCGCAACCAGCTCAGGTCGTACAAGCGTGGATAGCGCAGCCGCCCAATCTCGAGCACATCGCGGAATCCCTCGGTGGTTATCAGTCCTGTCCGCGGCCCGCGTCGCTCCAGGATGGCGTTCGTCGCCACCGTGCTGGCGTGCAACAGGCTGGCGAGCAGCTCAAGCGAGCCGCCGCAACAAGCCTTGAGGCCCGCGAGGACTCCCGCGTCAAAGTTGGGCGGCGTCGACAGCGTCTTATGCCGAGCGACGGCGCCCTGAGCATCCACAGCCACGAGGTCCGTGAATGTGCCGCCAACGTCGGCTGCCGCTCGCAAGCCGCCGGGGCTCCGACTATCGGCCTTCAATCTGCGGGTCGCTACGTGAGAGCGGCCGCCGCCGCTCGTCCGGCCAGCGCTCCCAGCACAGGCGGAATCTCCCACCCAAGCCGCCGCCCGACAGCCGCGAAGGTCGCGCTGTTGCTGCTGACCACTGGCAAACCGTACGCCGCTTCCAGCGGCCGGATGACCTCGAAGGTCGCCAGGTTGGTACACGAGAGGAAAATCGTGTCGGCCTCGGCCGGCGGCGGCTGCACGTCCACGAACTCGCGCAGTTCGTCCGACGTCACGTCGGCAATCTCTACGGCCGCGGAAACGCCCATTCCGTACGCGCACACCGTCTCGATGCCGTGCGTGGCCAGGAACTCCTCCTCGTGATCGTTCAACTCGTCCGGATAGGGCGTATACAGCGCCACCCGGCGGCTACCCAACGACTTCAAAGCCTCGGCCACCGCGCCCGAAGTGGTAATGGCCGGTGCGTTGGCGGCCGACGAAATCAAGTCGTGCAGCGCGGCCTCGCCGTCGCGTCCGTCCACAAAGCTGCTGGCCGTGCAGGCAAACGCCACAACGTCCACCAGCGCGCTCCCTACTTCGTCCGCCGCCCGCTCGGCATGCGCCAGCATCTGGCGAGAGTCTTCGACGTCGCAGGTCGAGTTCCGCATCCGCGCCGAGTGCACGCTCGCGGTCGGCGGCGTCAGCCGCCAGAACTCCGGCTCCACCACCGTATTGACCGACGGAACCAGCAGCCCTACACGTTGCATGTCAGCGCCTCGCGGAGTCCCACGCAGACATCGTCAACGGGTGAACGCTCCAGTGTCAACGCTTGCACCTCCCGACCTGTCGACGCCCTGCCGTGTGCGTTCTAGGCTGAGCCACGTGGCGGGAGCAGGAGGACTCGAGTGACCCGTCTACGAGTGGGTGTCGTCGGCTGCGGCGCGATTGCCCAGATCCAGCACTTGCCCCACCTGCGCGACGGCCGCGACCGGTTCGAGATTGGTGGCATCTGCGACATCGCGCCGGACCTGCTGCGAAAGGTCGGCGACGACTTCCACGTGCCGCAGGACTCCCGCTTCACCGACGTCCACGACCTGGTGTCCTCCGACATCGACGCAGTGCTGATCTGTTCCTCCGGATCCCATGCGCCGCAGGTCCTGGCCGCGGCGGCGGCGGGCAAGCACGTCCTGGTCGAAAAGCCGGCCTGCATCACGCTGCGCGAGGCCAGGGCCATGATCGATGCCGGCGAGGCCGCCGGCGTCGTGCTGATGGTGGCCTACCCCAAGCGATACGAACCCAGCTACGCCTACGCCGCCCGCCGCGTGAAGGCCATGCACGACGTGCGGCTGATCCAAATCAACCACCTGCACCCCTCCAACGACCTGCACATGGCCGAGTTCTCGTTTCATCGAGCCAACTTGCCGGATGAAGTGGTGGCCCGCCTGCGCGCAGCGGACACCGCGCTGGTTGCGGAGGCCTTGGGCCTGGACGATCCGGCCGCGGAGCTCGTGCGCGCCTATCAGATGGTCAACGGCAGCCTGATCCACGACATCAGCGTCCTGCACGGCATGTTCGGCCCGCCCGAGACCGTCCTGAGTACCGAAATCTGGCGCGCGGGCAACGGGCTGACCACCGCGCTGCGCTATCCCAACGGCATACGGGCCGTGCTGACCTGGATTGACTTGCCAGATCTCTGGGCATTCGAGGAGACATTTGCCGTATACGGACGTTCGGAACGCGTGATCATTTCCTTCCCCACCGGGTTCAGCCGAGGGCTGCCGACCACGGCGGTCGTTCTGGAACCGGACGCCGACGGCGCGCCGTCCCGCCGCGAATTCTCATGGCACGAGAACCCGTTCAAACGCGAACTCGAACACTTCCACGACTCCATCACGTCAGGCCGTACCCCCGAAACGCCTGGCACCGAGTTGATCGACCACCTGACGCTCGTGCGCGACATCGTGCGGGCGTCGTTCACCGGAGGAAGTTGAGCATGGCCTTCCGAGTCTTCGATTCGCGCACCGACATTCAGAACCTGATCATCCAGCCCGACATCCGCGCGCGGTTTCTCCAGATGGAGCCCGGCGAGGAGAACGTCCCCCACAGCCACGACCTGGGCGCCGAAATCTTCCTGATCCTGGACGGTCAGGCCGAATTCGTCATCGAAGGTCACACCGAGATTCTGGGCCCCGGCCAGCTCTGCTTCGCCGACCGCGACGAGATCCACCTCGTCCGCTGCGTTGGCGACTCGACCATGACGATGTACCTCTCCGTCACCCCCCACATCGACCCCACGCACACCTGGTGGGACGAGAACGGTGCCAAGCTCCCGCCCCGCTACGGCGGGTCGACGACTTCCGAGCGTGCGGCGATGGATGCCGAAACTCCGCCGCCTCCCATCACCGACCTGGCCACCGCGCACGCAGCGGCCGCCGACGAAGCGGCACAGGCCGCGCTGTCCGCCGCCGAGACTCAGCGTGCAGGAATCTCGGCCTTGGAGCAGGCCCTGGCCAGAGGCGATCAAGCGGCGGCCGAGGCTGCGGTCGACGACATGTGGGCCGCGCTCTACGGGAGCTTCAGTGCAAACCGCGACCTCGCCGCCGCCTGGAACGCATTGGCGCCCCGAGTCGGGAGACGGTGATCGTCAACTGACTGGTCGAGTAGCTAGTCCGTCCCCGCCGCCCAGGCGCCCAGCGCCATATAGCCGCCGTCCACGTTGACGAATTCGCCGGTCATGAACGACGCGCCCTCGCTCGCCAGGAACACCGCCACGGCCCCGATCTCGGAGGTCTTCCCGACCCGGCCCAGCGGGTGCGAGCTTCCCCACAGGTTCAGCATTTCGTCCTCGTCGCCAAACGCCCGAGCCGCCCCTCGCGCGAGCGGCGTGTCGATCGTGCCCGGATTGATGGCCAGAACGCGAATGTTGTCCTTGGCGAAATCCAGCGCCATGTTCCGGGTCAGCGACAGGCTGCCGCCCTTGCTGGCGGCATAGGCCGGAACCTGCGGCTGCGACTGCAACCCCTGCACGCTGGCAATGTTAATGATCGTTCCGCCGCCACGCGCCCGCAGGTGCGGGATCGCGAACTTGGACATCAGGAATTGGCCCTTGATGTTGATGTCGATGATGCGGTCCCAGGTCGCCTCGTCCATCTCCTCGGCCGTCATGTACGAAGCCGTGGGTTGGATACCGGCGTTGTTGACCAGGACGTCCAGGCCGCCGTACTCGGCCACGGTTTCCTCGACCATGCGCTCGGCGTCCGCGATTGAACTGACGTCACCAATAACCGCGCTGGCGCGCTGCCCTTTGCTTTGCAGTCGGTCAACCAGGCTGCGGGCCGCCGCCTCGTTTACGTCGGCCACGCTCACGGCCGCTCCGGCGGCGGCGAACGACTCCACGATTCCGCCGCCAATACCCATGGCGCCGCCCGTCACCAGCGCTACCTGTCCGTCCTGCTCGCTCATCGACTCATTCCCCGCGGATACGCCGGGGACAGCCTAGCGGGCGCGGCAGGCGAACTGGCGCGTAGACTCCCGTCCAACTTATGAGCACGTCTGCGGCGTCTCCCGCAATCACCGAGGCTGGCCGGCGCCGCATCGTCGGCGCGCTGTTCGTGGCGCGCGGCAGCATCGGGGTTGGGTATCTGGCCGGTTTCATCGTGCTCACCATCGCTGGCAAAGAGCTCAGCGGACATGCGGAGTTGGCCGGATTGCCGGCCGCGATTTCGATGGTTGGTCGGGCAATCGGGCCACCGCCAATCGCCCGCGCCATGGATGCATTTGGCCGAAGGCCGGCAATCGCCGGCAGCTACGC
Organism: Chloroflexota bacterium; assembly: GCA_028875175.1. Classification (GTDB taxonomy): domain Bacteria; phylum Chloroflexota; class UBA11872; order UBA11872; family UBA11872; genus UBA11872. The sequence goes on along the minus strand of JAPPFO010000087.1, from coordinate 3,616 downwards.
CCTGGGGGCCGTCGGCGCTGCAACGGCCGCGCTGGCAATTGCCGCGGGATTGTTTTGGCTGCTACTGGCCGGCTCGTTGCTCATGGGCGTCGCTCGGGCCGGCGGCGACATGTCGCGTTACGTCGCCGCTGAGGTGTACGACCCGAGCCGCCGTGGTCGCGCCATTGGAATCGTCGTTTGGGGCGCTACGGCCGGCGCCCTCGGCGGGCCGCTGCTGGGTGGCTATGCGCAGGAATTGGCGGAGGCGCGCGGCCTCTCGTACTTGGCCGGACCGTGGGTGGCGGCGTCCGGGCTGCTGCTCTTTTCCGCGCTGGTGACCTGGGCGTTCGTGCGGCCCGATCCGCGCGAAGTGACCGATACGACGCCGGAGGCCGCCCCAGTGGACGGCGAAGCACTTGACCTGCGCGCCGTGTTGCGCGACCGCCGGGTACAACTGGGCATCTGGGCCATGCTCACCGGCCAGGGCGTCATGACCCTGATCATGGTGGTGGTCCCACTCCACATGCACAGTTACTCGGGGTTGGGCGAGGCCGTGCCGATAGCAATGACTGCGCACGTGGCAGGCATGTTTGCGTTGGCGCCCCTCACCGGACGCCTGGTGGATGGGCTGGGACCCCGGCCAATGGTGCTGCTCGGTGCGGTGCTCTTGATGCTGGCCAGCGCGCTGGCGGGGCTGGACACTGGTCTGGGCACCGTGCTGCCGGCCATGTTCCTGCTCGGCTATGGCTGGAATGCCTGCTTCGTGGCCGGATCGACCATGCTGGCGCGCGGCGTACCGCTGAACGTTCGTGCCCGGATTCAGGGGCGGGTTGAGGTCTTGATCGGGGTCGTCGGCGTGTTCAGCAGCTTCGCGTCCGGCCCGCTGCTGGTGGGCGGGTCAGGCATGGGCTGGCTTGGCGCGGCGGGCCTAGTCTCGGCGTTGCTGTTGCTGGTCGCCCTGGGCTGGGAGCGGGCGGCCACGCGAGCACCGGCGGGCGCTTAGAAACCTCCCGCCTACAATAGGCGCCGCTCGATCGTCGCCAGCCGAGAGCCGCCATGCCGAATCTGTGGGGTCGTCAGTACAGCCGCGCCGAATTGATGGCGCGCGTCGGGGACGTTTCGCAAGTCGGTGGGGTGCGCGAATACCGCCTGGACGGCGGGGCGGGCGATGGGCTGGCGGTCGTTGACGTCAACACCGGTTCGGGATTGCGATTCACCGTCATTCCCGGTCGTGCGCTGGACATCTCCGGGGCCTGGTTCAACGGAATCCCCCTGGGCTTTCGCAGCGCCGCCGGAGAGATGCACGGGGCCTACTACGAACCTCAGGGCTGGGGCTGGGTACGCAGCACCGTGCTCGGGCTGCTGGTCACCGGAGGCCTCGACAATGTGGGCGACCCTGCCGTCGATCCGGACCGGCTCTACACCGACCTGGGTCTGCACGGTCGCCTCTCCAACCTTGCCGCTTCCAACGTACACGCCGACGGCGAGTGGAGCGGCGATGAGTTTGAAATGTGGGTCCAGGGCCGCGTGCGGCAGGCGGCGCTCTTCGGCGAGAACCTGGAACTCAAGCGGCGGATATCGACGTCACTTGGATCTACGTCGATTCGCATTCACGACGAAGTGACAAACCTGGGCGCAGAGCCCGAACCGGCGATGATCCTCTTTCACTTCAATCCCGGTTATCCCCTGGTCGACGATGGTTCCCGGTTGCACGTACGCAGCCGCTCCCGGCGCCCCTACGACGACCACTCGGCCTCGCTTGAGCCCGGCTGGGACACCTACGGTCCGCCGACGCCCGGCTGGCAGAACACGGTCTGGATCCACGACGTGGAGCCGGATGCCGACGGCCTGGTGCACGCAGCGCTCGTGAACCGCTCGTTCGGAGACGGAATCGGCCTGGGGTTCACCTACCCGAAAGCCCAACTGCCGTTCCTGAATCAGTGGAAATTCCTGGGCGTGGGGAACTACGTCACCGGCATCGAACCGGCCAACTGCACCGTGCTGGGGCGCGCCGTCAACCGCGCCGACGGCGCGCTGCAAATCCTTGAGCCGGGCGAGACGACCGAATTCGACATCGAACTGTCGGTCCTGGCTGGCGCAGATGCCATCGGCGCCTTTCTCGCCAACATCGGTGAGTGACGCCTGCGATCACGTCGAGACCCTGCGCGTGCGCTATTCCGACACGGACGCGCAGGGCATCGTCCACCACTCCAACTACTTCCGGTGGCTGGAGGAGGCGCGGATCGGGTGGCTGGAAGCCATCGGACAGCCCTACGGGCGACTGACCGAGCGAGGAATCTTCTTGCCGCTCACCACCTGTAGCTGCGCGTTCCAGACGCCCGTTTACGCTGGCGAGCGAGTGGACGTGCATCTCAATCTGGACGAGGTAACGCGCGCACGGGTTGGCTTGACCTACGAGATCCGGCGCGGCGAGCAGGTCGCCGCAACCGCCGCGAGCGCGCACGCCTATGTTGACGCGACGGGACGACCCCTGCGACTGCAACGCGACGACCCATTCTGGCTGGCACTTCAGGAGGCGTAATGCACGCGATTGATGCAATGAGCGACGAGAAACGTGGGACAGGCTCCGCGCACCGCGAGGCCTCGAACGGACGGATGGATGGCCGGTCTCCGTTTTCTGTCTTCCTCTCCGGCGTCATGCAGGGCTCCAACGCCGACAACTCGCTCCACGCCCAGGACTATCGACAAGAGCTGCGCAAGATCATTACTGCCACGCACCCCGAGGCCGAGGTGGTCTGTCCCGCGGAACTGAACCCGGACTCGGTTGCCTACGACAACGAAGCCGCGCGCCGGGCGTTCATGGGCGAGCTTGACCTGGCGGCGGAGACCGATGTGCTGGTGGCCTACGCTCCGGTGGCCACGATGGGCACGGCCGTCGAGATGTACCGGGCCTACGCGGCCGGCCGGCTGGTGTTCACGGTGTCGCCGATGACGACCAACTGGGCGATTCGCTTCCTCTCGACCCGCGTGTTCAGGGACCTGGCTGAATTCGAGGCTTTTGTGCGCGACGGCAAGCTCGGGCGGACAGTGGCGTCGCGCGCCCGCTAGATTCCCACCGGCGGCTCCAAAGCAGGGCGCCCATTACGTCCGCCATGCAGAACCTGTAGCTCGGAAGGGACCCAATGCCGAACCCGAAACCAAACGTCATTGTTCTGCTGACCGACGACCAGGGCTACGGCGACCTCTCCTGCCACGGTAATCCAATCCTTCGCACGCCCAACCTGGACCGGCTTCACGCGGAGAGTGTTCGGCTGGACGACTTCCACGTCGCGCCCATGTGCACGCCAACCCGCAGTCAACTCTTGACGGGCCAAGACGCGCTACGCAACGGCGCCACATTCGTGTGCATGGGCCGGTCGCTGCTGGATCCGTCGCTGCCGACCATGGCCGACGTCTTTGCGAACAACGGCTATCGAACCGGCCACTTCGGCAAGTGGCATTTGGGTGACAACTACCCCTACCGACCGCAGGACCGCGGGTTTCAGACGACAATCCACCACCCGTCCTGGGGCATCACGTCGGCGGCCGACGTCTTTGAGAACGACTACTTCAACCCCCACGCCAGGCGCGGCGACGCCATCGAGCAACTCCAGGGCTACTGCACCGACATCTGGTT
>JAPPFO010000063.1:7855-8178 GCA_028875175.1 Chloroflexota bacterium | reverse complement strand
AATTCCCCCCAATCCGCCCCGTCCCACCCGTCACCAGGATCTTCATCCCCGCCCCCGCTGCCACGCTTCAACTCGATCCCCACTCTCCAACATCCAATCCACCCGCGCACCACCCCATCCGTTCGTGGTGAGCCGGTCTGGAGTCCCCGGAAGACCGAGTCGAACCACATGCCCCAGCATCCAACCCTCTCGGGAAACTCCCCCGTCCACATCTTTTCTTGCGTAGGGGCGGGTCCCCGACCCGCCCGTCTTCCGCGCAACCCACCACCCCTGAGCACCGCGTAAGGCTGCCGCCCCTTTGACGCGGACGCCGTTCTTCACCC
>JAPPFO010000063.1:2438-7755 GCA_028875175.1 Chloroflexota bacterium | reverse complement strand
TCTCCGAGGGGAGAGGCAGGTTCGGCGTACTCGCCGAAACCGGTGAGGGGTCCCCGGGTCGTGCGCCCACCAGGCGCAACCACCCGGCCCGCCCTCCTCCAGTCTGTCGTATGGGCGGCGTCCCCGACCCGCCCGTCTTCGGCGCACCCCACCACCCCTGAGCACCGCGTAAGGCTCTCACCCCTTTGACGCGGACGCCGTTCTTCACCCTCTCCGAGGGGAGAGGCAGGTTCGGCGTACTCGCCGAAACCGGTGAGGGGTCCCCCGCGCACCCAACTCACCTGAAAGCACCGTCCTCAGGGACCGCCGCTCTTCACCCTCTCCTAGGGCACAGGTAGAACCTGTCCTGAGCCAGCCGAAGGATTCCGGCGTCTTCGCCCCTTGGGCTCTTCGACAGATGGCCGGGTTGCGCCCGGACGAAGTCGCCGTCTGCCCCGTCAGTGCTCCGCAAAGGGGTTGTGAATGGTCAGCTGGTCCACCCGCTGGCCGTGGTGCAGGTCTTCGCTGTAGAGACGTGTGCAACCGGCTTCCAACGCGGCCGCCACGATCAGGGAGTCGTAGAAGCTGAACCCGAATTGCGCGTGCAGGCGCAGGCCGCGCGCGTACAGCGAGCGCGACGGATTAACCCGCCACAGCGGCGCCAGCACGTCGTCCAGCAACAGCCGCGCACTGGCCGGCCCGGCGCCCAGCTTTCGCGTCACCACATGCAGGGTTTCCTGCACCACCTGGTAGCTAATGCAGCCGCTCCCCTCGTCCAGGCTGCGGCGCACCAGTCCTTCGGCGCGCTCACGCTTGTCGGGCGCCGTTTCGTCGAACAGGTAGACGAAGACGTTCGTGTCCAGAAAGTCCTCAGCGCTCATTCATTTCATCCCGCGTGAACCTGCGGCCGCCGGTCGCAATGTCGCCGCGCAGCAGGCGGATTGTGGCCATGGCCGCGTCAGCCTGGTGTGTGCGCCCGGCATAGTCCGCCAGCCAGCGCCGAAGCTCCGCGTTTAGCGTCGTGCGCTCGGCCGCCGCCCGCTGGCGCGCCGCCTGGATCAGGCTCGCATCGGCGCTCAGGGTAATGTTCTTCACGGATCACACCCGCAATCCCATTTCCACAATTCTAGTGCACACGATCCTCGTGTACGGCCCCACCCCGTCAACGCCCGCGCCGCAGCCGCCGGACAGACCTACGCCAGCGTCAGTCTCCGTGCCGCCCGCTCAACCAGCGGCGTAATCGGATCCGCCGTCGCCTCCGCCCACTCCACGATGCGTTCACACAGATCTCGACGAATCTCGGCGTGCCCCGCGTCGTCAATCAGATTGCACATCTCGTTCGGGTCCGCCTCAAGGTCATAGAGCTCCGACCGGTCGAACAAGAACATGTTCAGCTTCCAGCGCGGCGTTCGGATCGTCTTGGCAAACATCCAGTCGTCCACGTCGGGTGGCGACGCATAAAACTCCACAAACACCGCGTCGCGCACCGCCGGCGTCGTCCCCCGCAGCACCGCCGACTGATCCAGGCCCTCCCCGGCATCCACCTCCACGCCGCACAAGCCGCCAAGCGTCGCGTTCAGGTCAATCGTCGAGAACATCCCGTCCGGACGGCTCGGCATCACCTCTCCCGGCCAGCGCAGGATGAACGGAATCCCAATCGACTCCTCATACAGCGCCGGCCCCTTCGCCATCATCCGGTGAGCGCCCATCATCTCGCCGTGGTCCGAGAGCAGGATCACGATCGTGTCGTCGCGCAAACCCTGCGCGTCCAGGCACGCCAGCAGACGACCAAACTCAGCGTCAACGTGCGCCACCAGGCCGTGGTAATGGGCAATCAGGCGCCGCCAGTCCGGCTCCCGCATATTGCGCACGTTCAGGAAGCCCTGGCAGCGACGATACGCGTCCGGCTTGCCAAGCTGGTCATCCGCCAACGACGCCGGAAGCTCAACCTCCTCCGGGCTCACCAGGTCCGCAAACGGGTCCGGCATGATCACCGGTGGATGCGGATCCTTGATCGAAACCGTCAGCATCCACGGCCGCGAGTCCCGCCCCTCAACAAAGGCAATGGCCTGGTCCACCGTCCACGACGTTCGCGCGTGCTCACGCGGAATGGCCGATCGCCCCGACGGCACCACACCGGCCGGCAGTCCCGACCCCATGCTGAACCGGCGGTGCTCGTCGCGAAACGTCTCCGCCAGCCCCACGTCTTCCAGGTGCTGGACATAGTAATCGCGGCCATTCTTCCAGTATCGATACGTCCGCCAGTAATCCGTCCACCCGTGATGCGCCGTCTCGTCGTCGCCCATGTGCCAGTTGCCGGTGTAACCCATCCGGTAGCCGGCCGCCTTGAACGCCTGGCCAAGTGACGGCACCGACTCCGGCAGCACCGGCCGGTTGGACAGCGTCGCCACGCTCGTGTGCCACGCGTGATCGGGGTGCCCATTGATGTGCAGCAGGTGCTGGTGCGGGTAAAGCCCCGTATACATCGACGCTCGCGCCGGCGAGCACACCGGCAGCGGCACATACGCGTTCGTAAGCAACGCGCCTTCCGCCGCCAGGCCATCCATGTGCGGAGTCCGTGCAACCCCGTTGCCATAGGCGCCCACGTACTCGCGGGCCAGCTGATCACACAGAACGATCAGGACGTTCGGTCGCGGCATACGACACCCAGCCGCCACGTCAGAATCGCCGGGAGGCTACCACAGACCATCCAAGCCCCATCTCAACGCAACCCCAACGTCATCCCGGCGTCCACGGCCGGGACCCAGCAGCACCCAACTCGTACTGTCTCAACCGGGCCACCCTGGCAACCCACCCAGACCAATTGCTCCCAACCTCCGCTTCTTCTCCCCCGCTCACGTCTGTCCGCTTTTCCCTTTCCCGTGCGGGTATCGTTACGCGGGTTTTCCGGGCGGGGCCTTTGGCGGGTGCGCAGGCTGAGCGACGTACAACTCGACGAAATCGCGCGAGAACTGGCTGCGCGCCCCGGTCACGAGACCGTCCGGTCCGACGTGCGGCAGTTGCTCATCGACGGCCTGGAGATACCGCGAGAAGACGTCAGGCTCGAGGCCCATATCCGCGAAGTCCGCGGACGCATCGACGCCCTCCTCGGCCGCACCGTGATTGAGTTCAAGAGCGACCTCCGGCGCGAGAGCGCTGACGCCACGGAGCAACTAACCCGCTACATCGCCCAGCGTCAGGACGAAAGCGGCGAACGCTACGTCGGTATCGCCACCGACGGCGCCGACTTCGTCTCCTACGAGCTACGCGACGAGGATCTGCGCGAACTGGGCACGTACAAAACAGACACTGCCAATCCCAACGGCCTGCTGTCCTGGCTTGGCCCCGCCGTGGCTGCCGGCGACGACCTGGACCCCGATCCCGAAGCCGTCGTCCGCGAACTCGGCCGCCAAAGCCCCGCCTGGAACCGCGCGCTCGGCGACCTGCGCGACGCCTGGAAGGAAGTCGGCGCGCAGCCGGAACCGCTCCTCAAGCGCCAGCTCTGGGCGCAGCGGCTGGAACTCGTCTACGGCGCGCCGGTGGACCGCGACGACATCTTCTTCCAGCACACATATCTCTCGGTCGTCGCCAAGACCATCGCCATGCACGTGCTGGGGCTCCCGACGCCCCAGCCGGCGGACCTGCTCTCGGGTCGCCCCTTCGAGCAGGCCGGCGTAACCGGTGTCGTGGAGTCCGACTTCTTCGACTGGATCCTCGCCGCGTCAAACGGCGCCGATCTGGTCGATCGCATAGCGCGACACGTCGGACGCTTCCGGCTCGGCGAGGTCCAGGCCGACGTGCTCAAGGGCCTTTACGAATCCCTGATCGATCCCGAGAACCGGCACGACCTTGGCGAGTACTACACCCCTGACTGGCTGGCCGCCCGCCTGTGCGCGGAGGCCGTAGATCGGCCTCTCGAACAACGAACGCTAGACCCATCCTGCGGCTCCGGCGCATTCCTGTTCCATGCCCTGCGACGCCTGCTGGACGCCGCCGAGGCCGAAGGGCTGAACACGCCCGCCGCCCTGCGGTGCTGTCTGGACAAGGTCATCGGCATCGACGTGCATCCAGTAGCCGTCCAGATCGCCCGCGTCACCTACCTGCTGGCACTTGGAGAGAGGCTCCGCGATCCCAACCGGCCCAACTTGGCGATCCCTGTCTATCTGGGCGACGCCATGCAATGGAACGTGCAGGACTTCCTGGCCGACCGCGAAGTGCTGATCGAAGTGCCCGATGGGCCGGTGCTGCACTTTCCGTACGCTGTCACTCGTGTTCCGGCGGACTTCGACGCGGTGATCGAATTGATGCTGCGACTCAGCGAAAGCGGCAGCGAGAAGCCGAACTTTCTAGCTGCGCTGCGCCGCCGCCTGCCTTGCATCGACGAGTCCTCTCGCACCATCTTGGGCCAAACCTATGCTGATCTGCACGACCTGCGCGTTCAGGGCCGCGACCATATCTGGGGCTTCGTGGCCCGTAACCTAGTGCGGCCTGTCTGGCTTTCGTCGGACGACCAACGCGCGGACGTCGTAATCGGCAACCCGCCCTGGCTGTCCTACCGCTATATGTCCGAGCTGAACCAGCGGCGCTTCCGCGAAGAGTCGCAGCGGCTCGGAATCTGGGCGGGCGGTCGGGTGGCTACCCACCAGGATCTCTCGGCCTACTTCTTCGCCCGCTGTTGCGAGTTGTACCTGAAGCGGAATGCCAACATTGCCTTCGTCATGCCCTATGCCGCACTCAGCCGTCGGCAGTTCGCGGGATTCCGCTCGGGGAGCTTCCTTGTCCGACAGAGCCTTGAGAACTCGGTGATGGCGCGCTTTACGCAGGCTTGGGCGTTCGACGATGACGTGCAGCCACTCTTCCCGGTGCCGTCTTGCGTTCTGTTCGCCGATGGAGGTGAAGTAGGCGACTTGCCGTCCAACGTTCTGCGGGCCTCCGGCCAGTTGCCTCACCGCGATGCCACGCCAGATGAGGCCGAGCGCTGGTTGAAGTGGCACGTCGCGCCCTGGCCGACGACCGGCGATGACGATGCGTCGGCGTCGCCATACCAAAAGAGTTTTCACCAGGGCGCAACCCTGGTGCCCCGCTTCCTCTGCCTGGTGGAGCCCGCCGCGGCCGGCCCCTTGGGCAGCGCGGCGCAGGCACCGCTTGTCACCAGCCGCCGTAGCCGTCAGGAGAATGCCCCCTGGAGAGACCTTGACTCGCTCACCGGGAATGTTGAACGCCAGTTCCTGCGCCCCGTCTACTTGGGAGAGTCCGTGTCGCCCTTCCGTTTGCTGACGGCGCCACTGGGCGTGATTCCGTGGGACCCCGATTTTGGTTTGCTGGATGCGGCGTCGGC
>JAPPFO010000063.1:0-2428 GCA_028875175.1 Chloroflexota bacterium | reverse complement strand
CTATTCCGATCTGGCCGCGTGGATGTTGAAGGCTGAAGAGTTATGGGATACGCACCGGAGTAGCGATCGGTTGAGCTTTAGTGGACGAGTCGACTATCACCGTGGCCTCGTCTCTCAGTTTCCTTCGCCGCCGTTGCGGGTGGTCTATGCAGCGTCTGGGAGCAAGCCGGCAGCCGCAATTCTGGAAGACAGGGATGCGGTCGTTGAACACGCGCTCTACTGGGCTGCCATCGAAACCCCGGACGAAGCGCGCTACCTGACGACGGTCATCAACAGCGAGGTGCTCCGAGCTACCGTTGAGGATCGGCAGGCGCGCGGCCAATGGGGCGCGCGCCACTTCGACAGGCTCCTGGCCAGCGCCATCCCACCGTTCGACCCCGCCTGCCCCCTCCACACCGCCCTCGCCAAGGCTGGCCATCACGCCCAAACCATCGCCGACCAAGTCCCCCTCAAAGACGGAGTCCACTTCACCACCGCCCGCCGCCAAATCCGCACCGCGCTCGCCGAGGATGGTGTCGCGGGTGAAGTCGATTCGCTGGTCGCCGAACTTCTCCGTTCCGTCACCAGGTAGACAGCTATCCACGGATCCACCGATCGCTGTGCAGGCTTGCATCAGCAGCGAGCAGCCGGCACGCTCCCCTACACTTGTCATAGCTCCGCTTACGTGACTTGAAAGCCGTTCGAAAGCTCTAATCCATGAACACCAAATCGCCGAATCCGCCACACGTTCCCACAGTTTTGAGATCCTACTTTCGGATGCTTCCCCAGAAGCTTATTACCGAAATGATTATCGAGAAGACGAGCAATAAGGGACTTGATATTACTGAGACAGAAGCCGCCATGGTAGCGGAGCTCTTTGTCTCCAAGAATGAACACAACGATGTGGATGCCTATTACTCTGGGAGAATCGATGTCCTTGTGAAGATGGGACTAGTCGATTCCCGGCAGGCGTTCCTGGACGAAATGGAGTCTCGCGCGAGAAATTTCCTAGAGCTCTTCCCGCAACAGTTGGAGACTCTACAAATAAAGACTGCAAATGAGCTTCTCGAATTCGCAGAATGCAGTTGGCCTCAGACGTCTAAAGAGATAGTTTCTGAACGACAGCGCTTTCGTTCAGACTTGTACAAGACGTGGAGCGAACCATTCGAGAAGTTTAGGATGCTCCGGGAGATGTGCTTTGACTTTGGATCCGACTACGTAAAAGGCTTGAGACAACGTCCGCCCGTGGAAAGGGAATCACTGCGCGAGGTAATGGTCGTCGCCCACTCGCGAGCCTGCCAGATTGCCGACGAGATTCTCTATCTCATGGAGGGCGGATACGCAGACGGGGCTCTGGCACTCTCAAGGTCGCTACATGAACTAGCAGTCATATCAATGTTCATTTCAACCCATGGTGAGGAAACCGCAAGGAGGTTCTTGGCTCACCGGTTCGTAGACCTGAAACGAGATGAACGTCATTATCAAGATTTCCTTGAGCAAAGGGGCGAACAAGTCGGAGAGTGGAGAGATAACCCAGTATTCCTGAAGTTTCAGGAGGTCATCGGTGAGTTCGGCATAGGATTCGAAAGAGACTATGGATGGGCTGATGACGTATTTGAAGGAGACCGGAGGATTACGTTCTATGATATCGAGAAGAATATATTCGAGGACAATGAAACTAACAACATGCGATACTTCTACCGACTGGCTAACCGGAGTATTCATGTCCGACCTGTAAATCTCTACTCACGTGCCGGAATTCCTGTGGAGAAGCCCTTGCTTCTTGCTGGGCCAAGTGATATTGGGTTTTTGGATCCTGGCAGGTGGGCAGCCGTATCTCTTGCGATGGTCACAGTTAGCTTATTCAGTGTTGGCGAACCTTCGGCGGATGAACTACTTGGCGAGACGGATTTCCGTTTTGCGGTTTCTTTTTCGGTTGTGATGAGATGTTTAGAGAACACTATTGCCAGTTTTGATGCTACGCAAGAGAGCCTTGATCGGAGCGCGGCGCAAGAGGGATAGAGAGGTTGTTGAGGTCCGTCGGGCCAGACTGCGCGAAGCCTGGGACCTGCGATGGCCGATAGCACCATCAAACCACCGAATCGCCTGCTCTACGGAGCATTCGCCCGAAACGTGTGCCTGACCACCAGCGACCCACCCATACCCCTCATTGCTACCGACAACACCAACATCGCCAGCAATCCATGCACTGACTGAAGTGCCGGCGACGCCAACGTTCGCAGCACCCCCATCCCCGCCCCCGCCCCTTATAAGCCCCCGTCGCGTCCTGCGTGAACCCCGATCAGCCCCCCACGCCGGCCGCCAGAACCTGGTTCACCGCAATCGCCACCCCCGCCGCCGCCACCCCCCCCGCCACCACCCCCCCCGCCGCCCCCACAAAAACCCCCCCCCCCCCCCCGTGCAGGGAGGCCATCAACAAGCCAAACAA
>JAPPFO010000046.1 GCA_028875175.1 Chloroflexota bacterium | reverse complement strand
GCGGGATGGGGAGGGGGTGCTGTGGCGGTTCTTGCACTTTGACGAGGCGCCGAGGCTGGCGGTGGGCGATCGGGTGGAGCCGGGGGAGACGCTGGGATTGTGCGATTCGACGGGGAACAGCACGGGGCATCACGTGCACCTGGACGCGACGCCGGGCGGGCGGATCGATCCGGAGACGTTCCGGGTGACGGGTGAGCGGGTGAACCCGCTGGAACTGTTCGCGGACGGCTATGCGCGGGCGGTGGGCTACGACACGCAGGTGTTTCGGCGGCAGATCGCGATGGAGTCGGGCTGGAACCCGACGGCGGTGAGCCGGGCGGGGGCGGAGGGAATCGCGCAGATCATTCCGCGCTGGCATCCGTCGATGCGGGGTCGGACGTTCGACCCGTTCGCCTCGCTGGAGTACGCGGCGAACCTGATGGCGTCGCACATCGCCCACCGCGGCGGGGATTACCGCGAGGCGCTGGCCGACTACAACACGGGGCGGGCCTCGCGCGGGAAGGTCCGCGACGAGGGGTACCGCTACGCCGACTCGATACTGAAAGGACTGGACATGGCGACAAGCCGCGAATTGGATGACTTACGAGCCGACCGCGACCGCAATCACGACCGCAAGCTGGCGGCGCTGCACCACGTCGGGGAACTGGTGCAGGCGGCGCGACGGGCGGGCGAACGGGCGTTCCGGCCGGAGGATTGGCGGGCGGTGGTGACGGCGGAGCGGTTCTTTCACGATCCGGAAGGAGTGGGGTAGAAGGGGAGAGGGGTCAGGAAGGGCAGAGGTGAGAGGGAAGAGAAGTGAGAGTCGGAGTGGGAGGTTGGGAGCTCTTGGTGAGGTCGGGTTGCCAGGGGCGGCATGGGTGAGGCGGTGCGAGCTGGTTGCCGCCGGGTCCCGGCCGAAGACGCCGGGATGGCGGGGGAGCCGGGATGGCGGGGGAGGCGGGGGCGTAGGATGCTGGGTTGTTTGGGCGGTGGATGGTGTTTGGAGGGCGGGTGGTGGCGGTTAGTGCGTTGAATGTGAGCGGGTTTATCTGGGGGATCGCGGATGACGTGCTGCGGGACGTGTATGTGCGGGGGAAGTATCGGGACGTGATCCTGCCGATGACGGTGATCCGGCGGCTGGACGCGGTGCTGGAGCCGACGAAGGACGACGTCCTGCGGATGAGAGCTCAGCTGGACGACGCCGGCATAGCGAACCAGGACGCGGCGCTGCGGCAGGCGGCCGAAGAAGCTTTCTACAACGTGTCGCCGTTCCGGCTGCGCGACCTGACGTCGCGGGCGACGCAGCAGCAGTTGCGGGCCGACTTCGAGGCGTACCTGGACGGGTTTTCGCCTAACGTCCAGGAGGTGCTGGAGAAGTTCAAGTTTCGCAACCAGATTCCGACGCTGATGGACGCCGACGCGCTGGGGTTCCTGATCGAGAAATTCCTGGACCCTTCGATCAACCTGAGCCCGCGGCCGGTGCTGAACGGGGACGGATCGGTGCGGCTGGAGGGGCTGGACAACCACGGGATGGGGACGGTATTCGAGGAGCTGATCCGGCGATTCAACGAGGAGAACAACGAAGAGGCCGGGGAGCACTTCACGCCGCGGGACGTGGTGCAGTTGATGGCGCGGCTGGTGTTCGAGCCGATCGCCGACGAGGTCACGTCGGGGACCTACCTGGTCTACGACGGAGCCTGCGGCACGGGCGGGATGCTGACGGTGGCGGAGGAGACGCTAGCGGAGCTTGCCCGAGGGCATGGCAAGGAAGTCTCGGTCCACCTGTTCGGTCAGGAGGTGAACCCGGAGACATACGCGATCAGCAAGGCCGACCTGATCCTGAAGGGCGAGGGGGTCGAGGCAGACAACATCCACTTCGGCTCCACGCTGTCGAGCGACGGCTTCCCGTCCCGCGAGTTCGACTTCATGCTGTCGAATCCGCCGTACGGGAAGAGCTGGAAGACGGACCTGGAGCGGATGGGCGGCAAGTCGGGCCTGTACGACATGCGGTTCATCGTGGAGCACGCCGACGACCCCGACTACTCGCTGGTCACGCGATCCAGCGACGGGCAGATGCTGTTCCTGGCGAACATGCTGAGCAAGATGAAGCAGGACACGGCGCTGGGGAGCCGGATCGCGGAGGTCCACAACGGCAGCTCGCTGTTCACGGGAGACGCCGGGCAGGGCGAGAGCAACATCCGGCGCTGGATCATCGAGAACGACTGGCTGGAAGCCATCGTGGCGCTGCCGCTGAACATGTTCTACAACACCGGCATCGCCACCTACATCTGGGTGCTGAGCAACCGGAAGGCGGAGCACCGGCGGGGCAAGGTGCAACTGATCGACGCCACGCAATGGTTCGCGCCGCTGCGGAAGAACCTGGGCGCCAAGAACTGCACGCTGTCGGACGGCGACGTTCGACGCATCTGCGACGTGTTCGAGGCCTTCGAGAAGACCGAGGAGTCGAAGATCTTTGCGAACGAGGCCTTCGGGTATTGGAAGGTGACGGTGGAGCGTCCGCTGCGGCTGGAGGGGATCGATCCTGAGCGGGCGTACAAAGCCAGGGAGATCAAGGCCTTGAAGGAGGAGTGCGAACGGTCGGAGACGGCGCCGCCGGTGATCAAGCGGGTGCATCGGAGACTCGCGGAACCAGACCCGCTGCGCGGCCTGTTTGCGGCGACCGTCAACGGGAGGCCGGCGGTCGTGGAGTATGAGGCGGACCGGGAGTTGCGGGATACGGAGCAGATTCCGCTGATGGAGGAGGGTGGGATTGAGGCGTTCCTCCGGCGCGAGGTGATGCCGTATGCGCCGGATGCGTGGTATGTGGCTTCGAGCGTGAAGGTTGGGTATGAGATCAGCTTTACGCGGCATTTCTACAAGCCGACGCCGCTGCGGTCACTGGAAGAGATACGTGCCGAAGTATTGGAGCTAGAGCGAGAGACGGAAGGCCTGCTAGCGGAATTAGTTGATTCGTAGTGCTTACGTACCGGTGCTGCGTATACAAACTCGCCACGACAGCCGCGGCGGACGCTATAACTCTGGCGGCATCAATTGCCAGCTGGGCATCGAATTCGCAGCAGTCTGAAGACCGCGGTGCACTCGAGCTTGCTCGGCTCCAGCGTGAGGCGGCCACTGTCCAACGTTCTGTCGATCGCTTCCTAGCGGCTTTACCCTCCGAGGTATTCGAAGTTGCTGGATCTGGTGGATCGAATCTCAGACGTCATCTCTACTTCACCAGATACTGGATCGACCAAGGTAACCCTAGAGGGTGCATGCAGGATCCGTTAGACGTAGCAAAGCAAGATATCCCCCACGCAATTGAGCTGTTCGATGGTTGGTACGATCGCAATTCACCTAGCAGCTCCGAACTTTCGGCCCGACTGGATCCGCTAATCGCATCTGGACAACTCAACGCCGCGCTCAGGGAGACTTGGGCAATCTTCAAGTCTCGAGTGACAAGTCTATTTGGACTTCCTGAAGACCTCGACGGCCACCGACTGGTTGACCGTCTGTTCGCTCATAACGGCCCTACGGTAGGGCTACTTTCGTCAAGAGAACAGCAGGCCCACTCGAATCTTCTTAAGGGCCTTTACAGCTTATATCGCAATCCTGTAGTCCACAATGATACACCTACGGATCCGGAAGCAACAGATGCCGTTCTTGCTCTATTCAGCGCTATGCTCTCTAGCCTTGAAACGATGGCCGAGTCACAATGGAATGAGCGAGAGGCCCAAGCGCGCCGACCGTGATGACCGAAGGATTATTCTTGCAACCATATTCTGCCTATAGGGCCACAAACTGCCGATGGCTCGGCGACGTACCTTCACATTGGGATGTGCTGCCTTGTCGCGGAACATTCGCTGAGATTGATGAGAGCGGCTACGGAGACGAGCAGTTGTTGTCAGTGACGATCGCCGCTGGGGTCATTAGGCAGGAAGAGCTCCTGCGGAATTCCAGCAAGAGAGACAGTTCGCGGTTGGACAGATCTTCTTACAAGCTTGTTCATCCGGGCGACCTTGTCTACAACAAGATGAGAGCATGGCAGGGCGCGGCTGGGGTGTCGCTTCACAGGGGTATCGTTAGTCCAGCCTACGTGGTTCAGCGGCCACGTCCGAGTTCTGAACCACGTTACTTCCACTACCTGTTCCGAACTCCGGCCTTTGCGACAGAGGCTGAGAGATGGTCGTATGGAATCGCTTCTGACATGTGGAGTCTAAGACCAGAGCATTTCAAGAAGATTCGTTGTTGCCTACCACCGATTGAAGAACAACGCGCCATCGTTCGGTTCTTGGATCAGATGGACCGCCGGGTTCGTCGGTATGTGAGGGCGAAGGAACGGCTGATTGAGCTGCTGGACGAGGAGAAGCAGGCGGTCATCAACCAGGCGGTGACGCGGGGGCTTGATTCGAGCGTTCGGATGAAGGCGTCGGGAGTGGAGTGGCTTGGAGATGTGCCGGAGCATTGGGAGGTTGTGACGCTTGGTCGAGTCGGAATGTTCTCAAAGGGCGGTGGAGGCACAAAGGAAGATGAGGTAAATGTAGGACTTCCGTGTATCCGATACGGCGACATCTATATGAATCACGAATATCACATAGACAACAGTCGTTCCTGCATAAGTCCAGAGAGGTCATCACTGTATACACCTATCCAGTATGGTGACATCCTGTTCACTGGATCCGGCGAGACCATTGAGGAAATTGGCAAGTCAGCGGCCAATCTCCTTACTGGCGAAGCATACTGTGGTGGTGACGTGATTCTGTTCCGTCCTGGAATCGAAACGAATGCACGTTTCATGGGCTACGCGGCCGACTGCTTCCAAAGCGCGTATCAGAAGTCTTGCATGGGTCGTGGAATAACTATAATGCACATCTATAGTGCTCAACTTAAGTACATGTGCCTGGCTCTGCCGTCCATCTTGGAACAAGCTGCTATCGCCGAGCACCTGGACAAGGCAATCACCGACATCGAGACCAAGATCGCCCACGCTCGCCGGCAGATCGAATTGGTGGAGGAGTTCCGCACGCGGTTGATTGCGGACGTCGTGACGGGGAAGTTGGACGTGCGGGAGGCGGGGACCGAGTCGCCCGATGCCACCGAGGCTCCGCATGGCCTGCCGGAGTTCGATCGGATCGGGCGGTCTCATGAACCCAACGACCACGAAGTCGAGCTGGCCTAGCACCACGCATGACCATGCTAGTCCCTAGCCAGCCGAAGATTTACCACATCGTCCACGTCGACCGCCTGTCGTCAATCATCGCCGACGGCCATCTGTGGTGCGATGCGCACATCAGCCGGCATGGTGCTTCTGGCACCACAATTGGCATGAACAACATCAAGCAGCGCCGGCTCACGAATGCCTTACAGAGTCACCGTGGTCTGCACGTCGGCGATTGTGTGCCTTTCTACTTCTGCCCGCGGTCCGTCATGCTCTTTATCATCCACAGGCGGAACGACCCCGGGCTCAAGTACCGGGGCGGCCAGGATCCAATCCTCCACCTGGAAGCTGACTTACACCAAACGGTTGCCTGGGCGAACCAGAACGACATGCGCTGGGTCTTTACGACATCGAATGCAGGATCCTACTATTTTGAGGACTATTCGGATCTATCGCAATTACATAAGGTCGACTGGGATGCGGTCCGAGCTAATCAGTGGAGGGGTGAACGCAAACACTACAAGCAGGCAGAATTCCTAATCGAGCACTCGTTTCCCTGGGAGTTGATTTCGCGCATAGGCACCAATTCCATTGGAACGTATCGTCAAGCGGCGAGATTGGTGAGGTCGTCAGCTCATCGCCCGACCGTCGTGATGATGCGGAGATGGTATTATCGGTAGGGAGGAAGACGCGATGATCGAACGAAAGACTGGCAACCTATTCGACGAGCCAGTCGAAGCCCTTGTCAATAGTGTTAACTGCGTGGGCGTCATGGGGCGTGGAATCGCGCTTCAATTCAAGAATGCCTTCCCTGCCAATTTCAAGGCATACGTAGCTGCCTGCAAACGCGATGAGGTCCAGCCTGGACGAATGTTCGTCTTCGAGACGCAGCAGATGGCCGGGCCGCGATATATCGTTAATTTCCCAACCAAGCGCCACTGGCGCGGCAAAAGCCGAATGGAGGACATTGAGACCGGTCTCGACGCACTTGCTGAAGAGATTAGAAGACGCAATATCCGCTCAATCGCGTTACCTCCGTTGGGCAGTGGCCTAGGCGGGTTGGACTGGTTCCAGGTACGTCGGCTAATCGAAACGAAGTTGCAGTATGTCGGCGATTGTCAAGTCATCATATTCGAGCCTTCAAGCGTGGGCGCAGATGGACGGCCCAACCGTTCGACCAACGTCCCGAGGATGACGGCGGGGCGAGCAGTACTGGTCAATCTCATGCATCGCTATATTAGCGGTCTGCTGGATCCATACGTGACGCTGCTGGAGGTTCATAAGCTCATGTATTTCATGGAAATGGCAGGTGAGCCCCTGAATCTGAACTTCCAGAAAGAGCGTTACGGACCATATGCCGAGAAGCTGCGGCACGTACTAAGGACAGTCGAAGGACATCTAGTTTCTGGCTATGCCGACGGAGGCGATGCACCAGAAAAGCAGCTGGACCTCGTCCCTGGAGCCGTCGAGGATGCTCGCGCATTCCTCGAGGGCCATCCAGAAACCCAGACGCGCTTCGGCCGAGTGTCCGAGCTCGTCGAAGGTTTTGAGTCGTCCTTCGGCCTTGAACTGTTGTCGACGGTTCATTGGGTTGCCACCGAGCATCCCTTGGCCACCAGAGACGAGCTCATAGACCAAACTTATGATTGGGATCACCGTAAGCGACGGTTCTCGAAACGCCAGATACGGCTGGCCATTCGAGTTCTCCGGGAGAAGGGATGGCTAGAAAGCTCTCAACCGGGCCAGGCGTGACAGCCGACACCGCGTTACCCGCGACCTTTCAGCGGGGGACGCGGTTGACTGACGAAGGCGACAATGAGTTGCCTGACGCCGACGGGTCGGTGTGAGACGAGGAAACTCGCTCAAGGGTTTCACATCACGACAGGAAGACGGGCGGGTCAGAGACGCCGCCCCCATTCGGCAAGCTCAGGGCAGGCTCTACGAAGATAGGGACAAGGACAGGGCGGAATGACTACGGATGTGAATGAGAAGGGGTTGGAGCGGCGGATTTGTGGCGTCTTGACCGGTGGGCCGTGTGAGGCGGCGACTGGTGAGGGGGTTGGGGAGCGGCCGGGGAGTTATGGGGTTGGGTGGATTTGCGGGGACCCGGGGGACTATGACCGGGGGTATTGCGTAGACCTCGTCCAATTGGCGGCCTTTCTGCGGGCGACGCAGCCGGAGGTGGCGGAGGGGCTGGACCCGGGGAATGACAGTCCGACGCGGCGAGCGTTTCTAGCTCGCTTGCAGGGGGAGATCACCAAGCGGGGGACGATTGACGTCATTCGGCGGGGCGTGAAGCACGGGCCGCACAGCATCGATGTGTTCTATGGGACGCCGTCGGCAGAGAACGTGAAGGCGCAGGAGTTGTACCGGCTGAACCGGTTCAGCGTGACGCGGCAGTTGCGCTACAGCCAGGACCAGACGGCGCTGTCGCTGGACCTGTGCCTGTTCATCAACGGGTTGCCGATCGCGACGTTCGAACTGAAGAACAGCCTGACGAAGCAGACGGTGGACGACGCGGTGGAGCAGTACAAGCGGGACCGGAATCCGCGGGAACGGCTGTTCGAGCTGGGGCGTTGCCTGGCGCACTTTGCGGTGGACGAGCACGAGGTGAAGTTCTGCACGCAGCTGCGCGGCAAGGCCTCGTGGTTTCTGCCGTTCAACCGGGGGTGGAACGACGGGGCGGGGAACCCGCCGAACCCGAACGGATTGAAAACGGACTACCTGTGGCGACAGGTGCTGACGCGGGACAGCCTGACGAACATCATCGAGAACTACGCGCAGATCGTGGAGTCGAAAGACCAGAAGACGGGCAGCAAGAAACGGACACAGATCTGGCCGCGGTATCACCAACTGGAAGTGGTGCGAAGGCTGCTGGGCCACGCGTCAGCGAACGGGGCGGGGACGACGTACCTGATCCAGCACTCGGCGGGGAGCGGGAAGTCGAACTCGATTGCGTGGCTGGCGCACCAGCTGATCGGGCTGGAGCGGGAGGGCGCATCGGTCTTCGATTCGGTGATCGTGGTGACGGACCGGAAGGTGCTGGACCAGCAGATCCGGGACACGATCAAGCAGTACGCGCAGGTGGGGTCGGTGGTGGGTCATGCGTCGACCTCGGCCAACCTGCGGGGGTTGCTGGAGACGGGCAAGCGGATCGTGATCACGACGGTCCAGAAGTTCCCGTTCATCCTGACGGCCATCGGCGACGAGCAGCGCGGGCGCAGCTTCGCGATCATCATCGACGAGGCGCACTCGAGCCAGGGCGGGCGAACGTCGGCGGCGGTGTCGATGGCG
>JAPPFO010000148.1 GCA_028875175.1 Chloroflexota bacterium | reverse complement strand
GCGCAAAAATCGTTGGCGTCAACAGCAATGGCTATCAGCTCGAACGCGCCCGGAAATTGACCCGAGAGGCGAAGCTAACGGACCTGGCGGATTTTCTTCACTGCGACTTTCTGAGCGTTGAGGCTCCGGACGAGTCATTCGACGCCGTCTACTCCATCGAGGCGTCGTGCTGCGCACCGGACAAAGTCAGCGTTTATAGCGAGATTTATCGACTACTCAAACCCGGTGCCTGCTTTGGCGCGTACGAATACTGCATGACCGATCGCTTCGACCCGACGAATCCCC
Organism: Chloroflexota bacterium; assembly: GCA_028875175.1. GTDB lineage: Bacteria > Chloroflexota > UBA11872 > UBA11872 > UBA11872 > UBA11872. Next base: position 8,369 of record JAPPFO010000148.1, on the reverse strand, counting down.
GCCACGTCAGGCTCAAGGCTGACATTCAGCTCGGCGGCGGGCTGCTCATCATCGACGACCACCAGACCGTGGATGACGCGCTTCGAACGGTTGGCTTCGAAGTCCTGGAAACGCGAGATCTGACGTTACAGACCGGTCCGTCAATCCCCTGGTATCAGCCGCTGGCCGGCTCGGGTATTTCGTTCGCGAGCTTTCGCAGTTCGCGAATCGGACGCTCGGTGACGCACGGCACGCTGAAAGTGCTCGAAGCGCTGCGCGTCGTGCCGCAGGGATCGGTTCGCGTGGCGGACATCCTGAATCTCTGCGCGACCGCCATGGTCGAGGCGGGACGGCTGGGCATCTTCACGCCGATGTACTTCGTCCACGCCCGCAAGCCGGCATAGCTTCGTCCGAACCCGGCCAATCCGGCGTCAGAAGTACCTTGCTGACGAGTGCGACACGCTATGTATATGGGACGGGCTAGTCGCCGAGGCCAAAGCTACCGGGCCAGTCTTCCGATAGTCCAAGCACGTCCCTGACTGAACGACCTCCCTTGAAGCGCCGGAGATCTCCGTCTACCGCGGCGGCGTAGCCCAGAGTCCGCAGTTCTCGCGGCACGCGGTCGTCGACATACGGATTCAGGTAGAGGCACGCAGATACGTTCGCGACGGTCCAGGGTGCGAGGTTGTGAAACATCATCACTGCGCTGAGCCAAGGGTAGTGATGGCAGCGCTTCGTGTTGTCAAACCAGAGCGCTTTCCCGGTGCGTATGAGCCCTTCCGACGTCCACTCGACGCTACTAGCGCTACGACGGAGACGAAGCGCCCGCTGGCCGAATAGGGCGGATTCCTCAGCCAGTTCCGCACCGTTGCCGGGGATGTTCACTGCTACAACCAGCGGATGATCCAGGTTCTTGTATTTGCTGGCCTTCTCAGAGACTGCCTTATATAGGTGATCGCTGATGCTCGCGTCCTTTGAGCCCGATTCCCAGGCCACGATCACGCTGGCGCCTTGCGACCGAGGCACTGCCTCCAACATGAGTTTCCAATTGCCGTATTTGGGATCGACCGGCATGTCCATCGTGTGGCTGCTTTCCCAACTGACTGCCTGCGAGGGCAGTCCGCAAAGCCATTGGCAGATTCTGTCAGTAATGCACTTAGTCTTCGGTGCTTGGGTCAGGGTTCCCGTGAACCGAACATACAGCCCAAGGTCTGCGGGAACACGGCCATTCAAGTTGTCGATCGCATTGAGCACCTTGGCTTCGAGCGGAGGAACTGCGGACTGCTGACTCAGGTAAGTCGCTTCAACATAGGCTTTCCCAGCAGAACCAGATACGAGGAAGTCCGGGCGGCTACCAACGTCGAGCGTGGGATGCGCCTTTACAGACAGGCCGAGCCGCTTAAGAAGCTCGTGCAGAAAGAGCTCGAAGAACGCTCCGTCGTGACTTTGGTCCTTCTTTGGAGATCGAAATCTAGCGCGAAGATCGCCGTCGGAATCGCAAAAGCGCGAGTACCAGCGCTCGAGCTCGGCACGAGCGGTCTGCATCGCCGGCATGTCCGAGCGATTCAAGCTGTCGAACCTCGATGCACCCCGCCAATGCTCGTGTGAGGTGGAGCGATCAATGCCGTAGTCAAAGAGCCTTGCAGGCTTCATCAATTGACGATCCGTATCGAGCAGGTCTCTTGGCGATCTGCGGGTAGGTGGCCTCGCCAGGATCCGGCTATGTCTGTGTGGCGTCGAAGTTGACGCAGGCTTCGCAGACCGACTGCGGGATCAGGCCCCAGCGGATCAGGTAGTTGAAGACGAAGCAGCCGGCGCAGAAGCCCAGAAATGACTCGAGGGCGGCAAAGACTGCCAGCATCGCCAGGATGACGCCGCCCGCAACCGACAAACCTGCAACGAAGTGCAGCACCAGGGCCGTCACTGCACAGGCCAGTCCAACTGTTTGCGCAAAGCGCTTGGGCGGGCCGGGCACGAGCTTCGGTTCGGCGATTCGCGGCGCGATCAGCCTGGTTGCCAGCTGGCCCATCGGGCTCAACGTGGGGCCAGTGGCGACTCTGGCGAGAAAGCCGTAGGCAAGGAGGAATGCCAGCCACCACTGGCCGGTCAGCAATATCGCCAGCGACAGGGCTACGACCATTCCGGCGACGACTCGCGCAGCTACCTCATTGACCGGATTGGGGAAGCTGAGGATTTGGCGAAGGTGATTCATGCGAAATCAGTCCCTGGCCTGTCCCGGCGCAATCACGGGACCGTCTTTCGAACCCAGATGGGGGAAGCGTAGGCCACGGCGGGGGTGGATTGGGGCAGGGCCGGCTGAGCGGCGAGGCGGACGTAGTAGTAGTTCCGGCTGCGCGGGTTGCCGCGGTCGGTCCAGGTCCAGTCCAGGGTGTGCGCGTCCACGGATTCGCGGTGGGCGAGCGTGCCGTTGCGGTAGACCTCGATTTCGCGGAGCGGCTGGGCGGACTCCGCAACCACTCGTAGCTGCGGGTCGCCCGAGACCTCGCCTTCCGCGCCCATCGGGATCCCAGACACCTCGGTGTGCAGCAGGATCTTGGCGGAGGCGGCAATGGTTCGGCGTTTCCAGATGGCGTCGAATATGGCCTCGCGGGTTGGTTCGGTGGCCCAGACGCCAGTCATGCAATAGGCGAAATGCCAGTGGCGGGCGTGGTCGCTGGCGCCCAGAAACCCGATCTTCGCGCCCTCGCGAAGGAAGGTCTCGATCCACTCGCGCTGGTCGCCGCGCGTCTGGATGATCTCCATGGAGGGCTCCCAGGCGGCGCGGTAGCCCTCGAAGACGTCCGGCTGCCGGTGGCCCTGGAAGTGGCGCGCGGCCAGCACTTCGCCGGCGGGCATGCGGGCGTCCCAGCGTTCCATCAGGTCCTCGAGGCTGGGCGCCATGAGGGTCAGCGCCCGCAGCTCTTCGCCCAGCTGCTGGTCGCGGTAGAAGATGTTGGTGTGGCCGGGGTTGTTGCCCCACTCGAAGCCGAAGAGCGGCTCGAACCGGCCCTCGCTGGTGAAGGCGGCCACGGTTTCCTCGACCCGGCGCCACTCGTTGTAGCTCATGTACTCCAGGTGCTCGGTCAGCGCCCACCAGTCCATGCGGTTGTGGTCGACGGCCCAGCGGAAGTGCTGCAGCGGCGAGCCATCGTTGGGCGACATGCACTTGGAGAGGTGCGAGTGCCGGTGCATGTCGCCCCAGAGCAACTGGTAGGTCTGGTCGCCGACGGTGATGGTGCGGCCGTCGCGGCGGGCCTGCGGAGTCGGCCTGCGATCGCCTTCGTAGCTCGAAAACTCAACTCGCACAGGCGGCGCCACTGCGGCGGTCGACGGCGCGATCGTAAGAATCTCGATCCGCTCGCGGTCCACGGGCGCGCTGCCGGCGCGCAGACGGGGCAGACCGGCGTCCATCCGCTCCCGCGTGTGCATGGGGATGTAATCGGTCGCGTTATGGGCCAGCAGTCGCCGGTCATCGGGCAGCGCCGCCACGCCGTAGCGGGTATCGGGCATACCCTCAAATGGGCTGACCGTCTCGGGATCGGACCAGGACGAGCCGGCGTAGACGATTCGTTCGAGCCGCCAACCGAAGTCCTTCTGGTGCGAGCTGCGGAAGCGTTGGAAGAACAGCTCGATTCCATCCGGCCCCGCAACGAGCCGGGGCGACACGGGAACGATGTTCTCGGGCGACAGGCTGTAGGTGAAGCTCTCGATCGGAATCGGCGCCTGCCCGTGGGTCCACGGGCTTTGCGCCCAGTAGGTCCGGCCACCTGGATCGACGGCGGCCAGCACTAGTTGCCGCGTCATGTTGAAGCGGTGATCGTCGCCCCAGGGCGGCGATTGTTCCCAGGCCAGCCAGGCCGTGTCCTCGGCATCGACGGCTACATCCGCGTCCATGGCCAGGAGCGGCACGTCGCTGACCTGCGTGGCCGGGCCGAGCGTGCCGTCCGGAGCAATGCGCCGGGCGAAGACGTGAAAGTGATGACCGGTCCAGGCGTCCCAGGCCAGCCAGACGCCCTGGCCAGCCGAGGCTTGCAGCGCCGGACGCCAAGCCGACTGGCCGGCAACCGAGGCCACTACGGGCGGGGTCCATCCGTCGCGACGGCGCCGGCTGATCACGACGACGCAGGTGTCGCCGTCGAAGCCCTGCCAGGCGACCCAGGGTTGCCCGTCGGAGTCGATGGCCGCGGCCGGCCGGGTCAGGGAGGCAGGGGCGGGTGCCACGGTTTCGGCCTTGGCGCCGGTCCAGGCTCGCACGACAAAGCCGTGGTCAAGACGCTCGCCCCAGGCCACCAGGCGCTGATCGGCGAACGCCGCCACGGCGGGATCCTGGATAGCCGTGGGGCTCTCGGTCAGCTGGACCGGGTTGAGTTCGTCGCCGGTTAGCGTGCCCGCGTAGACGCGAAAGCGCCCGGTCCCCAGGCGCGCCATGAAGTCGCGCTCGCTGTGTCCGGGAGCAAACTGCCAGTGCCCGCCGGGATGCGACGTGCGCAGGCCGAAGAGCGACTCTTCGGCCCAGTCGCTGCCGGCCCAGGCGCCAAAGGCGCCGCCGTTGGCGTCAGCCGCCACGTCGCAGGCGTAGGCGCCTTGCAAAACCGTGGGCGTATCCGGCCTGGTCTCTGTCGCCATCGCGCCTTCTCCTTGGTTCCGACCGGCTGGAAGATCGCTGCCGTCAGCCTAGCGCGGTGACTGCAAGGGTCTCGAATCCGAGCGGGGCGGTTTTCCGTTGCGCGCCGCGTGGGAGCGTTGAACCCGGATGTCCGGGAGCCAGGCCTTGCGACGAGCGGGCTGGACCGGCGGCCGTTTTGGAGGTACCGGCGAGCGGGTGACCCCGCTTAGCCTGCGGGCTGCCGCGCGTGTTGTTCGCCGAGGGCGTGGTATCGGTTCAGCGGGCGTTGGAGGTGGGGTCAACCGCTTCGACACCGCCCAGATGTAGAGCGGCGGGGTAGCGCAGGCGATTCTCGGGGTGGCCATGCAGGGGCGGCCGGAACGGCGCCTGGTCTCAACCAAGGTGGGCCGCCTGGCGGAGCGCAGTCGCTCAGGCGTCCTTCGTCGTCACCCACACCGGTGAGGCGTAGGCGACGGCTGGGGTGCCCTGGGGGAGGGCCGGTTCGGCCGAGAGCCGTACGTAGTAATAGTTCTGGCTGCGCGGGTTGCCGCGGTCGATCCAGGTCCAGTCCAGGCTGGACGTCTTGACGGACTCGCGATGGGCGAGTTCGCCGTTGCGGAAGACCTGGATCTCTTGCAGCGGTTGGGCGGACTCGGCCATCACGCGCAGCTTCGGGTCTCCTGGGACCTCGCCCTCGGCGCCCATCGGGATGCCGGACACCTCGGTGTGCAGCAGGATCCTGGCGGACGTGGCGATGGTGCGGCGGTTCCAGATGGCGTCGAAGATCGCCTCGCGGGTCGGCTCGGTGGCCCAGACGCCGGTCATGCAGAAGGCAAAGTGCCAGAAGCGGCAGTGATCGGTGGCGCCGAGGAAGCCGATGCGAGCGCCCTCGCGCAGGAAGGTCTCGATCCACTCCCGCTGGTCGCCGCGGGCCTGCATGATCTCCATGGCAGGCTCCCAGGCGGGACGGAAGCCCTCGAAGACGTCCGGCTGCCGGTGGCCGTGGAAGTGACGGGCCGCCATGACCGCGCCGGCCGGCATGCGGGTGTCCCAGCGCTCCATCAGGTCCTCGAGGCTGGGGGACGTCAGCGCCAGGGCGCGCAGCTCTTCGCCCAGCTGCTGGTCGCGATAGAAGATGTTGGTGTGACCGGGATTGAGGCCCCACTCGAAGCCGAAGAGCGGTTCGAAGCGGCCGTCGTTGGTGAACGCCCCCACGGTTTCCTCGACCCGGCGCCATTCGTTGTAGCTCATGTATTCCAGGTGCTCGGTGAGCGCCCAGAAGTCCATGCGGTTGTGGTCGATCGCCCAGCGGAAGTTATGCACAGGCGACCCGTCGTTGGCGGCGATGCACTTGGAGAGATGCGAGTGCCGGTGCATGTCGCCCCAGTAGAGGTAGTACGCCTGGTCGCCGACGGTGATTGAACGGCCGTCGCGGCGGACCCGGGGGGTGTCCTCGCGAATGCCTTCGTAGCGAGGGAACTCAACGCGCAGCGGGGGCTCGGCGGCGGCCGCTGGGGGCGCCAGGGTGAGGACTTCGATTCGCTCGCGAGTCGCGGGGGAGGCGCCGCCGTGGAGGAACGGCAGTCCGGCCCGCCAACGCTCGAGGGTCTGCATGGACGCAAAGTCCATGGCGTTGTGCGCCACGACGCGCCGTTCGTCCGGCAGCGCCGCCACGCCGTAGCGCGTGTCCGGGGTGCCGTGGAAGGGGCTTACGGTCTCTGGATCCGACCAGGTCGAGCCGGAGTAGACCATGCGCTCCAGCCGCCAGCCGAAGTCCACGTAGTCCGAGCTGCGGAATCGTTGGAAGTACAGCTCGATGCCGCGAGGTCCCACGAGCAGGCGCGGCGATACGGGCACGATGTACTCGGCCGACTGCACGTGCGTAAAGGTCTCGATGGGAATCGGGGCCTGACTGGCGCCCCACGGGCTGCGGGGCTGAAAGGTGTTGCCGCTGGCGTCGATCGCGGCCAGTACCAGGTGTCGCGTCTCGTTGAACCGGTGGTTCGAGCCCCAGGGCGGCGACTGCTCCCAGGCCAGCCAGGCCGTGTCGTCGGCATCCACGGCGAGATCCGCGTCCATGGCCAGCAGCGGCAGGTCGCTGACCTGAACCGCCGGGCCAAGCGCGCCATCCGGCGCGATGCGGCGGGCGAATACGTGAAAGTGGTGCCCCGTCCATGCGTCCCAGGCCAACCAGACGCCGTGGCCGGCCGACGCGCAGAGGGCCGGCCGCCAGGCCGATTGGCCGGGGACCGAGGCGGCCGTGGGCGCGGTCCAACCCTTGTCGGACCTGCGGCTTATCACGACCGCGCAGCCGTTGCCGTTGAAGGCCTGCCAGGCAACCCATGGCTGGCCTTCTCTGTCGATGGCGGCGGCGGGTCGGGTAAGCGATGCCGGAGTTGAGGCGACAGTCTCGACCTCGGCGCCGGTCCAAGCCCGCACCACAAAGCGGTCATCGAAGCGTTCGCCCCAGGCCACGAGGCGCTGACTGTCGAAGACGGCCACAGCCGGGTCCTGAATGACGGTGTGGCTCTCGGCTAGCTCGACCGGCGCGAGGTCATTTCCGCCCAGTTCGCCGGCGTACACGCGATACCGCGCGGCGCCCAGGCGCGCCATGAAGTCGCGCTCGTCCCGGCCCAGCCCGAACTGCCAGCCCCCGCCCGCGGTGTTGGAGCGCGCCACGAACAGCGTCTCCTCGGCCCAGTCGGTACCGGCCCAGGCGCCAAAGGCCCGCCCATGGCCGTCCGGGGCCAAGTCGCACGCGTAGGCGCCCTGCAGGACGGTAGGGGACTGAGGCCCGTCGGAACCTGGCATCTTGTCCGCGCTCCTCGACTGGCCTGCGCCCAGCGCCGCACTTCGGCTTAAGTATCCACCGAAGGCGTCATGAAATGAGCGGCAGCGTGGGCTGTCGCGGATCCTGTTCGAACGGATCAGGTATCGGCGACCGATCGCGGCGGATCGAATGTTCGAGCGATCGCAGCGCATCGGACGCGACGTAGAAGCGGCCGCGACCCTGGCCCTGCGCGACCAGAAACCCTGTGTCGCTGAGAGCCTTCAGATCGCGACCCGCGGCGACGATGCTCAACTCCGCGAAATCGCGATACGTCGCGTTGCGCACCTTGAAGCCGAGCGCGGCGTCCCAGAGGGCGCCGACACAGCGTTCGGGCAGGCGCCGCTGCAACACTTCCTCTTCGAGCATGTCCCAGCGTCGTTCCGCCTCGTTCGCCCGGCGCAGCAGGGTCTGAGCCTGGCGGTAGTGCGCGGTCAAAACAAACCGGACCCACGGGCGGGCGTTACGTTGGGGATGCCACATGCCTCCACCAACATCGGCCAGCACCTCGTAGTAATCATCCGTGTTCCGGCCCAGGTACTCCTCAATGCTCACGAAGGCCGGCGCCAGCACCCCCTCGCGCGCAAGGACAACGGCCTGGAGTATGCGCGCCATCCGGCCGTTGCCGTCGCGGAACGGATGAATCATGGCGAGATTCAGGTGGGCCATCGCTCCGCGGACTGTCGCCGGAACGGCGGGATTCTGCTCCTGGAGTTCGTCAACCAGTTCCTCCATGAGCCCCGGAACTTCGATGGCCTCGGGCCCTTCGTATACAACCTTCCGTGTCCGCTCGCTACGAACATAGATTGCGCCCGGCCGCCAGCGACCCGCACCTTTGGTCAGGTCGTACTCCATCACCATGTAGTGCAGGCTCTTGATCAGCGACGTGTCATAGGTGAAATGTGGATCGTCGGCGAGTTGCAATACATAGGTCATAGCTCGGCGGTAACCCCTGAT
>JAPPFO010000170.1:8262-8723 GCA_028875175.1 Chloroflexota bacterium | reverse complement strand
CTCCCCCCCCCCCCCCTCCCCCCCCCCCCCCCCCTCGCCGGCCCCCCCCCCCCCGACCTCCCCCCGCCCATTTCCGCGCCCGCCCCCCCCCCGCGGGGGGGGGTCCGCCGCCCCGGCGTGAGATAGCTCCCCTTCACCCCCACCCGATTCCCACCCCCGGACTCTTGCCCAGGACTCGCCGCACCGCCCTCGAAACACCTCGCCCACCCATGCCCCTCGACCTGTCCGCGCCACACCCCGGTCCGCCCGTCGCCGGACCCGGCCTGCCACGCCCCCGATCCCGCCGAAACGCACCCCGCCGCACCTCAAGAGTTTTTTGGAAAAAACTCTTACGCGCACGAACCCACCGCATTTCGCGTCCCTTACGGCCCCTCCCACCCACCGTCCAACCCAGCCGCAACCCCCCCCCCCCCCCCCGCCATGCCCAAAACAGGCCGGAATAAATTGGCCCGGGCCAGGGC
>JAPPFO010000170.1:0-8252 GCA_028875175.1 Chloroflexota bacterium | reverse complement strand
CTACTCTGGCGGCTCTACTTGGCCGAGGACCAGGGCATCCTGGCGGACCTCAGCGGATTGGGACTGGATGAATACCGTGCCTGAGCAGCGGCCGCGAACCGAACCGCTCGACCGCCCCGCGCTGGTTCGCGACCTGACCCGCCTCGGCGTCCCTCGCGGCGGTCTGTTGATGGTCCACAGCTCCCTCCGCAGCCTCGGCCACGTCACCGGCGGCGCCGCCACGGTGCTCGACGCGCTGCTGGAAACCCTCGGATCCGACGGAACCCTGGTGCTTCCCGCCTTCACCTACCCGCTCTCCCGGGATCCGGGCTTTGTGTTTGATCCGCAGCACACCCCGTCGCTGATGGGCGCTATCTCCGATGCCGGCCGCCGGCATCCCAGGGCTCGCCGCAGCCTTCACCTCTGGCACAGCATCACCGCCATCGGCCCGCTCGCCGAGACAATCGTCACCGCCGGCGGCGAATCGGCCTGGGACGCTGACAGCCCCATGTGCCAGATCCGCGACCGCGACGGCATGTACCTCTTGCTCGGCGTCCCCTACCAGAACCTCACCGCCGTACACCTCAGCGAAATCGAGTTACAGGTGCCCTATCGCAAACCCGTCCGGAACCGGAGGACCATGCGCCGCGCCGACGGCACGCTGGCGCCGCTCGTCAGCGTCGGCTGCCCACCACAACCCGGTCATCCCGGCAGCGACTTCAACCGCCTCGGCCAGCGCATGGAAGACGCCGGCCTCGTGCGGGTCGGCGAAGTCGGCAACGCAATCGCCCGTCTGCTCAGCGGCCATGACCTCCGCCGCGCTGCGCGTGACCTCTACGAACAGGACGCCAACGGATTCCTCCGGCAGGACGGCCTGGTCACCCCTCTGGCCTACGGCCACACCGTCGAAACCGACCGCGGCGAGCACTGCATGGCCGACCCGTCCCGCATGTATGGCACAGAGTAATCAGATGCACCTGTCCCAAGTCCCGCGGACACGAGGCGTCCGCGCCGATTCGATGGGCCCGAAGGCCCTCGAAGACTCGGGAGCGCAATGTCCCCGCTCCCGCGGCTACTTCCGAAGTTGGGCTACTTCTCCTCGTCCGTCGCCGCGTCCTCCTGCTCGACGGCGCCATTCTGCGCCGACTCGTCCGACACGATCCCGGGCAGGTTCTTCAACGAGCTGATCAGATCAACGCCCGTCAGCGACTGCACCAAAGCCGGTAGCTGCGCGATGGTCGAGGACACGTCCTGCGTGACCTTGCTCGCCCCGGCGCCCGAATTGCTGTCGCCCCCGTTGCTGATCACAACGATGCTGTCGGTCTTGGACAACGGCTGTGCCACCGCACCGGCAACATCCGGGAGCGAGTCGAATAGCTGCTGGATCATGGCCGCCTGGCCGTACTCCTTCCAGGCGTCGGCCTTCTTGTTCATTGCCTGGGCTTCGGCGAGACCCTGGGCTCGAATGGCGTCAGCTTCAGCCTCGCCACGCGCCCTGATGGCGTCCGCGTCCGCCTGGCCTCGCAGCCTGATTGACTCAGCATCCGCCTGGGCCTCGGCGATGATCCGGGATCGTTCGCCTTCCGCGACAGTCTCCAGCTTGTACCGCTCGGCTTCGGACTCGACCCTGATGCGGCGACGGTTTCCTTCGGCGATCAGCTCCAACTGGTCGCGCTCGGCCTCGGCCGGGCGCCGGACCGTGGCGTCCAGTTCGCGTTCCCGCCGGATGATCTCCTGCTGCTGGACTTCTATCTGCTTTTGTCGCTCGACAACCTCGATCTGCAGTTCCTCGCTGCGGATTTGCTGTCGGGTCTTGGCTTCCTGGAGTGCGTACGCCAGCTCGGCCTCGGCGGTCCGGGCGTTGACCTGCTGGTCGTAGGCGGCCTTTTGCGTCTGGAAGTCACGCTCGGACTCAGCGATCGCCGTGTCGGCCTCGAACCGGGCCGCCTGGCGTTGCTGATCAGCGGAGGCTTCTTTGATTCCGGCATCCCGCTCGGCCTGCGCCTCGCCAATTGCCGCATCCCGCTTCACCTCCGCAGTCCTGCGCACGCCCAGGGCCTCGAGGTACCCCTGCTCGTCCTGGATGTCGCGGATCGAGAAGCTGACGATCTCCAAGCCCATGTTGGTCATGTCGGTCGCCGCGACATCTCGCACCTGCTCTGCGAACGCCACGCGATCGCGGTAAATGTCCTCGACCGTCATCGTTCCCAGGATGGCGCGCTGTTGACCTTCGAGCGTTTGCAGGGCGACTTCGGCGATTTGTGTCGCGGTCTTGCCCAGAAACTGCTCAGCCGCGGTGCGAATGGCTTCCTCGCTGCGTCCGACTTTGACCTGCGCCACGCCATCGACGGAAACCGAAACGCCTTCCTTGGTGTAAACCCTGGCGGTGTTGACCTGGAGGGTCATCACTTCCAGCGAGATGATTTGTGCTTTCTGCAAGATGGGCAGCACGAACATCCGGCCGCCGACTTTGAGCCTGGGTTGGGTGCTGCCGCCTGAGACGATCAGCGCGTGGTTGGGGCCTACTGTGTGAAAGCCCGCCATCGGTGTCCTCCGGGTCGTTTGGTTCGGGCCTTCATTGTGCCCGATTCAACGCCTGCGTTTCTGATAGAGCTTCTCGACTTTGAGCACCTGACCATAGACTCCTTGTACTCGAATTTCATCACCGGCGCGGATAGAGTTTCCGGGATCGGTCGACGCTGCCCATTCCTGGTCGGCCACCCTGACTTTGCCCGATGGCTCCAGGTCGGACGTGGCCACACCCCAAGCTCCTTCAAGACTCATCTCTTCCTCGGTTTGGAATCCGCCTGACGTTCCGCCCTCGGCTCTGACAAAGCGGATGAAGAGCACCCAAGCAACAACCGCGACTGCAGTTGTGATTGCAATCATGACCGGACTTACCATATAACTTGGCTCCGGCAAGTCCGAGGGACTGAAGTAGTTCCCGAAGAGGAAAATCGAGCCAAACAGCAGGGCGACGATTCCACCCGCCCCGAAGACGCTAAACCCCGGTGCGACGCTTTCGGCATAGAACAAACCAAGAGCAATAGCTATCAGCAGTAGACCTCCCCAACTACCTGGGAGATTGAGGAATCCGACAAGTCCCAAGGTGGAGGCAATAATGCCGACTGTCCCCGGTGCAATCAGTCCCGGAGACGACAGTTCGACGAGAACGCCCAAACCGCCGATCAGAAAGAGAGCGAGGACTACATTGGGGTTAGCGAGGACCTCGACGACTCGCTCGACGAGCGTGCGACTTGTCCGGTGTACGGTGACGTCGGCTGTCGAAACTATAACCCGGCCTCCGGCCGTTTCCGCGGAGCGACCGTGAAGCTGATTGAGTAAGGTCTGCATGTCCGGAGCAACCAAGTCGACGATGCCGATGTCGAGCGCCTCCTGTGCCGAGTAGGCGACGGCTTTCGAAACCGTGACCTCAAGGGCGGCGGCGTTGCGTCTGCGAACCTCTGCGATGCTGCGAATGAACGCCTGGGTTCCTTCGCTCACCTTTCGAGAAAGTGTGGTCGGCAGTTCCGTGCCGCCCGAGCCAACCGGAGATGCTGCGCCGACGCTGGTTCCAGGCGCCATGACGGCAAAGTTTGACGCGGCCAACAAGAAGGTCCCCGCCGAGGCGGCTCGTGCTCCGGCGGGCGCGACGTATTCAGCGTTCGGCACGTGGGATTCGAACATCAGCTCGACAATCTCCCTGGTGGACTGGAGGAGGCCTCCCGGCGTGTCCAGCCGTATGACCACAAGCGATGCCGCCTCGCTGCGAGCTTCGTCGAGTCCGCGCGAGATGTAGTCAACGGACAACGGATCAATCTGATCATCGATATCGATGACCAAGACGCTCCGTGTATTCCCGCGTGCGGCGTCAGCCGACTGCCATCCAATTGCTAGGGTGGCAACGATGATTGCGAGAATCCAGATTAACCGAAACAGACGCATTCCGCGGCCGCACGGATAACGGGTGGCTAACGCAGGTTCTTTCTCAACCATCATCGTGGCTTAGACAGGCGAAGACAGGTCAACGTCGCATCCGTAGGCCAGCAGGGACGACTGACCATTATATCCGGCTGACCTAAGGGCTTATTGACCGACCGAGGGTCGTGCATGAAAGACAACTCATACTGACTGAGTCGGCTCCGACCGACGAGCACTGGCAATCATAGGAGTTGGCACTCGATAGGGTGCGGCTAAGAGTCGGGATCTGAACGCCGCCGAATGGTGCCAGAGCGTAACAGACGTTCAGTCTCCAGGCGCAATGCACCGTCCAGTCTTGCTAGAGAAGCGGTTGTAGTGACAGCCATATCGAAGAAATAAGATCGAGATCATGACTGCGCACCGATCTTAAGTCCAAATAGCAGTGGCATTTGAATAGATATGATGGCTCGTGTAACGATCAGAGTGCTAGAAGTCAGTGGCGATATATTTCCGAAGATTGAACAATCATGAATGCCTCTGTAAAGATGTGGCATCTTCGTCCAGTCGAGCCATGCTGAGTGTCTGGACAAAATCGAGCGAAGTGACGTCAGAGTGACTTATGCCTTACGCCACCGACCAAGCGCATGTTGGATAGGCATCGGATCGAGCGAGAGTTGAAGACTGCGCGTTGGCGAGAGTATCGGCAGAGTCATTTGATGCTGCTTTCAATAGTGTGGCTGAGGATTCACTTAGCCGAGCACTGATATGATTCGAGGCGCAGCCGCTGTGAGATTGTCGCAGGATGGATTGCACACTCGAATATGTGCAGTGTGTTGATTGTGTCTAACCCCGGACGTCACGGCTGGCGGCAGCGGCGTGACGATTGGATGTTCGGCCTGGAGGTTCGGTCGTGGGATCCGTCGACGTAGACGACACAATCCGCTATGAGCCCGACGAGCCGTGTCCGCCGTTGGTGGCCGTGGGGGTCGGGGCGCAAGGCGTGTTGTTGGTGCTCGCGCCAATCGTGTTGCTGGTGGCTGTCAGCGCCCTCGCGACAGGACAGGATGAACAGTACCTGACGTGGGCTGTCTTCGTGGCGTTGATGGTCAGCGGGCTGGTCACAATCCTGCAGGCGGCACGGCTTGGGCGGGTAGGTCTGAGCCACGTTCTGGTTACCGGGGTTACCCCGAATTTCATCGCAATTTCCGTTATCGCGTTAGCCGAGGGCGGACCGGCGGCGCTCGCCAGCTTGGTCGTACTCTCGTCGTTCTTTTTCCTCGCCGTAGGGACCTGGCTGCCGTTGTTGCGGCGGATCATTACGCCTGCCGTTTCGGGCACCGTCCTGATGCTCATCGCGGTACTTCTGCTGCACATATCGTTTGACCGGCTACAGGAAGTGCCGCAGCACGCGGCGCCATTCGCAGGACCGTTGGTAGCGGCGGTGACACTGGCGGTTACCGTGGGGCTGGCGCTGCGTGGTCCTCAGTTGTGGCGCATCTGGTCGCCGCTGATTGGTATCGGAGCGGGCTGTCTGACAGCGACGGCATTCGGTCTCTACGAGCTCGAACTGCTAGGTCGCGCGGCGTGGATCGGGATTCCGGCCCTCGGGTTTCCGGGCCTGGACCTGACGCTCACGCCGAGCATATTGGCGCTCCTACCGATGTTCCTGGTGGTAACGCTAGTCCAGGCAATCAAGGCCATCGGCGATGGAGTGGTCGTACAGCAAGTCGGCCGGCGGCAGGCCCGGGCCACCGACTTTCGGCTCATCCAGGGGACGTTGTACGCGGGTGGCCTGGGCATGCTGCTCTCGGGACTGGCCGGAACGCCGCCAACAACCGCCTATTCGTCGTCCAGCGTGTCGCTTATCTCGCTTACCGGCGTAGCGGCGCGTCGTGTCGGATACGCCATGGGGGCGATTCTGATCCTGCTGGCCGTATTTCCGAAGCTTGCGGGCTTGCTGCTCACGATTCCCAAACCGGTGATGGGGGCATTCTTGCTGCTGGCAACCGGGATGCTATTTGTTGAGGGACTTCGCACGGTTACGCGGGGTGGCATGGACGCTCAGACAGCCCTCATTGTCGGACTCGGCTTTGCCATGGGCGTCGGCTTCGATCAGAACGACGTGTTCGGCGGAATCGTGGGTCCTCCATGGAGTCTGCTGCTCGGCAACGGAATCACCGCCGGCGCTGCCACCGCAATTGGTCTCACCGTGTTTCTCAATTTCACGAAGCCCAAGCGTCAACGACTGGAAGCGCGACTGGATACCTCGGACCTTCCGCGAATCGACTCCTTCCTGTACGCCGTTGCCACATCGATGAAGTGGGATGACGCCTCGACCGAACGCCTGCGCTCGGCGGGCGAGGAGACCGTGTCGAGCTTGCTCCAACCAGCAGGCGACGAGACTACGACTCCAGCATCGCGCCTGGTGCTTAGCGCGAGCCCGGAGGGCAGGTCTGTCGAGCTGGAATTTGTGGCGACTTCGGACGAAGAAAACCTGGCAGATCGGCTCGCATACCTGGCCGAGCAAAATGAACTGCCAGATGCAGAAGAGATATCGTTCCGGCTGCTACGACACTACGCGTCGTCGGTGCGACACCAGAAGTATCACGGCCTGGACATCGTTACCGTCAGGGTCGACGCCTTGCCGTAATTCGCGCGCGAGGGTCAGTCAGAGCCAAGCTGGTCAAGGAACTCACGCACCGATTCGGCGCAGGCTTCAGGCTGTTCGAGCTGCAGGAAGTGGGTGGTCTCCGGAAGAAAGTCATAGTCCACCGTGAGTACGTGGCTCAGATCGAAGGTTGGCAGGTATGAGTAGGGCAAGGTCGGATCGGCTCCAACAACCTTGATCGGGCAGCGAAAAGCGTCGAAGTCCACTAGCACGGCAAAGGCGCTGGCGTAGTCAACGATCTGCGCTTCGTAATCGCGCGGACAGCGCAGTTCGTAGCCGTCCCGCTGTTTGCGCTCTCGAAGCGTCGTGCGGGCGGCAAGATCGAAGGTGCCGGGAACCGAACGGTAAAAGGTCGGCACGAAGCTCAGGAGGTCAGCGAACTGGTCGACCGACTGAAACAGCTCGGTGCGCCGCCTGGTCATAGCTGCGGTTCGCATGGCGGCGGCATCGAATTCCTCATAGCTGGCGCCGGGTCTGCACAGCGGAGGATCAAACAGGACAAGCGCTGAAAGACCACTACCTTTCGCCGGCGAGAGCAGCGTTGTCAACGCCGACACCGAATGAAAGACGCCGGTCTTAGGCTTGTCCCCGAAATGCGTGTCAATTGCCTCGAGGATCCGGTCATGGTCGCGGACGAGGGTGGGAACATTGTGATCTTCGAGCGGACTGAGGGCATTCCAGCCGTGATTCCGGAGGTCGTAAACGACGAGGTCGAAGTCGTCGGCCAGAAGTGACCAAAACGGGTAGTAAAGGTCGATCGCGAGGCCATTCCCGTGGCTGAGGACAAGGCGCGGGCCCGATGGGTTGCCGTGTCGCCGCAGGATCACGACCGTGTCGTCGTCAACGTCTGCCTGGCGGACTGCAAGGGGCTCGGGGACCTTCCATATGGGTTGCGAGTCTGTGGTCACAGCCTGGACTTCTTTCGGCCGGAGACCTGTGAACGAGCGTAAGTGCGCGAATGCATGACGACTGGTCCACGAAACGTCAATGATGGGCGCGGAGAGTCTAGTTCGCGTCTACTCACTCGACATCTGGCTGCGCCGCGGGCTCGCTTCAATTGCGACGGCGGCCGCGAAGTCACCGGTTCCCAGGTCGTCGACGCGCCACTCGGTCTGTGGAAGGTTGGGAAACCTATGCATTCCAGTTTTGGCGCCTCGACGAACTGCCAATGGCACTTCGAACTTCGCCGGATCCTGCGAAAAGCCTACACCGAGCGCCTTAATGAGGGCTTCCTTCATCGTCCACATGCGGAAGAAGAAGTGAGTCCTTCGATTCCCGCGAAGCAGCGCAAATTCGCGTTCTTCGTTCGGACCCAACACTGCGTCCGAGAGACTCTTGAGGTCGTCGCGCGAGGTGCGTTCCTCAATATCCACGCCAAGGCGCCCGTGCGGGGCGACGGCGATCAACCCGTGGCTGCCGCCGTGGCTGACGTTGAAACTGATTGGATTCGGCATCTCATCGACCTGGGCGAACGGTTTGCCATAGCTGGACGTGCCGAACGTGAGCTGTTGGCCATCACAGGCGAGCCGCTCGGCACAAGGCAAACCGGCGTCGGGATCCGGCATGCAGATAGCGACCCGAACGCACCCGTTCTTCGGGACTCAGCCACTCCAAGGCCCTGGCCTCATGCGCGGCATGGGACGCAAGGTCAACGTGAAACACCGTAGCCTCCGCGACCGTGTTA
>JAPPFO010000119.1:5964-8732 GCA_028875175.1 Chloroflexota bacterium | reverse complement strand
CGGCGCAACACAGCCGTGGCGGCGTCGCCGGCGACTTCCCAGGAGAACCCATTTACATTAATGCGAACCCAGCCGTTCGTGCTCGATATCGTTCCCGAAACCAGGCTCATCCCGGGGCTCCCCACGAAGTGCCCAACAAACGCGTTCGCTGGCCGGTCGTAGATGTCCATCGGCGACCCGACTTGCAACACCTTCGCGTCCCGCATCACCGTGATCCGATCGGCCATCGCCAGCGCTTCGGCCTGATCGTGGGTCACGTAGATGGCCGTCGTCCCCAGCTGCCGCTGCAGGTACTTCAATTCGCCGCGCATCTCCTGCCGCAGTTCGGCGTCCAGGTTCGACAACGGTTCGTCAAACAGGAACACGTTCGGCTCCCGGATGATCGCCCGGGCCAGCGCCACCCGCTGCCGCTGGCCTCCGCTCAGTTCGCGCGGCTTCCGATCCATCAGTTCAGGAATCCGCAGCAGCTCCGCGACTTCCTTCACCCGCTCGCCGATCCGGGCTTTTGAGGTCTTTCGGATCTTCAGCGGATACCCGATGTTGTCGGCCACCTTCATGTGCGGGTACAGCGCGTAGCTCTGGAACACCATCGCCACGTTCCGCGCCCGCGGCGGAACCTTGTTCACGACCGTATCGCCGATCATGATCGTTCCCGCCGTCGCCATTTCCAGGCCGGCAATCATCCGCAGCGACGTCGTTTTCCCGCAGCCCGATGGCCCCAGCAGGACCATAAACTCGCCTTCCTGCACGTGCAGGTCTACTTCGTCGACCGCGATCACGCTTCCGAAGTGCTTGGACACTTTCTCGAAAGTGACGGGCAGTGAAGGCGTTCGGGTTGTTGAGTCGCTCATGCTCCGGAAACTCCACCGAGGGTCAGGCCCCGGATCAGGTTGCGCTGGACCAGCAGCGTAAAGATCAGGACCGGGATGATCGAAATGGCCGAGGCCGCCATCATGCGTCCGTAGAGAATGTCGAACTGGGTGATCTGGTTCGCCACCGCGATCGGCAGCGTCTGCGCTTCCGTCCGCGTCAGGATCAACGCAAAGAGGAACTCGTTCCAGGACGCAATCAGGATCAGGATCGAGGTCGCCGCCAGTCCCGGACGGACTAGCGGAACGATGACCTTGCGGAATGCCCCCAACCAATGGTCGCCGTCCACCATCGCGGCTTCTTCAAGATCGCGCGGGATGTCGCGGAAAAACCCCAGCATCATCCACACCGCCAGTGGCAACTCCAGCATCGAATGCACCAGCCCCATGCCCAGGTGGGTGTCGATCAGGCCGATCTGCGTAAAGAAGATGAACAGGGGGACCACAGTCACCGTCTGCGGAAACATGCGAACCGTCAGGATGAAGAACAGGATGTGGTAGTTCAGGCCCCACGGCAGTTGAAAGCGCGAGAGCCCATACGCCGCCAGGCTGCCCACCGTGATCGCGATCGACGTCGCGATCGCCGCGATGATGATGCTGTTCATGATCTGCTCGCCGAACCCGCGCTTGCCGACCACCGCCTCAAACCACTCCAGCGTGAATTCCTGCGGCCAGATCGTCGGCGGAATCTGCGAGAACTCCGCCTCGGTCTTCAGGCCGATCATCAGCATCCAGTAAACCGGCGCCAGCACCATTAGCACCACGCCCAGCATCAGCACGTGGCGGCTCAGGACAAGCGGCGCGCTGCGTTCACCAACCATGGCTACCTCATACCTAGGTCCGCAGGATCCGGCGGATGTAGAACGTGGCCAGAATGATCAACACGACCTGAAACATCACGGACAAGGCGGAGGCATAACCGAAATTGAAGTGGATGAAGGCATATTTGTAGATCGAGAGCGTCACCGTTTCGGTCGATGACCCGGGACCGCCCCGCGTCATCGCCAGCATCCGGTCGGCGATCCGCGCCGCATCCAGCGTTCGCAGCAGCAATACCACCACGAACGTCGGCCGCAGCAGCGGAATCGTGACATCGCGGAAGATTTGCCACGGCGACGCCCCATCAATGGCGGCGGCCTCATACGGATCCTGCGGCAGCGACAGAATCCCCGCGTACATCAGGATGAATACGAACATGCTCGATTGCCAGATGTCGATCAGCATGATTGACGGCAGCGCCGTCCGGTCGTCCGCCAGCCACAACTGCGGCTCGATCCCCACCAGGCTCAGCAAGTAATTCAGCACGCCAAAGTTCACGTCCATCATCACCAGCCAGCCCGCGCCCACGCTCACCGGCGGCAGCACCAGCGGAATGATCAGCGCCGCCGTAAAGACCATCCGCGCCCGCGAGTGCAACTTGCTCATCAGGAACGCGATGAGCAGGCCAACCACGATCTCCGCGGATACGACAACCAGCACCCAGACGGCCGTCCGCACCGTCGAACCGATGATCAGGTTGTCGCTGAACGCCTTCGTGAAATTGCTGAAGCCGATGGGCTCGATTTCGAGCTCGCCAAGCTTGAAGGTCACGCGCGAAAAGGCCATCCGCCAGCTCATGATGGCCGGGAAGACTGCCATTACGGCCAGCAGCGCGAGCGATGGCGCTATGAAGAAGAACCGGAGGTGCGTCTCCCACCAGGGCGTGTTGGCAATCGCCTGCACGTCGCCGCCGCGCCTCCGGCGCAGGACGTTAAGCACGAGTGCCTTGTCCGAAAGCTGGCCGCAGCGCCCGACGTGACGCAGCGGGCCCGGGGGGGGGGGCGGGGTTTTGGGCCCCCCCCCCCCCGGCGGGGTGTGGGCAAAAAAAAACCCAAAACAGGGTTTAAAAAAAACCGAAGG
>JAPPFO010000119.1:0-5954 GCA_028875175.1 Chloroflexota bacterium | reverse complement strand
ATCGTGGGCAGGTTAATTTGTTTAAATGACACTGGCCCGAATGCTGGCCGCCGCGCCCTAGGTGACGCTGGGGGCCTGGCGGAACTCACATGCGTGAGCCCCGCCAGGCCCGTGCCTGGTTGCGTAACCAACTCCACGATCACGTGGATATCACTCGACGCTAGGCCGGCGCGACCCCTGTAATCGTGCGACGTTGCGTCCCTATGAGTACGCGCCCTTCTCTTCCAGCGCCACTCGGACTTCCTCGTCGGCCAGTCGTGCGGCGTCGCCCACCGACTCCTGCTCGGCGATCACGGCCGACACGTGCCGGCCAACGATCTCCTCGACGATGGAGTAGTGCTCCGTCCGCGGGCGTGGTACGGCCACCGAAGCGGCGTTCTTGATGCCCGCCAGGAACGGGAAGTCCGCCAGCAGTCCGGGGTCGTCCATCAGGCTGAACCGAACCGGCGGCCAGTTGTTGGCGTACATGTTCTCCTTCTGGTTCTCCGCCTGGGTGAGCCAGTGGATCGCCTCCGCCGCCGCTTCGTGGTTCTCGCTGCCCTGCGGAACGCCGAACAGCCACACGCCCGTCATGTTGGCGTGGTCCGCGCCGGGCTGAGCCGGCTCCGGCAAAACTTCAATCTTGCCGACCACCGATGAAAGGTCCGGCGTGTACATCTTCAGCAGCTGGTCGGGCCATACGTCGCCCGACATGGCCGCCAGGCCGGTGTACATCAGCTTGCCCAGCTCGTGGTGGCCGATGTTCTCAACGCCTGGGGGCGCCAGGTTCTTCAGCGTCACCACCATGTCCAGCGCGGCCAGGCCCTCTTCGGTGTTCACCTGCGGGTTCAGGTCGCCGTCAATCACGTCGCGCCCAAAGCCGCGCATGATCGGCAGGAAGCTGGTCATCGCCGGGTTCCCCGGCTGCCCGCGAATGGTGTACCCGTAGAGGTCCGGCGCCATGTCGCCCGTGATCTTGGTCGAATACTCGGCCACGTCGTCCCAGGTCTTCGGCGGCTCAACGCCGAGGTCCTCCATGACGTCGGCCCGGTACGCAAAGCTCTGGATATTGCCGATGTTCGGAACCGCCCGCGGGCCGTACACCCCCGGTGGCCAGTCGCCCAGGTTCACGATCGCCGGAATCATGTCCGGGTCGGGCCAGACCCAGCCGAACCCCTCGTACAGCGGCGTGATGTCCGCCAGGAATTCCGTGAACTGCGGCATCCACGGGTCGTCCATTGACGCGATGTCGTACGCCGATCCGCCCTGGCTCAGGTTAATCAGCAGACTCTGATAGGTGGCCGCGTACGGCTGCTCAACGTGGTCGAGCTCGATCTGAGTCTCGGACAGCAGCTTGTCAAAAATGCCGGTCTCCGCGGTTCCAAGCGGTCCCGTGCCGCGCAATCGCACGCGCGGCTTGCCGATCGGCTGTTCGATCACGACGGTCACGATCCGGTCGACCGCGACCTCCTTGACCACTTCCTTGGTGACGACCGTCTCGACCGGAACTTCCTTCTCGACGATCGTTTCGACCGGAACTTCCTTCTCGACGATCCGCTCGACTTCGACGACCTGCGTCTCGCCACAGGCGGCCAGGATGGCGGCGCCGGCAGCGCCAAGTGCGACACCGCCGCCGGCACGCAACAACCGCCGTCGGCTTACTGAACGTGGAAGCATCTGCCCCCCCTCTCCCTTGCGCTTCCACAACGTCGGAAAAGCGTGAAGAGAAGCGCACTATTCGCGCGTCGAACTCAAGAAACGACGCGCAAGCGTTACGGAAGCGAGAATACCAGCGTCGAATGACTCGTCCAACTTCCGCGAGGTCACCTGCCCGCTGCGTTAGCGGCCCGGGCACCGGTCTTGCGAGTAGGCGCCCCGCCGACTCCAGCCTGCAATCTGGCAAGGCGAGACCGGAGCGGCGCGAACCTGAACTGACCCCCGAAACTCCCACCACAACAAATCGTAACCTCCCTTCACGAAGACAAGGAGGTGACCAATGCAGTGGATCCAGGACTTCTTCGGCCAAATCGCAGCCTTCGATCTGACTGCGGTTGACCCTCGCATTCTGGCCTCGAGCGTGGTGCTCGCGAGTGTGATTGCCGCCAAACTGGTCGACTGGATCACTACCAGGCTGCTGTTGCGCAGGGCCCGCAGGACCGAGAGCGATTTCTACAGCCGCCTCGTCGAAACCGTGCACCGGCCCATTTTCCTGCTCGTGTTACTGGGAGGCTTCGGCGTGGCCGCGAATCTCCTGGCGCCGGACGGATGGCCAAGAACCATCACGTTCGGAGTACTCGGGACGCTGGCCGTGCTGGTCGGCCTGACTTTCACCATTCGATTGAATCGGATCACCCTGGAAGGCTTGAGTCGGAGCCCGGAGCGCTTCCGCTTCGTCGGGCCGCACACCATGCCGCTCATTCGAAACGTGAACAACGTACTCCTGGCGGGAGTGGCGGCCTATTTCCTGCTGCAGGTCTGGGAGCTGGACGTGACGGCCTGGCTTGCCTCGGCGGGAATCCTGGGAATCGCAGTCGGGCTCGGGGCCCGTGACACCGTCGCCAACTTCTTCGCCGGCGTGCTCATCCTGACCGACGCGCCATATCGGGTTGGCGATTTCATCGTCCTGGATACAGGCGAACGGGGCCAGGTGACCCACATCGGACTGCGAAGCACCCGGCTGCTCACCCGCGATGACATAGAGATCACGATTCCAAACGCCGTGATGAATAACATTAAGGTCATCAACGAAACCGGCGGCCCTTACCCCAAGCACCGCATCCGTATCCAGGTCGCCTGCGCCTACGGTTCCGATATCGACCGCGTGAAGCAGGTGCTGCTCGAAGTGGCTCTAGGCCAGGAGGAAGTCTGCGAGGACCCCGAGCCTCGCGTCCGCTTTCGCACCTTCGGTGCATCCGGGCTGGACCTGGAACTGCTGGCCTGGGTTGACGAACCGGTCCTTCGCGGACGCGTTACCGACGCGCTCAACACCGAGGTTTACCGCCGCTTTGCAGCCGAGCGGATCGAGATCCCGTACGCCAAGCAGGATCTCTACGTCAAGGAGTTGCCAGGACCCATCGGCGGCTAGCCGGCGATCGGCGGTCGTCGGACCAGACATCCGACGACCCCGATCCGCCCACGCGCCCGGGAAGAATCTCCACGATTCCCCGGTCTGGTTGACGACCGAGAATATGGGGCGTCCAGGCTGTGTGCCGGCTAACCCGCCAAGGTCGAATCCGCGAACATCTCCCGCACCTGGTTCGAGACCCGCCGTCGAAGCGGAATGACTCGATCGGCACTCACGGACTCGTTCTCCGGCAACGGCGACTCCCCGTTCGCCGCGCCCAACTGCGCCACGCTGGCAATCCCCCGAAGTTTCTCCGTCTCCTCAAGCGCCGTAAGGTCCTCGACGAAATAGTCGAACCACGGCAGGCCGGCAGCCGCATATTCGCCTGGCGACGGCGGCTCCGTCGGCGGGCGCTCGCCCGTCAGCGCCATCCACTGCACCGAGTTGGCGATCGTCACGAAACAGCGGCTCGCATGCCGCTGGTCCCAGGCGTCCAACCCGTATTCATCCTCGTAGACCTCCTGCTGCATCCGCCCACCCGGCGCCAGGCCCATCGGTTCGCTCTTGATTGGGCCATAGGCGACGAATTCGTCCGGCGGGGCGCCCGCTGAGACGACGGACATCATCTCCTCATACCGCTCCGCCTTCATCGGATACACAATGAGTTGCAACCCCCCATGCTCGGCCTCGCCCGTCAGCTGCTCCTCCACCGTGTAACCCTGCCCCAGCGGCATCGCCACGAACTGGCGAACGATCCCCTTGGCCACGCAATACCCGTCCAGCCACGGCTGCTCCGGCAGCACCGCGTAGTCCTGCGGATCCGTGTTCAGGTGGTTCATCCACCCCTCGCCCGTGAGCGCGCAGATCTTGCCCGTCGCGATCTTCACGGCAAATGGGTATCCGCGACAGTGGAAGTTGATCCACATCGCCTCCGCCTGGTGCATCGGCATCAGTACCCCGCCGCGTCGCAGCCAGTCCTCAGGGACGCGACGGGCGTAGTCGTCCACGTGCCGCAGTGGGAAACTCCCCATCCCCGGCGGCAGCGGGTAGTCCAGCCCGTCGTCCGGAATCCGCAATGTCCGCTGAAACGCGATCGCGCAGCGCGCGTCCTGGTGCACCTCCGGAAATCGGAAGACTAGGCGGTCGTGTTCGAGCGTGATCATTCCTTCGTGCTCCTCTTGGCTCGTAGCCATCTGAAAGCGTCGAGTCGAAAACTGCCCACCGGCAGTCGAGTCCGTTGAATGCCTTTGATGTCGTGCCCTACCAATCCCCGTCGCGCACCTCGCGCACAAGGCGCAGCACCGCGTGGTCGGGCGCATCCCGCAGTTCGCGGATCAGCTGTGCAAACAGCCGCGGACGCTTGCGAATGACCTCCTGCAGGTCGCTGGAAACCTTGCCGCCCAGCGCCAGCAACACGTCTGGGTCCTCGTCCAGTTCCTTTGCAAGCCTCAGCGTCGCGGCTTCGGACGGCGGCGCCACCTGCCCGCGCTCGATCTTGCTCAGATACCCCGGCTCCACCCCGATCCGCTTCGCCACCTGCCGCAACGAATACCGGCGGTCGCCCTCTTGCAGGCTTCGTCGCGCCGTCTGTACGAATGCGCCGAATTGCGTCATGTTTCCTAAACACTACACACTCGCACCTCGCCTGTCAAGTCGACGCGGGCAGGGGCGCTGGCTCAATACGACCGTTTACGGGCAGCGGTGGTCTGGGGCCCTGAATGCGCCGTCAACCGCCGTCGGTTACGCGCAGCCGGGCGCCGGCTGATGGTTTCGGCATGATCGACAACCCGACGCCAACATCGCTTCTCTGACCAGCGCCTGTTTCATGACCGCTCGCTCAAAAACGCTGGGGTCGGTCTCTGGCTAAGTCTTTAGGTCCCTTATGGTAGATGGCAATTCCCTAATCGTAGCGACCTTGGCAGTTGCTTTGGAAAAGTCGTGAGATGCAGTGAACGCGTTGGCAACCACGATGCAGTCAATACCCGCGGCTACTGCCGAATTCAACCCTCTCGACGAATCTTCAACAACCACCGTTTCACCGGAAATTGCACCAAAGCGTTGGAGCCCTTTCAGATAGGGTTCGGGATGTGGTTTAGCTCGCGCGTAGTCATCCCTGGCCAGATAAAACTCCATGTAGTCCAGGATGGATCGATTCTTGTGAATTAAGGCGAAGTCATCTGGCTTGGAGGTAGTAATGATGCCCATCCTGTACTCATATGCGAGTACGTCTAGCGTTTCCAGGACACCATCGATCTCGATGTCTTCTGTTCTAAGATATTCCTGATAGTAAGCATTACGCACCTCACGCTGCCTGCTGATGGTCTCCTCATCAATACCTGCCGCTATGGCTTGGGCCCAGGTGGCCATGCCCTCGGTCATGTCTCTGAGGTATTGGTCTCTATCGAGGATGAAGCCAATGTCAGCCAGGGCGCGCTCTCCGGCCTTGTAAAACCAGAATTCGGTATCCACCAGCACCCCGTCATGGTCAAAGAGGATGTATTTCTTCACCGTTGGTACCCGTTACCCTCCGAACACCCGTACACCGTCATGAGATTCCTTGAACATTGCTGGCCAAACGCGTCTCGATGGGTTGGTCCGCCCCCGGAAACTCGAACGAGCGACCGGTGATCTTCTCGTAGAGGTAGATGTAGCGTCGTGAGAGTTCGATGACAAGGTCGTCCGGCGCTGCGGGTAGGACCTCGTCCTCGTACGGATTGCAGTTCGCCGTGAACCACAGCCGCAGGAATTCTTTGTCGACGCTGTCGGGCTCCTGTCCCTCGCGCATGCGCTGTTGATAAGTGTCGGCGATCCAGTAGCGGCTGGAGTCAGGGGTGTGAATCTCGTCGATCAGAAGGATCTCACCGTTCTCGTCACGGCCCATCTCATACTTGGTATCGACGAGAATGAGGCC